>JAICQL010000009.1 GCA_025937895.1 Polyangiaceae bacterium | reverse complement strand
GGGCAGCGCTGGCGTGGCGCAGTAGGGCCAGCCGTAGTTGCCGGGCTGGCGGATGACCATCCACTTGCCCTGCCCGGCGGGGCCACGCGCGGGATCGCCCATGGTCGCGTCGGGTGAATAGTCGGCGAGGTAGACCACGTCGCGGCGGCGATCGACGGCGAAGCGGAACGGGTTACGCAAGCCCATGGCGTAGATTTCGGGCCGGGTCAGCGCGGTGCCGGGCGGAAAGAGGTTGCCCTCCGGGATGGTGTACGTGCCGTCTTCCTGCACGCGGATGCGCAGCAGCTTGCCGCGAAGATCGTTGGTGTTGCCCGAGCTGCGCTGCGCGTCGAACGCAGGGTAGCGCTCCGGACGCTCGTCGATGGGCGTGAAGCTGTCCGACTCGAACGGGTTCGAGTCGTCGCCGGTGGAGAGATACAGGTTGCCCTGGCTGTCGAAATCGATCTGCCCGCCCACGTGGCAGCACATGCCGCGGTCCACGGGCACCTCCAGGATCACCTGCTCGCTGTCCAGCGACAGCACGTCGCCCTCCAGCCGGAAGCGCGCGAGCCGCATCTGGCCGCGGAAACGCTGAAAGTCGGCGGCCGTGCCGGTGGCGGGCGCCTCTCCCTCGAGCACGTCCGGGGTCGCGGGATCGTCCGCCGGCGTGTTCAGCGGTGGCGAGTAGTAGATGTAGACCCAGCCGTTTTCACTGAAGCGCGAGTCGATCGCGATGCCCTGCAGCCCTTCCTCATCGTGCTGGTACACGGGGATGGTGGCGACGACCCGGTTGAAGCCGGTCGTCGGATCGTACATCACCACCCGCCCGCCGCGCTGCGTGTGCAGGACCCGACCATCGGGCAGCACGGCGAGCCCGATCGGCTCTCCCGGAGCGCCGTTCAAGGTCACCTTCTGAAAGTCCGTGTCCAGCGGGCGGGTTCTGTCTTCCGCCTCCTGTGCGCCTGCGTCGGGCTGCAGCTGCTGCTGGCCACCGCTGAGCAAGGTATCGTTCTCCCCACACGCCAGAAAACCACCCACCGCTGCTGCGCCGCTGGCGAGCAGCGCCGGCCGCCACCACGCCACCCAGCTCCCGCCGCGCTGCCACGCGCGAGATCCACCCAACCTGCCAGAAAAGAGCTGCCCGGATTTCATGCGCGCCTTGTAACACGCGCCTCCGCTGCGCCAGGGGAACGTTGCGCTCCCTACCCTCGATGTCGCCCGAGAGAACTGATTAGGCCGCTGACAACGGCGGCCTTCGAGCTCCGCCCCACCTGGGCCGAGCGCCTGTGCGCCTACCTGAAACCCGGTCGATCAACCTGAGCCGCCGTAAATCGCCAGCGCCGGCGCCTCGTGAGCTGCCGCAGGGCGCGGTGAATCCGCCAGCGCGGCGAAATAGCGCCCTGGGGTCGTCCCCAGTGCTTTGCGAAATGTCTGCACGAAGGCGCTGGCGCCGTAGCCGAGCTCGCCCGCAATCGTGGCTACCTCGGCGCCCGACGCGAGCCGCCGCAGGGCGTATAGCAAGCGCGCTCGCCGGCACCAGGCACCCAGCGGCAGCCCGGTATACCGGCGAAAGGCGCGGTCCACACTGCTCTGGCTCAGCCCCAGGAACTCGGACCACTCCGCCAGCGAACGGACCAGCGTCGGATTGGCGAGCACCGCGCTGGTCACTGCCATGATGGCGGGCGCCTCTGGAATCGAGAGCTCCAGCGGTGCAACACCGGAGTCGCGCAGCTCGTCGGCCAGGATGCTCAGCGCGGACTGCTCCAACTCTCGCCAGCCGCCGTGCTCTTCCCGGTGCTGGCGCACAAAGCCCGCGATCATCTCGGCCATGCGCGGCGTAACCCGAACCGCGCAACACGCCGCCGGCAGCGCTGCGCAGCGCTCCAGATACACGTACAGGCTGCGCTCCTGCATGGCGCAGGGGTAGAGGCCCCCATGGCGCTGGTTCGGCGGAATCCACACGGCAGCCCCCGGGGGTACGACGAAGATGCCGCGCGGCGTCTGCACGGAAGCCACCGCTCCCGGCCACTTGAGCTGGCCATCCTCCGGGTGCAGGTGAAGCAGCTCACGTGTGCCGGCTTCGAAGGCCGCCGTGCCAGCGCGCAGAGCACGAACATTTTTTGGGGGGCGCCGCTCACTCGCGCTGACCATCTCGAGACATCACCTTTGCAGCGGAAGCACGCTGCGAGCCGCCCTGATGGCGCCCGATGCGTGAGTGGATCGCGACATTCCAGCCATGATAGCGCCGAAATGGCCCGCTTGAAACGAGTTCTGACTTTCATTATCAGCGCTCGCCGGAGGTTATCGCAATGGGCCAATTGGGTCTCGATCGCAGGCTGTCCTTCCCTCTTTCAGCCTGGCTGGTGCTGCTCGGCAGCGCGTGTAACGACGCTGATCGTACGGTCACCGCTGCCAGTGGCGTGCTGGAGGCTGGCCCCACCGGCATGGCGCCGGGCGGCTCGGACACGAGCGCGCTCTACGCCTTGAACGTCGTGGTCTTCGACCCCAACTTCGACGCCACGACCTACGTCGCGCTCAGCTCGAGCCTCGATTTCGGACCTGATCCGCTGTCCGGCGCGCGCGAGTTCACGGGGTTCCAGTCGATCGCCGCGGCCGGCGGGCGCCTGCTGGTAGCGGGTGAAGCGACGGTGGCGCGCTTCGAGATCGATGAACAGCTCACCTGGACGGGTGGCCCGCGCCTGGACTTCAGCAGCTACGGCATCAGCGATGCCTCGTTCTCCAGCCAGTTCTTCCTCAACGAGCGCACCGTGTACGCGACAGCCAACATCACCAAACGCGTCGTCTGGGACACGTTTGATTTCTCGATCGTGGACTTCAAGGAAGACACGCAGCTCTCCCTGGACCCTGCCGGTGGGCTGCAGCTGCAGTTCGCTTTCAACCGCACGTCACGGGTGCCGAGTCGCGGCGCCGTGATGGTGCCATTTTATTATCGGGATGCGGACTGGTTCGAGTTCTCCGACACATCCCGCATCGCGGTCTATGACCCGCAGACGCACGAGGAGCGAGCGCTGATCGACGCGCCCTGCACCGCGCTGGAGAACGCCACACAAGATGAGCTGGGCAACACCTACTTCAGCACCTGGAACGTGCGCCCCACCCGTCACCTGTAGGGACGCGCGCCCGAACCCTGTGTGGTCCGGCTCTCGCCCGACGGCCAGCTCGACGAGCAATTCTCACCCGACCTGAGCGCCTGGGCGGGCGGGCGCGTGCCGATGGTGATGCGCTACCTGGAGGACGGTAGAGCGGTGGCCAGCTACCTGCACGCCGACGAGCTGAACGTGGATTGGTCGGGCGACTACGACGACGCGGTGATCGAAGAGGTGACGCTGGGCAGCCACTTCCGGCTGTGGCTGGTGGACTTCGAGGCCCAATCGGCGAGTGAGCTGCCCGGGGTCATCGGCATGGACGGGCAGTTCCACGGCCGAACGTACGAGGGTCGCCACTTCGTGTTCCTACCCTACGACGGCTATGCGCGCACCAAGGTGTACGAGATCCGCCCGGAGGACGGCACCGCCGTGGAACACCTGGACACCGCCGGCTGGGTCTACGATCTGGTGCGGGTGCGCTAGCCTCTTCTGGGCCAGCCGGGTCTGCGCGCGCGGCGTGGACGGACGGGCGAGGCTGGGTGAGCCACCCGCTAGCCATCGAGGACGTGCGGCGGCGCTTCCTGCGGAGGAAGTACTGTCTCGCGCTCAGAAGGTGGCGTCGAGCTGCGTGTGCACGACGAAGGTGGCCTGATCGAAGTCGCCGCCCACGGGCACCCGCGCGATGAAGTCAGTCTGCAGCTTGAGCGCGTGCGCGTTGAAGTAGTAGTTCAGCCCCACCGCCCGCTCGTGCAGCTCGACCAGGCGCGGATCGGTGCCGTCAAAGGCATACAGCCGCGACAGGCGCCCCACCACCTCGATCGGCGGATCGAACACGTACGAGGCCTGCGCGATCCAGCCGCTGCCGGAGCGGGTGCGCTCGGTGAGGGTGGCGCCATCGTCATCGAGCGAGGTGATGACGTCGTTCGAGGCGTCTTTCCAGAGGTACTCGAGCTGCGCGGCAAAGCCCTGCCACTTGAAGACGAGGTCCGCGGCGAGGTGCAGGTAGTCCGTGGTGCCGCCGCTGAAGGTGGCGCCCGTGGTCGTGCGCTGGCGGTTGGTGTTGGTGTCGTACGCAGCTCCAACGCCCAGGGCCAGGCCAGGAGCGGCGCGGCGCGCCAGGTCGCCCTCGCTGTCGTCATCAATCGGGCCCAGCGGGCGCAGCTCCAGCCGCCCCACCAGCAGTGCGCCGGGCTCTTTGCCGGTGCTCAGGTTGGTGCCGCCGCCCCCGAACACGCCCAGGCGATACGCCAGCGGCGAGCCGAGGAACTGCTCGGAGTAGATCACCACCCCCACGTCGCGGTCGAGGGTGAGCTCCCCCACTGGCAGCGGCCGATCCGCCATCTGCAGCCCTGACTCGCGCACCGTGCGCAGGCGATCAAAGGGCACGAAGAACTGCCCTGCGCGCACGGAGAGGTCACGGTGCAGCTGGTAGTCGATGAAGGCGTCGAAGATGGGCGAGGTGGCGCCGTCACGATAGTCGCGCCCCGCCACCGCGAGCTGGAGCATGTAGCGCAGCTCGGGCACGTACACGTTGCCGGAGAGCCACAGGCGCGCGGTGCCAATGTTGACCAGCTGCTGGTACTCGCGCTCTTCGTTGGCGTCCTCGGCGGAGCCGTCGAGCTGATAACGAAGCTGGAAGCGCGAGCGCAAGTTCAAGGAGAACGCATCACCAGCGCGCACGGTGAGCCCCTTGCCGGGAGCCCCCTCGATCTGGAAAGCGGGCTTGCTGGGCTGCGGCGTGGCCTCGGGTGTGGCGGCCGGCGCAGCAGCCGCGGCAGACGCAGCGGCGGTATCAGCGGGCGCCGGCTGGGCTGGAGCCGCCTCGGCGGGCGGCAGCTCGGCGGGAGCCGGCTCGGGCGGCAGCTCGACGGGAGCCGGCTGGGCAGGCGCCGGCTCGGCGGGAGCCGGCTGGGCAGGCGCCGGCTCGGCGGGAGGAGCTGGCGTGGGCTGCGGCTCAGCCTGCGCCAACGCGCTCGCGGGCCACGCGAGCCCCGTGCACAGCAGCGACCAGCTGGCAGAGGCAAGAGAGAGACGGGCGCGGGGTGTAAGGACGCAACGAAGCATTCGCCGCATGGCGGAAACCAACCTCTTCTGAAGTCCGCTCGCTGCGCTGCCCCGCCGATGAAAAGTCGGCGCGTACGCCCGCAGCTCGAGCGTCAATTTGTTTGTTCCCGCCCAGTAGCAACGGTTGACGGCAACTGTCTATCATAAAAGACATCCGTCCATGATAACACGCCCGGGACGGTGCCGGCCGCTCGAGGTGTCAGCCCGAACGGTGGGGGGCGGGGCGACATTTCACCTCCCCGTCATAATAGTTTCCGGGACTTTACAAACTC
The DNA here is from genome assembly GCA_025937895.1 of Polyangiaceae bacterium. GTDB lineage: Bacteria > Myxococcota_A > Polyangia > Polyangiales > Polyangiaceae > SZUA-265. The sequence goes on along the minus strand of JAICQL010000009.1, from coordinate 75,426 downwards.
GCTGGCAAAACCCGAGTAACAAGCGCGGCGTGAAAGAATCGACGACGTCCTCTCGCCCGCCTTCCCGCAAGCTCCTGTGTGTGCTGAGCGCCGCCCTTTGCCAGGCCGGCCTCGCCTCCCCCGCTCTCGCGCAGGTCGCCCCCGACCCAGAACAGGCCCCCACCGCTGCTCCTCCGGCACCGGCTCCGCCGGAAGAATCAGCGGCTCCGCCGGAGGAATCAGCGGCTCCGCCGGAGGAATCAGCGGCTCCGCCGGAGAAGAAGGCGCACTTCTTCGATCGCATCAACGTGCGCGGCTACACGCAGTTCCGCTACAACGAGCTCGCCCGGAGCAACGAGGAGCTGAACAACTTGCAGGGCGACCGCGCCATCGGCGGCCACGCGGGCCTCTCCGTGCGCCGCGCGCGCCTGGTGCTGCTGGGGGAGATGCACCCGCACATCGACCTGTACCTGCAGACGGACTTCGCAGCCTCGGCCGGAGACGCGCTGCATTTCGCGCAGGTCCGCGACTGGTATTTCGACATCGCGCTCGACTCGGACAAGGAGTTCCGCTTCCGCGTCGGCCAGTCCAAGGTGCCCTTCGGTTACGAGAACATGCAGTCCAGCCAGAACCGCCTGCCGCTGGATCGCTCGGATGCCCTCAACAGCGCCCTGAGCGGCGAGCGCGATCTGGGAGTGTTCTTTTATTACGCCCCCGCGTCGGTGCGCAGGCTCTTCAAACACCTCACCGACAGCGGCCTCAAGGGCTCGGGGGACTATGGCATGCTGGGCCTGGGGGTGTTCAACGGCCAGACCATCAACCGCGCGGACGCCAACGCCGGCAAACATGTGGTCGCACGGATCACCTACCCGTTCGAGCTGGGCGGTCAGATCATCGAGGTGGGCGGCGGCGGCTACACGGGCAAGGTGGTGGTGAACACCAGCGAGCAGGTGATCGCACCGGACGAGGTGCGCGACGCGCGCGCCGCCCTGGCGTTCGCACTCTACCCGCAGCCGTTCGGGCTCCTCGCCGAATACAACATCGGCACGGGCCCCGAGCTGACGGACTTCGGCACCAGCCTGGATGCGGCGGGTGCGGAGGTCTTCAGCGGCACCGTACGCCGCCGGAGCCTGCACGGTGGCTTCGTACTGGCGTCCCTGCGGCTCGCAGGGCTGGTCCCGGGAGTGCTGACCCCCTACGTGCGCCTCGCCAGCTACGAGGGCGGCAAGAAGCACGAGACCAACGCGCCCCGCTACTCCGTGCGGGAGCTGGACGCCGGCTTCGAGTGGCAGTTCATCAAGCCGCTGGAGCTCACGGCGTCTTACCAGGAAGCCCGCCGCACGAGCGGACGCATCCCCTACGACCGCGAGTCGGGCAAGCTCGTCCGCCTGCAGCTGCAGGTCAACTACTGACGACTGCTGCGTGAGCGGGGCCCAGCGGCTCGGCTCGGCCCTCGCTCACCTGCTCACGCCTTCACTTCTTGCCGTCGCCCAGCAATCCGCTCAGCTGCTCCACGCCTTCACCCAGGCGCGCCGTGCTGTCCAGGTGGTGGCGCAAGAGCGCGCGGTTGTCGGTCACGTTCAAGGTCTGCAGCTCCAGCGCGCCGATGCGATCGGCGGGCAAGAAGGCGGCGTTCTCCACCTTCTCCATGCTCAGCTTGTCGGGGCCGTAGTTCATGAACTCGGCGCGCGTGTCGAGGATGGAGTAGTCGTCGCCGCGGCGCAGCTCCAGGGTCACCTTGCCCGTGACGCTGGGGGCGATCCAGCGGGTGAGCGCGTCCTTGATCAACATCGCCTCGGGATCGTACCAGCGACCCTCGTACAGCAGGCGGCCCAGGCGGCGGCCCTGCATGTAGTACTGGTCGAGCGTGTTCTCGTTGTGGATGGCGGACAGCAGCCGCTCGTAGGCGATGTGATACAGCGCCATGCCCGGCGCCTCGTAGATACCGCGGCTCTTGGCGTCGATCACCCGGTTCTCGATCTGATCGCTCATGCCCAGCCCGTGGCGGCCGCCCACGGCGTTGCCCTCCAAAATGGCCTCGATCAGCGAGCCAAAGCGCTTGCTGCCGAGCGCGACGGGGATGCCGTTCTCGAACTCGACCACCACCTTCTCCGGGCTGATCGCCACCTCCGGGCGGTAGTGCGCCACCCCCATGATCGGGTTGACGATGTGCATGCCGCTGTCGAGGTGCTCGAGATCCTTGGCCTCGTGCGTGGCGCCGAGCGCGTTGGCGTCGGTGCTGTACGCCTTCTCCGTGCTCTGCGTGTGCGGCAGCCCGATGCTCTTCAGGTACTCGCTCATCTCCGTGCGGCCGCCGAAGGCGTCCACGAAGGCCTGATCGAGCCACGGCTTGTAGATGCGCAGCTCCGGGTTGGTCAGGATGCCGTAACGGTAGAAGCGCTGGATGTCGTTGCCCTTGTGCGTGCTGCCGTCGCCGAACACGTTCACCCCGTCCGCCATCATGGCGCGCACGATGCCGGTGCCGGTCACGGCGCGACCGAGCGGAGTCGTGTTGAAGTACTTGCGACCCGCCGTCGACAGGTGAAACGCGCCGCACTGCAGGGCCACGATACCCTCGCGCGCCAGCGCCTCGCGTGAGTCCACCAGCCGCGCCTCCACCGCGCCGTGTTGCCGCGCGACGGGCAGAATCTCTCGCGGATCCTTCTCGTCGGGCTGCGCCAGATCGGCCGTGTAGGCGTAGACCTGCATGCCCTGCCGGGTCAGCCACGCCACGGCGCAGCGGGTATCCAGACCGCCGGAGAACGCGATGCCAAGCTTGGTGCCCTTCGGCGGAAGCGAGCGAAAGATGCGACTCATGGGCGCGGCTTTAATACGAGTGCCCCGCGCCGCGCAATCCGTGCGCGGGCGCCCGCTCGTGCCCCTGCGCTGGCGAGCAGCGGAATCGACCGTGCTCGGGCCTGCGGCCGCTGCTCAGCCGGCGTCGGGCTCGTCCGCGGGCGGCGTCACCGGGGGCGCAGGCGGCTCGGAGCAGGCCCCGGGTCGGCCCGTGTACTCCGCCAGCGCCGCGGTGAGTGGACGGCAGACGAAGCCCTCGTTCGCCCGCAGGCAGTCCGAGTCCACGCTGCACAGCTCGCGGCACATGCCCAGATCGCCCGGGCCCTCGCTGAAGCGCCCGGCAGACACCAGCGGCACGATGCAGGCCGCCTTGCGGGCAGGGTCGTTCCGCTCGTAGCCGCAGCCCGAGAGCGCGCCCAGCGTGCACAGCGCCGTGCAGGTGCCCACGCCGCCGACCCGATCTTCGCAGGCGCGGCCGTCGCAGTCCGTGTCCAGCTCGCAGCGCGAGCCCGACGGCAAGCCCGGCGATGGCGCGTCGGTGCAGATGCCCGCCTGGCGGTGACACACGCGGCCTTGCGGGCAATCCGCGTTGCTGCCGCAGCGCGGGGCGCAATATCCCGGCTGCGCCCCCGGGGCCAGCGCCTCCACCCCGTCCGCCGCCACGGACACGCACACCAGCTCCGGGCGATTCAGGCACTTGCTCTCTCCCGGCAGCGGCTCTTTCGAGAGACAGGCGCGGATGCAATATCGAGCGCCGTTCGGCCCCATGGGCACGCACAGCGACTGCGGGTCGCTCGCGATGCACTCCGCAGAGTCCGCGCACGGCATCGTACAGTAGCCGCCCGCTGGGCCGCCGGCGCCCAGGTAGTCGTTGCCTTCGGCGGTGAAACACGTGGCCCCCGGCGCACACTCCGCGTCCGAGGCGCAGCGCGCGCCCACGATGGCCACGGCGTCATCCGGCACGCTCGGACACACGCACGGCCCAAAGCCAGAGCCGTCCTGCGCGCAGGTCTGCTCGCCGAAGCAGAGCTGATCGAACACACACGGCTGGGTCAGGCCCGGCGCGCACACACCATTGACCGCACCCATGCGCGGCGGCTCCAGCGGCAGCACGAAGCCCGTGCCCTCGCTACCGGCGTCGGAGGGGCTCACGACCGGATCTATCGCTGCGGAAGCGTCGGGCTGGTCGATGCCCGTCTCGGATGGCGCGCTGGGCGCCGGCTCGTTGGACCCGCTCTCAGCGCACGCGCCCAGGCTCCAGGCAACGGCACCCACCGCCCAAGCAGCTGTCCAGCAGCGCGCCCACCAGCTCCGACGTTCCGTGTGCCTCGCCATTCCCGTCAGGGTACGCGAGAGCTTCCGCTCAGCCAGGACAAATGCCGCAGTGGCTGCGGCTTTTCGGGCCACGGCGCGGCATTTTGCTGAGCATGTATGACTTCACCGATGGCTCGTGCCGGCGCAGACCGCTTTGACACGCCGCCGAGACCAAGCAGCAGACCTTACGCCGCGATGCCGACGCGCGGCACGGCGCAGGACACTGCTGGCTGCCGCGCGAGGTGCCCTGCCCTGCTCGGTTCAGCTCGGGTTCTGGTCTGAGTAGCGCGACAAAGACAGCGAGCGGCTCAGATCGGCCCGCGCTCGAAGCGGCAGTTGGTGTTGCAGCCGTCTCCGTTGCGGCGGTTGCCGTCGTCGCAGTCCTCATCGCCCTCTTCGCTGACGACCCCGTCACCGCAGCGCGGCCCCAGCTGGCACGTCGGCGAGCAGCCACCGTAAGAGCCGTCGTTGACGCCGTCGTCACACTGCTCTCGGAAGTTGGCGTCCACCTGGCCGTCGCCACAATACGGCGCGCGCACGCAGCCGGGCGCGCAGGAGGTCGACTCCGTCTCGTACGGATCCTGGTTGATGCCGTTGTCGCACTGCTCTTCACCGGGCGTGACTACCCCGTCGCCGCAGCGCGGGCCCGGCGTGCAATCCGCCGCGCAGAAGCCGTAGCCGCTGCCGTTCTGCGGCCCGTCGTCGCAGGTCTCGTCCGGAGTGACGATGCCGTTGCCGCAGCGGGGCGCGCAGCTGGTGACCGGCGCGTTGAAGCCGCGCAAGGTGAGCGTGTAGTTGCTCTGGGTCACGTGGCGCTCGGCCTGAAAGACCACGATCTCGTTCACGCCGGTCTGGCTGATCGGCACGTCGATCAACGTGGGGGCTCCGCCGTTGATCACCAGGGTGGAGTCCTCACCCGTCTCGCTGAGCAGGATGCTGCCGCTGATCTCGCTGTGGATGCCGCCCAGATCCACCGTGAGCTGACCGTTGACGAACACCCACACGTCGTCGTCCCCCGTGAACTCCAGGAACTCGCCGCCGACGGACTCGAACCACTGCCGCACCTCACTCGTGAAGTGGAAATTGTGCGTGACGCCGCCGCCGATGTCCGTGCTCTGATCCAGGCCGCGGCCATCGAGCGGGAAGAACTGATCGGGTGGATCCTCCGTCAAGCTGGCGGCAAACTGGAACGAGCCGTCCGCCTGCAGCACCAGCGGCAAGGTGTCCACCACTCGCTCGCTCACCGGCGAGTCCGAATACCACTGATTGAATGCCTCCGCGATCGCCGCCGGCGTGGCCAGCGGCGCCGCGCCGTTGCCGTCCGCCGGCTCGCGCCCGTCCATGGTCCAGGCCCGAGCCGTCACGGGCCCCGCGCCGTCGGGATCGAAGCTGAACTCGGTGTTGTACACGGGGCGGCCCAGGGCATTCAGCTGCGAGGCGACGAGGCCCGGCGCGCGCACCCCATTCGGATCCGGGCTCACCTCGAACTGCGGGTGGTCGTTGTTGAAGTCGCGATAGATGATCGGCAGATCCAGCACCACGCCCTGATCGGCCACGTCATTGGTGCACTCGTAGCCGGGCTCCAGCGTGCACGTCGGGCTGCAGCCGTCATCCGCCAGGGTGTTGCCGTCGTCGCACTCCTCTTCCTGAAATTTCATGCCGTCGCCGCACACGGCGCCGCACGTGTATACGCCCCCCACCAGGCCACAGCGCGGCTCGTTCGTGCAGTTCGCCGCGCAGCCGTCGTACGGCACATCGTTGCCGTCGTCGCACTGCTCGCTGCCCTCCTGGTTGCCGTCGCGGCACTCCGTCTCGCGACACGCCACGCCCGCTGCGTCACAGGCAAACCCTGCCTCGAGGCGGCAGGTGGGCGCGCAGCCGTCGCCCTGCGCCAGATTGCCGTCGTCGCAGGTCTCGGCGCCGACCACGTTGCCATCGCCGCAGACCGGCTGGCACTTGGCGCCGGGGATCGGACAGCTCCAGCCGACCTCCAGCTGGCAGGCATCGGAGCAGCCGTCGGCCGCCGTCGCGTTGCCGTCATCACACTGCTCGCCAAACGCCACGAAGGAGTCCCCGCACACCGCCGAGGACACGCACAGCTGGCCCAGGGTTGGACAGACGAAGCCCGTCTCTACCCGGCAAGTGGCGGAGCAACCGTCATTGCCGGTGGCGTTGCCGTCGTCACACGTCTCGCCCAGCTCCAGCTTGCCCGAGCCGCATACCTCCACCTGGGTGCAGGGCGCCCCCGGTGTTTCACACTGCCAACCCACCTCGACCACCAGGCAGTTGGCGGAGCAGCCGTCGCCGTCGACGCGATTACCGTCATCGCACTGCTCGTCGTTGTTCAGCTCGAAATCTGCGCAGTCGGGCGGCGGCGGAGCCGTGTACAGCTCTTCTTCCCCGGAAGGGCCCGCGGTGGGCGGGTCGTTCGTTTCACCGCCCGAGCCGGAGGGCTCGCCCTGGCTTTCGCGCACCACCACACTTGGCTCGGCCTCGGAGCCTGGTGAGCACGCGAACGCGGCATACAGGCCGGCACAGGAGAGCAGCAAGAGCGAAAGGGAAGAAGCAGGTTGTTGCATGATCTTCTGCAAAGTGGTCGCTGCCAGACGAGCGAGATAAAAGGGCAATAACCGGCTCAGCCGAGCGAAGTGCAGTGGCGACCCATGCCATTGGCCCACCGCACACGGTCTCAACGGAAAGAAACCGGACCGTGCAACAATACACGGAACCCCCCCGAGGGGCTAGCGGGGGCGGCCAGCGGGCAGCGCCCTCGCTGCTCTGTACTTTTCCCTGCGCTGAGCTGACTTCCCTTCGTTGATTTTCCCTTCCTCCGGCGCGTTTTCTTCCGGAGCTCTCCCGTCCGGAGCTCTCCCTTCCGGAGCCCTCTCTTCCGGAGCTCTCGCCCGCAGTTCCGGTGTCGGCATACTGGCGGCCCATTCTGGAACCGGCGCTGCTCGTGGATATCGCCAGCGGACGTCGCTGTGGCAGCATGCGCGCCGCATGGATGCCTTTTCCCCGCCCGTTGCCCCGCCACCCGCCGCGCTCAGCGCAGACGCCATTCGCTTGCCACCCCTGCCGCGCCGCGTGTTTTGCAACCGTACGCTCAATTTGCGCTCGGTCCAGGTGATCGGCTGCGACATGGACTACACGCTCGTGCACTACGACAGCGAGCGCTGGGAGCGGAGCGCTTACGAGCACATGAAGCGCGCCTTCCAGGCGCGCGGGTGGCCCGTGAACGAGCTGCGCTTCGATCCCGAGCTGGCCTCCCTGGGGCTGGTGATCGACATCGAGCGCGGCAACCTGGTCAAGGCCAACCGCTTCGGCCACGTGCGCAACGCCAGCCACGGCACCATGGTCCTGGACTTTGACACCTGGCTGTCCGTGTATGGCACGGCGCCGGTGGATCTGGCGGAGAGCCGCTGGCAGTTCATGAACACGCTGTTCTCCCTGTCGGAGGCATGCCTGTACATGCAGCTGGTAGATCTGCTGGATCTGGGCAAGCTGGAGCCCGGCCTCAGCTACCGCGCGCTCTATCAAGAGGTGCGGCGCGTGCTCGACGCCACGCACCTGGAGGGCGCGCTCAAGAGCGAGATCCTGAGCGACCCCAGCCACTACGTCATCCTGGATGAAGAGCTACCCCGCACCTTGTGGGAGCTGAAGGCCGCCGGCAAGAAGCTGCTGCTGATCACCAACTCCGAGTGGTCGTACACGCAGAGCATGATGAGCTACGCCTTTGACCGCTTTCTGCCCAGCGGCAACTGGCGCGAGCTGTTCAGCTTCGTGATCGTGCAGGCGCGCAAGCCCGAGTTCTTCTCGCGCCGTGCGCCGGTGTTCCGGCTGGTGGACGAGCCCAGCCGCTACACGCCGCACATCGGCCCGCTCGTGGAGGGCGAGGTGTATCTGGGCGGCGACGCGCGCCTGGTCGAGGCGAGCCTGCGGGTCGAGCCCGATCACATCCTGTACATCGGCGATCACATCTTCGCCGACGTCCACGTCAGCAAGGATCTGTTGCGCTGGCGCACCGCGCTGATCGTGCGCGAGCTGGAGCGCGAGCTGGAGGCACTGGTCGCGTTCCGCCCGGCGCAGGCGCAGCTGGATGTGGCCATGACCGAGAAGGTGCTGCTCGAGCACCAGCTCTCTGGCCTGCGCCTGACCCACCTGCGCAACACGCGCCAGCCGCCGCCCGGCTTCGACCCAGAGCGGTCGAACGCCGAGATCCGCGCGCTGCGCGGCCGCCTCGTGGAGCTCGATCAGCGCATCGCGCCGCTGGCGCGGCAGTCGAGCGAGCTGCTCAACGTGCGCTGGGGGCCCATCATGCGCTGCGGCAGCGACAAGAGCCACCTCGCGCGCCAGATCGAGCGCTACGCGGATCTCTACATGTCGAGGGTCAGCAACCTGCTGGCCTACACGCCCTTCGCATATCTGCGCGCGCCGCGCGTGAGCTTGCCGCACGAGATCGACATCGAGTGAGCGCGGGTGCTACGAGCGGGGGGCGTGTAGACGAGGAGAAGAGCATGGTGCAAGGAGAAGCGCGGATCGAAGGGGTCTGTCACTGCGGCGAGGTGCGCTGGAGCTTCGCCGGCACGCCGGAGTCCGCCACCGCCTGCAACTGCACGGTCTGCAGGCGCTACGGCGTGCTCTGGGCATACGACTACGAGCACGGGCGCATCGAGGTCTCCGGCACCACCTCGGTGTATGCCTGGCAGGATCAGTGGCTGGGCTTTCACTTCTGCCCGCGCTGCGGCTGCGTTACCTACTGGCGCCAGCGCGAGCCCGGTAAAGACGGCCGCCGGCGCATCGCCGTCAACGTGCGCCTGGCAGAGCCGGAAGCGGTCGCGGCGCTGCCGCTGGTCCGTCACGATGGTCTCGGCAATCATGACGATCTGCCGCCGGACGGGCGCCACGTCGCCGACGTCTGGTTTTGAGCTCGGCCGCTCTCCTCGAGGACACAGCCCGACATGGTCCAGCGTGCTCCCCTGCCTCTCTCCGTGCCGCTGAGCGGTGCCACCCCGGCGCTCGCGGGCGACGCCGCCGTCGCTGCCGGCGAGCGCCTCTCCACCCGGGTCAAGCTGGCGTTCGCCACCGGCGGCGCCGCCGACATCCTCGGGCACTGGCTGTACTTCAACCTCGCCGACCCGGTGTACAGCAGCTACTTCCACCTGAGCCCGACCCAGATCGGCAACGTGAAAGCCGCCACCCTGCTCGCGGACGCCTTCGCCGGCGTGCTCTTTGGCTGGCTCTCGGACAACACGCGCAGCCGCTGGGGGCGTCGGCGGCCGTACATCCTCGTGGGCTCGCTGCTGTCGGGGCTGGCCTTGCCCCTGCTCTTTCTGCCCTCGCGCAGCTGGGGCGCGGAGCAAATCTATGCCTACATGTTGCTCTCGGCGGTGCTGTACTCACCGCTGATCGCCGCCTACAACAGCGCGTACCAGGCGCTCGGCGCCGAGCTGACCCCGGACTATCACGAGCGCGCCAACGTGATGGGCTACAAGGCCATCGTCCAGAAGACGGTCGGAATCCTGATCGGCGCGGCGGTCTGGCTGTCGGGCTTGCCGCTGTTCCGTGATCCCGCCACCGGCGAGATCGACAGCGGCAAGGGCGCCATGGCCGCGTGCGCCGTGGCGGGCTGCCTGATGATCCTGTCCGGCGTGATCAACGTGCGCTACGTACCCGAGCGCTACTACCAGACGGCCACGCGCCAGCGCGCCACCGGCCTGCTGGAGACGCTGCGCAGCACCGTCAGCTGCAAGCCATTCCTGGTGCTGCTGGGGGTCGGCTTCTCGTACGCCATCCCCACCTTCGCCGTCGATCCACTCGGCTACTACGCCGGCTACTACTACGTGCTGCAGGATCTACACTCGTCGCAGAGCGCGTACGGCATGTGGGGCGTGCTCAAGCTGTGGGGCGGCATCCTGTACACGCTATGCGGGGTCGCCGCCGTCTACCCGGCGCAGCGCCTGGTGAAGCAACACGGCAAGCGGGCGGCGCTGAGCCTGATCCTGGCGCTGGGCATCGGCGCGTTCGCCTCCAGCTGGTGGCTGTATACCCCGGCCGCGCCGTGGCTCGTGGTGGTGCACACCGGTCTCTGCGGCTTCTGCGCCACCGGTCTCTGGGTGGTCCTGCCCTCGATGACTGCCGACAGCCTCGACTATGAAGAGCAGCGCTCCGGCGCCCGCCGGGAAGGCGCCTTCAGCTCCTCGTTCTTCTGGGCCACCAAGGCCGGCATGGGCATCGCCAGCATCCTCGCGGGGCAGGCGCTCGACCAGCTCACGGGCTTTCGCGCAGAGCTGGGCGGCCAGCAAGCGCCGGACACCTTCTTCGCCATCCGCGCGCTGTTCGCTGGCATCCCGATCGTCGCTTGCCTGGTCGCGCTCGGCTTGCTGCGCCTGTATCCGCTCTCGCTGGAGCGTATGCGAGCCATCCGGGGCGAGCTCGAGGCGCGCCGCGGAGCCGTCTGACGGCGCGGCGCCGGAGCCGTGCTCACCGTGCGGGCGGGTGCTGTTTGGCAGCCGCCGCCAGGTCCAGCACCTCGGCGACAGTGAGCTCGGTGAGCTCGATCTTCGGCACCGCGAGCTGGGTCAGCGCTGGCAGCTGATAGACCCCCTCGGCGCTGAGCACTACCCGATATTCGCGCTCCGGCTCGAGCTGCTGGAGCACGGAAGGCGGCCAGAAATACACGACCTGGCGCTGCCCCGGTACTGCCAGCTTCGACAGGCGCTCGTGCGCCTGCTGCAACTGGCGACCACTGAGCTGGGCGATGCTGAGCGAATCAAAATACGGGGTCACATCCGCAAGCCGGGTCACCCCCGGACTGAATGCGCGCGTGCCGGGCGCGGTGGGTGCGGCCGAGATGAGGGCCAGCTCCGCGCGCGTGGCGGCGCGGAGCAAGCCAGCTCGGTGCTCGGCGGCAGCGGCCCAGGTGTTCTCGGCGAGTGCCAGCAGTGGGGAGCGGTCGGACGGCAGCCAGCGCCAGCGGCTGTCGAAGCTGCGGGTGAGCACGAGGCTGGCCTCGGTGCCGCCGGTCACGAGCAGGTCTGCGGCGCCGGGGCCCGAGGTCAGCTCGTCCAGCGCGGGAGAGCTCTCGCCGTAGGCGCTCAGCTCCTGCGCTGCCACCCAGTAAATCAACCGCTCCGGCGCCTCTGGGTTGTAATGAACCAGTCGCACGGCGCGGCCCGCGGCGAGGGTGCTCGAGCCATCGCTGAGGGTGATGTGCTCGCGAGAGAGCTTCACCGGCAGGCGGCTCGCGATGCGCTGCACGACGGCGTTCTGCTCGGCGGTGCCGATCAGCACCAGGTGATGGCGCGCCACATCCTGTGCCGTCACCTCGCTGTCCGGCTTGATCCGCAGCGCCCCGTACAGGTTCTGGCGCAGCGGTACCCCATCCGGGGTGCGCGAGGGGCTCGCCGTGTCCCAGCCCGCGTTCGCGCTGCGCGCCGCCTGCTCCGCAGCCGCCTTCAGCACGCGGGCGCTGTCCGCATCCCCCTGGGTGCCGTGGACGATGAGCAAGGGCTCACCGGCATAGAGCTGATTCGGACCGCCGGGCGTGTGCAAGCGGAAGGGAGCCCGTGGCTCTGCTCCCTCCACGTGCGCGGCACCGCTATCCGAATCCATGGCAATCAGCACCGGGCCCTTCGCCTGTGCTGGGGTGAGGCGGAGCTTCGATCGCTTGGCGCTGGCGCCCACCACCAGCGAGACGGGGCGGCTGATGTCCACGGGGGATTGTGCCAGGTCCAGACGCAGGCGCTGAACGTTTTGCAGCTCGAGCTCCACCCCGTTGTCCACCACTCTCGCCTTGAACCGTGCGGGTCTGGGCCTCGGCCCCCACTCCGCGACCTCGACCCAGTAGGCCCGGGCGGAGTTGCCATCCAGTGCCGTGAAGTCGATCTCCCTCACCTGCCGCGACGGCTGGCTTCTTTGAGCGAAGGTCCATTTGCGGGCACGCTCGGCGCCGGATTGATTCTTCCAGATGGTGTGCCCGTACCCGCTTGCCAGGTCCCAGACCGCTGCTCCCCCCAGCTGGAGCAGCCGCGCGAGCCCTCCCCGCACCATCAACTCCGGGGCGGCGCGATCTTCGTCGCCGTGCATGGCGTACACGGGCAACCGCAACAGGTTGCGGATCGGAATGTCGAGCGCGCTACCGCACAGCACCCATGCGGAAGCAAAGCGATCGGGATGCCTCGCAGCCAGCAACATCACCCCCGTCCCGCCCATGCTGACCCCGACGAGATGGACACGCTGCGGCTGGATGCGGAAGTGCTCGTCGACGTAGGCGAGCGCGTCCAGCACGTCAGCCTCACCCAGGCCGACGTAGCCAACACCGCGGCCCCGCCCCAGAACGGCCAGCTCGATGAAGTCCGAGCTCGGCGTCCAGGCCGTGAGTTGCTGCGGCACCTGGGAAAACTCCAGGTGGTTGCCCCCCATCCCGTGCAGATAGATCGACAGAGGTAGCGGGTGAGCCGGATCGTAGCCCTCCGGGATACTGATCCTGAAAGGCTGACCCGAGCCGTCCGCTCGCGACTCATAGGCCCACTCGTGCACGCCCCGCAGCTCGGACAGCGCCCGCGGATTCTGCAGGATGCGGTCTACCCACTCGGTCAGGCGCGCAGCGGCTTCCGGACGAGGGGGCACCTGCTCTGCCCGGAAGGCCAGATACTTGATCCAGCCATGATACGCCTGCAGGTCTTCGCGCCCGAGCACGGCACCTGCGAGCCGGGCCAGGCGCTCGCGCTCCTCGACTTCGGCCACGCTGGCTGAGGCGGGCGCCGCAGAGCTGGCGGGTGCAGACGATGGCGGAGGGGCGGCCGAGCTGCAGGCGCTGCCAACAGCCGCAGAGAGCACTGCGGCCACGAGCGCGCTGGAACGTCCGTGTCTCGAGTGCCTCGCGCCGATCGTCGGGGACCCAACCGAATCCCTGGACACGCCGCACGCTATCACGCCCGAGGCCAGGCTGCCCACTCCGACGGCCCTCGACCGCCGCTTGCGACGCTCATCGTCCGCCACCTGCTCGCCGAGCCTGCCCGCCCAGCCGAGCCGCTTGAGTCCCTGCGACCGGTCCGCTATCTCCACATCCGCTCGCCCTGTGGCGATGCATACAAGGAAAGAGGTGGCCAGCATGTGGGGTATCGACCGTCTATCCGCAGGTGAGCTGGGCAATACGCGGCGCCGCTTGCGCAACTCCCGGGTGGCCCTGCTCTCGCAAGCCTCCGCCGTCGATCGCCACGGCAGGCCCGTGCTCGATGTGCTGGAGGAGCTGGGCGTACGCCCCGTGCGCATCTTCGCCGGCGAGCACGGCTATGACGGCGTCGCGCAGGCAGAAGAGGCAGTGCCCACCCTCGCCCAGGCCGAGCCGCCTCCCGTGGCGCCGGTCGCTCCCGTCGCGCTGCCCGCGGAGCCAGGGCCGGAGGGCACGCTGAACGGCTCGAGCCAGCTCGACCCGGCAGCCGTCACCGAGGCGGCGGAGGCGGCTCCGCTCGAAGCACCGCGCGCGCCCTCGCTGCCCCCGCCGATCATCAGCCTGTACGGCACAGAGCGGGAGTCGCTCTCGCCGCGCCCCGAGCACCTCGCGGGCCTGGACGTGCTGCTCATCGACCTGATGGACGTGGGCAGCCGCTACTACACCTTTGTCTGGACGGCGCTGCTCGCCGCGCGCGCCGCGGCCAAGGCCGGGGTGCACACCCTGGTGCTCGATCGGCCCAATCCGATCTCGGGCGACCCCGCCAGCGTGGAGGGCGCGCCGCAGGCCCCCGGCTTCACCTCGTTCGTCGGGCTGGAGTCGGTGCCGATCCGGCATGCCATGACCGTGGGCGAGCTGCTGGTGCACTTCCTCGCGCGCGACGGCCATGCGCTCGGCCCGGACGGCGCCATCTCCGTGATCTCGCCGCGCGGCTGGGAGCGCCTGCGCACGGCACGCGCCTGGCCCCGCCCCTTCGTGGCTCCCTCGCCCAACATGCCCACGGTCGAAACGGCACTGGTGTATCCCGGTGGCTGTCTGATCGAGGGCACCAACCTGTCGGAGGGGCGCGGCACCACTCTGCCCTTTCAAACGGTCGGCGCGCCGTTCCTGGACGGCGCGGCGCTGGCGCGCTCGCTGGTGGAGGCCCGCTTGCCCGGCGTCATGATCCGCCCGCAGTCCTTCCGCCCCACGTTCGAGAAGCACTCCGGCAAGCTCTGCCACGGCGTGGTGCTCCACGTGACCGATCCGCAGCTGTTCCGCCCCGTGGCGACGTATCTGACCTTGCTGGTGCTGGCACGCCGTCAGGCGCCGGAGGCGTTCGAGTTCCTGAGCCGCGCGTACGAGTTCGAGACGCAGATCCCCGCGTTCGATTTGCTGACCGGCTCGGATGCTGCGCGCAACGCGATCCTAGCTGGCGCATCCGTGGATGAAGTCGTGGGCCTCGTCACGCCGGTTGGAGAAGATTGGTACGAACAGCTCCGGAACATCGAGGGCCTGATCGCGAAGGCACACGCCTGAGCGCTGCAGCGGCGCACTGATTGCTGCGCTGATTCGCTCCGCTGAGTGGCTGCGCTGATTCGCTCCGCTGAGTGGCTGCGCCGTGCACCTGCGCGGTGCAGCTGCGCCGTGTAGCTGCGCCGTGCCGCCGGCTGAGAGCGGAACAGACGTGTCACTCAGGGGCCTCACTGTTGAACGATGAAAACCACATTTGAAAGATGCCTCCTCGGATCATCGCGCTAGCTCGCGAGATCTACATGGCTCGATCAATGGCACGAGCCGTGCAGTATATGCGGGCAGAGGTTGCGACGCAGTTTCGAGCACGCACCTCGCCCTGTTTCGCACGGGTCATGTACCCCTGTTCCCCCCCGGGGGGCTGACCCGTGCACTTCGTCGAGCGGCGGCATGGCTCCTTCCCCCCCGGGAGCCTGCCGCTGCTCCTTTTTTGTCTGCCCCGAGCTGAGCCCCGCACGCGCGGCAAGCCGCTCTGCCGCGCGTGTGCCGCAGACGATCGAAGTGGGGGCTCGGTGCTGGACGCCCCTGCATCCGCCAGGATGAGCCCACTGACACGGCCGCAACACGACGGCCGGCCCAGCCCGACACCAGCCGCAGCCCGACCGTCGCAGCGGCAAAGGCCGCCAGCTCCGGCGCGGGCGCCGCCGTGAGATATTTGACGACTTCTTCGCCTGCTCCGTCCCTATGCACTCAGGAGGCGCGCGCTACGGAGGCGCTGCTGCACTCCGGCACGAAGGGGTCGAAGCATGTCCCGAGATGAAGCTCCGCTCAGCACGCACGCCGCTGACCAGACCTGGTTCTCCATGTTGCTGGTCAATGATCCGAACACCGCGCTCGTCGCTTCCCTGCGCCCGTCGCGCCAGCACCCGCTCTGGGCAGCGCTACGCCGACCGTTCGAGCGACTGGCGCCGCATCGCGTGCTGGACGCCAGCGAGATCCCCGGGCTCCGCCCGCGCCGCGCACCGTGGATCGCGGCCGGGCTGTTGCTGGGGCTCGCGGTGACAGGCGCGGCCAGCTCCTCCCGGCTCTCGCTGAGCGCCGGCTCCGCGCTGCTCTCCAGCACGACACCGGCAGCCACCTGGCAGCACGCCACAGCCGCCACGACGCAGCCCGCGCCGGCCTCGGCCCGGGCGCTGATCGCCGAATCCCCAGAGCGGCTCGCTACCAGAGTGCAGGTGCCGCCCATCGCCGGTAGCGTCCTCACCACCAAGCTGGCTGCACTCCGGCCGAGCGCGCAGGCTCCCGCGACCTCGCCCGTCGAGCCTCGCGCCACCCCGGCCGTCCCCTCCGCGGCCCCAGCAAAGCAGAAAAAGTCCGCGAAGAACGCCAGGCGCTCCCTGCCGCGCGCGCTCCGCCAGGCGCTGACAGGGCGGCGCAGCACCGCACACTGAACTGCCGCAGACTTGCTCGCCGTTCGCCGCGCCGGCGAAGCTGCGTGTGGGCCCCGGGCAGTGGCGTTCCCTTATCGGATCCCCAGCCCTGGCCGGATCGCCGGGGATCCTCACATGCTTCAGATATTGCGATCCAATCTCCATCCCGGCGGCCCCCCTGCCCCCTGCCTGCTGCTCGTGGTGACGGAGGACTGGTATTTCCTTTCCCATCGCCTGGCGCTCGCGCGGGCCGCGCGAGCGGCAGGGATGCGCGTGGTGGTCGCCACCGGAGCCGGTGAGCGAGGCTCCGAGATCACTGCCGCCGGCCTCGAGCATCGTGTGTTCGCCCTCGAGCGCGGCGGCATCGCGCCAGGGCGCGAGCTCACGGCCATCTTCGAGCTCGGGTGTCTGATGCGCAGCGTGCGTCCCGACATCGTGCATCTGGTCGCGGCCAAGCCGATCACCTACGGCAACATCGCGGCCGCCCTCACGGGGCGGCCGCCAGTGCTGAGCGCGGTCGCTGGCCTGGGCTACATGTACCTGGGCGGCGGTCTTGGCCGAGACCTGCTCCGCGCCGCGTACGAGCACACCTTCCGCTCGCTGGTGCGGCCCCGGCGCTCGGCGCGCGTGCTCGTACAGAACGCCGATGACGCCGCGCTGCTGCTCCAGCGCGGCATGGCGCGGGCCGATCAGCTGCTCACCATCGTGGGCTCGGGGGTGGACGTGGAACGCTTTGCCTTCCAGCCAGAGCCCGAGCAGGGCCCGCTGGTCATCTTGTGTCACACGCGCATGCTCTGGGACAAAGGCCTCGCTGAGCTGCTCGAGGCTTGCCGCTTGCTCCGGGCGGGCGGCGTCGAAGGCTTCACCCTGCGGTTGGTGGGTGATCCCGATCCCAAGAATCCGGCTGCCATCCCCCGCGCGACCCTGGAGCACTGGGCACGCAACGGGCAAGCGGAGTGGCTGGGCCGGCGCACGGACATCCCGCAGCAGCTGGAGCGCGCGCACATCGCCTGTCTGCCCTCGTACCGCGAGGGCGCTCCGCTCTCTCTGCTGGAGGCGGCTGCCGCTGGCAGACCCATCGTGACCACGGACGTCCCCGGCTGTCGGGAGGTGGTGCGCCACGAGGACAACGGGCTGCTCGTCGCGGCGCGCGATCCACAGGGCCTGGCAGCGGCGCTGGCGCGGTTGCTCGGAGATGCTGCCGAGCGCCGGCGTATGGGCGAGCGCGGGCGAGCGCGCGCGGAGCAGGAGTTCGCTGCCACTGTAGTCAACCAGCGCATCATCGAGACCTACGGCGCCATGTTGCAGGAGCACCGGAGCGCTCGATGAGCGTGGTGGTCACTGGAGCCGGCGGCTTCGTCGGCCGCTTCGTGCTCGCAGCTCTACGAGCGAGAGGTGTGCCCGTACTCGCCTTGACCCGGCAAGCTGCCGCGGCCGCGAGCAGCAGCGATAGCGTGGCCTGTGCCGGCCATCTCGACAGCGAAGAGCGCCTGAAGAGCCTGCTCGGCGGCGCGACCGCCGTGATCCATCTTGCCGCGCTCGTACACGACGTGCGCGGGCTGACGAGCGCTGCAGAGTACGACGCCGTCAACCGCGACTACACCCTGCGCCTGGCGCGCGCTGCCGCCGCGGCTGGCGTGAAGCGCTTCGTGTTCCTCAGCAGCATCAAGGTCAACGGAGAGTTCAGCGCTCCGGGGGCGCCCTTCAGCGAGGAGTCGCCGGCCGCACCACACGGAGCATACGCCCAGAGCAAGTGGCAAGCGGAGCAGGGGCTGGAGGCTCTCGGCGGACCGCTGTCGGTGATGATCGTGCGGTCGCCGCTCGTCTACGGCCCCGGAGTGCGCGCGAACTTCGAGCGCTTGCTGCGCGCCGTGGCGCGCGGGTTGCCGCTGCCGCTCGGCGCCATCCGGAACCAGCGCAGCCTGGTGTACGTGGAGAACCTGGCGGACGCGCTGGTCCAGCTCGCGCTGCAGGGTGATGCGAGCCCCGCCCGCACTTACCTGATCTCGGACGGTGAAGATGTGTCCACCCCGGAGTTGATCCGCCGGCTCGCGACCGCTCTCGGTGTGCGGCCGCGGCTGGTCCCCGTGCCACCCGAGTTGCTCCGGCTGGGGCTGGTTGCCCTGCGCAAGCGCGACGGCGTGCCGCGCTTGCTGGGCTCGCTCTGCGTGGACTCCAGGCGCCTGCGGCGCGAGCTGGGCTGGACACCGCCATTCTCGCTGCAGCAAGGTCTGGCCAGGACGGTGGAGTGGCTCCGGGAGCAGCGGTGAGCATATTCGCGTTGGGCGGAACCTTTCTCGCCAGTCTGATGATGGTGCGCGTCTTCATCGCCCTCGCGCAGCGCTGGTTCGTGGATATCCCGGGCGGGCGCAGCTCGCACGCTCGCCCCACCCCCACCGGAGGCGGCTTTCCCGCCGTCGCTTGCGGGCTGGCGAGCGCCGCGCTCGCCGTACAGCTCGGCGCGCTGCCCGGCGGCCCCCGCTGGTGGAGCGTGCTGCTGGCCGGTGGGGTGCTGGCGCCTCTCGGCTTGCTCGATGATCGGCTCAACCTGCCGCGAGGGCTGCGCTACGGGGCGCACCTGTTCGTGGCAGCGTTGGCCTGCCTCTGGCTTTGGCAGCCCTGGACGAGCGAGGCCTGGCGGCTCGCGCTCGGTTTGCTGCTGGTTGTACTGATCACGGGCTCGATCAACAGCTTCAACTTCATGGACGGCATCGACGCGCTGGTGGGCTCGTGCGGCTGCCTGATCCTGGCGTTCCTCGGCCTGCGCACGGGCGATGCGCTCTGGCTGCTTCTGGCCGCCGCCTACGCGGGCTTCCTCGTCTTCAACTTGCCGCCGGCGCGGGTCTTCATGGGAGACGCCGGCAGCACCACCCTCGGCGCCTGGGTCGCCATCGCGCTCTGGTCCGGCCGCGAGCGGCTGCACCTCGGTGATCTCGCGCCGCTCGTGCCCCTGCTCGGGGACTCCGCGTACACGATCTCGCGCCGGCTGCTGCGAGGAGAAAACGTGCTCCTGGCGCACCATAGCCACCTTTACCAGCGGCTCTTGCGCGCCGGGTTGTCGCACGGGCGCATCAGCGGAGGCTACGCGCTAGCCACCACCTTCGGTGGCGCGCTCGGCTACCTGCTGGGCACGCTGGGCACCGTGCTCATGTTGCTCGGCGCGGGGCTCGTTGCGCTCGCCGTCGAGCAGTACCTGTCGAGGCGGGGCGTGCCCTTCGCCCGCCCCTCGGCAGTCAAGAGCTGAGCCAGCGAGCAGCCGCTCGCCCGTCAGCCCCTCATCGCGCTCTCCACCGCATCCACCTCGCTCGGGAGCGCGGCGGTCAGGATCTCGTGGCCGGCATCGGTGACCAGCACGTCATCCTCGATGCGGATGCCCTTCACGTCGGCGAAGCGCGCGAGCTGCTCGCGATCGAGAGCGCGATCGAGCGCGCTGCCGGGCTCGATCGCCGCGAGCAGCTCGGGCAGCTGGTAGAAGCCGGGCTCGATGGTCACGACCATGCCGGGTTGCAGCTCGCGATCGAGCCGCAGATAGCGGGCGCTCGGGTTCTGCTGCCGGGCACGGCCCGGGGCGTAGCCGGCGCGGTCGCCGAGATCCTCCATGTCGTGCACGTCGAGCCCCAGGAGGTGGCCGACCCCGTGCGGATAGAAGAGCGCCACCGCGTGACAGACGAGCAGCTCCTCCAGCGAGCCGCGCAGCAGCTTCAGATCGAGCAGGCACTGGAGCAGCGCGCGCTGTGAGGCGCGGTGCACGTCCGTGTAGCGAGCACCTGGGCGCACTGCCGCGAGCGCCGCCGCCTGCGCCGTGTGCACAGCCTGGTACGCAGCGCGCTGCGTCGGGCTGAAGCGCCCCGACACGGGCCAGGTGCGGGTCACGTCGGCGGCCCAGCCCTCGGGCGTCTCCGCGCCCACGTCTGCCAGCAACAGGTCACCGGGCGCGAGCACACCGTCGTGCCGCTGCGCGTGCAGGATGTGGCCGTCGGCGGTCACGATCGGCCAATACGCGAGCGTCATGCCCGCTCCCACGATGGTGGCCTCCATCTGGGCTCGCACCTGTGCCTCGCGCAGCCCGGGTCGAGTGGCGCGCAACCCCGCCCGGTGAGCGTCACAGGTCACCAGCGCGGCCTGTCGAAGCTGCGCGAGCGCCGCGTCATCATGAATGAGGCGCAGCGCGATGAGCGCTTCGGCCAGCGCCACGTCAGCGCTCTCGCTGGGCAGCGCTGACGCCTTCACCACGCGCCCGAGCTGCCCTGACAGCCACTCGGCAGCGGTCGGGTCCTGAGGCGGCAACGTCGCCGCCGTCTCGGCGCGGGGCAGCTCCGTGATCGGCCTCACCTCCAGGCCCAGCTCGGCCTCCAGCTCCGCCAGGCTCGGCTCGGGTCCGTGCCACAGGCGCGCCTCGGGCTCGGGCGGCGGTGCATACAGCCGCTCGGCGCCGGGCTCGAGCCACAGCGCCGCGCCCGGCAGCTGCCTGCCCACCAGGTACAGAAAGTGGCTCTCCGCGCGAAACGGGTGGCAATTGTGGGGGAAATTCCGCGGCCGCGGCCAGCCCGCGGCGAGCAGCGCGGGGCCTTGCAGTTGCTCGCGCAAGCGCCGCCGCCGCGCCGCCAGCGCGGGGCCAGGGGTGCTCGTGGGCCAGCGGCCAGGCATGGGCTCCGGTGAATTCACGACCACAATTTGCCACACAATCTGGGATAGTGAGGCTGTGACCCAACCCCGGCTCGGTGTCCCGGATCTCGGGATCGGCGTGGGCCTGCGCGTGCCGCACTACCGGCACATCCTCAGCCAGCGCCCCGCCATGGATTTCTTCGAGATCATCAGCGAAAACTTCATGGTCGATGGGGGCAAGCCAGTGCACCACCTGGAGCAGGTGCAGCAGCACTATCCGCTCATCCAGCACGGCGTCTCGCTCAGCATCGGCGGCCCGGAAGAGCCGGACCCGGCTTACCTGGCGCGGCTCAAGCAACTGGTGCGGCGGGTCCAGCCGGCCTGGCTCAGCGATCACTTCTGCTGGTGCGGGGTGCCGGGCGCACACCTGCACGATCTGCTGCCACTGCCCTATACGTGGGAGGCGGTGGAGCGCGTGGCGGAGCGGGCGCGCCGCGTGCAGGACTACCTGGAGGTCCCGTTCGCGCTGGAAAATACCTCCAGCTACATGACCTACAGCTGCAGCCAGATGAGCGAGTGGCAGTTCATCTCCGAGGTGGCGGAGCGTGCGAACATCGGGCTGATGTTCGACGTGAACAACGTGTACGTGTCCGCCTACAACCACGGCTTCGATCCGCACGAGTTCATCCGCTCCATACCGCACGAGCGCATCGTGCAGATCCATCTCGCCGGGCACACCAACGTCGGCAAGTACATCATCGACACGCACCGCGGCCATGTGGTGGACGCGGTGTGGGCGCTGTACGCAGAGACCATCCGCTACACGGGCTCCGTCTCCACCTTGATCGAGTGGGACGACGAGATCCCCGAGTGGCCCGTGCTGGCCGCCGAGGCTGAAAAAGCCCGTCACGCGCGCGACGTGGCGCTCGGCCGCGTGCCCGCGCCATTGCCGGCGCGCTCCGCGGCGGCGGGCGAGCGCCAGGCGGCACATTCTGCCAGCCATGGCGGCCCGCGCGAGCTGGCGGCACGGGAGAGCAGCAGCCTGGGAGCGGCGGTAGCAGAGTGACGTACCAGAGCGAGCTGAGCACACTGCAACACTGGGTGGCTCGTAACCTGCAGGCGCTGCGTGCGCTGCCGCGCGATCCCACCCTCAGCGCAGAGGCAGCCGACCGACTCACGGGCAATGATCGCCTGCTGCCCGTGGAGCAGCTGGAGATCTATCGCGAGCAATTCTGGCTGCGCCACACCGCGTCGCTGGTGGAGGATTTTCCGGGGGTCGGCGGCATCCTGGGCCAGAGCGACTGGGAACGCCTGATGGAGGGCTACCTGCAGGCGCACACGCCCACGAGCTGGACCCTGCGCGAGCTGGGCCGCAGCTTCCCCGAATACATCGCGGGCTGTACCGACCTCCCCCACCAGCGCCTGTGCAGCGACATGGCCCGACTGGAGTGGGCGTTCATCGAGCTCTTTGACGCGGCCGACTGCCCGCCCCTGGATCTCGCCAAGCTCGCCGCACAGCGGCCCGAGCTGCTCGAATCGGGGCAAATCCTCCTCAATCCCGCGCTGCGCCTGCTGGAGGTCAGCTATCCCGTCGCCGATCTGCGGCGGCAGCTGCTCGAGTCGCGCAGGAATGGCGGCGCCGGTCCGGGTGTTGAGCTGCCTGCGCCCCAGGCGCAGCAGCTCGTGCTGTATCGCGCAGCGGATCGCAGGCTCTACCACCGACCGGTGAGCCCCGAGGCCTTCGCGCTACTTTCTGCGCTCTCGCGCCGTACTTCTCTGGTGAGCGCGTGTGAACATGCGCTTCAGCTCCACCCCGAACACGCCGAACGATTGCAGCAGAATGTCGCGAGCTGGTTCCAGGCGTGGGCCAAGAATGGTTGGATCGTGGATGTCGTGCCGGGGACGGAGCCGGGGCTGGCGTCCGGCGCCTGAGCACGGCCGTCGGGGCTCGTCCCGCCCGGCGCTGATGGAGGGTGGCCTGGCGAGAATTCCTCGCGCCAGCCTGCGCGGCCAGCCCGCACTTCACGCCCGCGTGCCTTGCCCGTGGGCCGAACTCTTGCTAGGGAAATTTTGAAGTGGCTCGCGTGCACGACCTCATCGAGCAGGTGGCACGACAGCGAACCGCTGCGCTCATGGGCATCGTCAACGTGACGCCCGACTCGTTTTACGACGGCGGGCGCTACGAGTCCACGGACGCGGCGCGGGAGCATGTCGGCCGACTGCTGGCAGAAGGCGCTGATATCCTCGATATCGGCGGTGAGTCGTCCAAGCCCGGCGCGCCTCGCGTGGACGCGCCGACTCAGATCGAGCGCATCCGTACGGCGCTGGCCTGCGCGGTGGAGCGCGGGGCGCTGATCTCGGTCGACACCGCGAGCCCGGCGGTGGCGGATTTTGCGCTGCAGCATGGCGCAAGCATCATCAATGACGTCACCTGCCTCTCGGATCCGGAGCTGGCCACGGTGGTGGCCCGATACGGCGCGACGTTGATCGTTTCGCACGCCCGGGCGCATCAGAGTGAGATGACGGGCTTCTCGGAGTGGCCAGACGACGCCTACGCGGATGTGGTGGGCGACGTGCGGAGGGAGCTGGGGGCGGCGCGCGCGCTGGCGGTGTCGCGCGGCGTGGCTCACGCCCAGGTCTGGTTCGATCCGGGCATCGGCTTCTCCAAGAACGCGCGGCACTCGATCGAGCTGCTGGCGCGGGTGGCAGAGCTGGGTGCCGGAGGCACGCCGCTGGTAGTGGGCGCAGGCCGCAAGTCCTTCATCCGCGCGCTCGATGGCAGCGCCGCCGCCGATCGCCTGGGCGGCACCATCGCTGCCTCGGTCTGGGCGTCGCGCCGCGGCGCGCACGTGCTGCGCGTCCATGACGTGGCCGCCGTACGCCAGGCGCTGCTGGTCGAGGCGGCGCTGGCCAGCCAGTTGCCGCGCGCGCAGCAGCACGGCACGGCGCCGGTGAGCACGCTCCTGGGTCCCTCTGCGCCCGAGGCCCGCGCCACATGATGGAGGAGCTCTTCAGCCACGTCCTGCAGCGCGCCTTGACCGAGCTGCTGCGCGACGCCGCCGATCTGCTCATCACCTACTACCTCATCTACCGCGTCTCGCTGGTGCTGCGCGGCACGCGCGCCGTGCAGATCGGGCTGGGCCTGGCATTTTTGCTCGTGCTGTACGGCGTGTCCAAGTACTTCGAGCTGGGCACGCTGTTCACGATCCTGGGCACGGTGCTGCCGAGCGCGATCTTGATCATCGTGGTCGTCTTCCAGGAAGACATTCGCCGCGGTCTGATGCGCATGGGCAGCGGCGCGCTGATCGGCACCGGCCGCTACCAGGAGCAGCGGGTCATCGACGAGGTGATCGCCGCCGCGACGGAGCTGGCGCGCCACCGCATCGGCGCGATCATCGCCTTCGAGCAGGACGCCAACCTGGATGAGTTCGTGGGCTCCCACAAGGGCACGGAGATCGACGGCGCCGTCTCCAGCCAGCTCCTGGTCTCGCTGTTCGTCCCCGAGGCCATGAACAAGCTGCACGACGGCGCGGTGATCATCCGCGACCTGCGCATCGCCAAGGCCGGCGTGTTCTTCCCCTTCACACAGGGCCGGGTGATCGACGAGAGCTTCGGCTCGCGCCACCGCGCCGCGCTCGGCATCACCGAGGAGACGGACGCGGTGCTGGTCGTGGTCAGCGAGGAGCGCGGCTCGGTCAGCTTCTGCTTCAACGGCAACATCGTCTCGGACCTGGACGGCCCGCGCCTGCGCGCCGCGCTGGAGGGCATCTTCTCGCCGAAGAAGGCCACCAAGCGGCCCGGCGCAGGGGAGCGCCTGTGGTCGATGTTGCCCTCCCAGTTGCTGCGGCGGCGCGCCGGGCTGGAGCGCGCCGCGGCGAAAGAGCCCACACCCAGCGAGGCGCCAGGCTCGGTGCGGATTCGCGCCACGATCCCCTCGGGCATCCCCTCCGGCATGCCGGCGGCCATGCCCTCTGGCATTCCACCCGCAGTGGGGCCTGACGGCGCGCCGGCCCCTGCTCCCACCAAGCCGCTGCGCAAGGCTGCCGTCAAGACGGGCGACGGCAGCAAGAGCAACCCCAACATCCAGGTCTCCTCGCTCCCGCCCCGTGCCCCGGATGAGTCGACATGAGAGGCCGCAGCAGCCTGATGAATCGCATGCTTCGCTGGGTGCGCGCTGCCATGAGCGAGAACCTGGGGCTCAAGGCGCTGAGCCTGGTGCTGGCGCTGGTGCTCACCGCCTACCAGCGCGGCTCGGAGAACGAGCAGCAGCGCACGTTGCCGGTGGACCTGATCGTGCGGCTGCCGGCGAGCGAGGCGCACCGTGAGCTGATGACGCAGGTGCCCCCCTACATCCACGTCACCGTGCGCGGCAGCGCGCGCGCGCTCGATCAGCTGATCCAGTCCGGCGTGCCGCCCATCGAGGTGGACCTGCGGCGCGGGGACGCGCCCGCCATCCGCTTCGAGGCAGAGATGTTTGCGATGCCGCCCGGGGTCAAGGTCAACATCATCGATCCGGCCAGCATTCCGCTGGAGTGGCAGGACGTGGTGGAGCGCAGCGTGCCCATCCAGGCCTCCGTCACCGGGCCCGTGGCGAGCGGCTACACCGTACAGAACGTGCGGGTGGATCCCACCAGCATCCTCGTCTCTGGCCCCGCCAGCCAGGTCGAGGTCATGCAGTTCGTGCGCGTCGCCGCCTTCGACGTCTCCGGCAAGACGGATGGCGTGTATCGGCACCGCCTCAAGCTCGATCCCCCGGGGCAGCTGCTCTCGTACCTGGGCCCGGACAGCGCCATCGTGGAGGTGACGATCGCGCGGCAGCTGGTACAGCGCAAGTTTGCCAAGCGAGACGTGGTCGTGATCGGGCCCGGGCGTTTCAAGACGGAGCCGGACGCCGTGGACGTCACGGTGACGGGCCCGCCCGAGGTGATCAACGGCCTGCGCGACGAGATGGTGGTGCCTCGAGTCGACATCGCTGCGGCTCCGGAGGAGCTGCGCGAGCAGCGCCACGGCTCCGCCGTGCTGCCGGTACACGTCGATCTGGCGCGGGTCGAGCTGGAGATCCAGCCGCCCACGGTCAGCGTCATCTGGTGAGCCGCTGCGCCAGCAGCTTCAGGCGCCGGCTGCCACCTGTGACACTGCCGCTGTGACACTGCCGCTGTGACACTGCCGCAGCTAGAGGGCGGCTGGCGATACTGCGTCTCGCGACCTTGCCTGCTCGTGCGCCTCGTTGAAGCGCTGCTCGAAGAAGCTCACCTCGCCTGACTCGACGGAGTAGATTCCGCCCACCAGACCGATGCGCCCCTCCTGAAACAGCGCCGCCAGGCACGGGCTGCGCTCCAGGATGGCGCGCAGCTGATGGCGGGTGTTCTCCACTGCCACCTGCTCCACGAACTGCTCCGGCGCGAGCTTTCGCCCGCCTGCTTGCTCCACCTCGCGCCGAGCGGGCGCTATCTTGCCGAGCAGCCCGGTGAGGTGCCCCAGCTTCACATCGGTGCAGGCGCCCTTCACGGCGCCGCAGCGCGTGTGGCCGAGCACCACGATCAGCTTCGAGCCCGCCACCTGGCAGGCGAACTCCATGCTGCCCAGCACGTCCTCGTTGAGCACGTTGCCGGCGATCCGCACGCTGAAGATATCGCCCAGCCCCTGATCGAAGATCAGCTCGGCCGAGGTGCGCGAGTCGATGCAGCTCAGCACGATGGCGAACGGGTACTGCGCTGCCGAGGTCTCGTTGACCTGCTGCAAGAGGTTGCGGTTGAAGCGCAGATTGCTCACGAACCTCCGGTTGCCGTCGGCCAGGATGTCGAAGGCCTTGCGAGGGCTGAGCCGCGCCTGGATGTCTCTGGTCTGGGTACGCATGGGCGGTCTCCGGTGAAACGAGGGCCGGCAGCGCCTCGCGCGCCGCTGGCCCGTTACTCTAGGCGCTGGCGCAGGAAGGCAAAGCAAGGAAGTATCATGACCTGCATAGATTATTTCTATGTACCGCCGGCGGCGCTGCTACTGCCCTGCCGGGCCTCATGCTACTTTCCGGCACCCGCGAGCGAGCGAGCGAGCCGAGCAACCGAGCTGAAGCGAGCCGAGCAACCGAGCCGAGCAAACCGAGTGGAGTGGCTGAACTATCACCACCTGTTTTACTTCCACCACGTCGTGCGGGAGGGCGGCGTCGCTGCGGCGGCGCGCCGGCTACGCCTGGCGCAGCCCACAGTGAGCGCGCAGCTCCGGCAGCTGGAGGAGAGCTTCGGCGCCCCGCTGTTCCGGCGCGAGGGGCGCCGGCTGGAGCTGACCGAGCTGGGCGCCATGGTGCAGCGTTATGCCAGCGAGATCTTCAGCCTGGGTGACGAGTTGCTCGATCTCGTTCGCGAGCAGCCCTCTGCGCGCGGCCAGCGCCTGGTGGTGGGCGTGGCCGATGCCTTGCCCAAGCTGCTCGTCCATCGCTTCCTCGAGCCCGCGCTGCGGCAAAGCGACCCCGTACGCCTGATCTGCCGGCAAGACCGCTACCAGCGGCTGCTCGATGAGCTGGCAGCGCAGCGGCTCGATCTGGTGCTGGCAGACTCGCCGATCGGCCCCTCGCACAACATCAAGGCCTTCAACCACCTGCTCGGCGAGAGCCGCGTGTCCTTCTTCGTGACTGAAGCCCAGGCCGCGCGCGCGCGGCGGAACTTTCCGGCGTCTCTCGACCGCCATCCCTTCCTCTTCCCAGCGGAGCACACCGCGCTGCGCCGGGCGCTCGATCACTGGTTCTCGAGTCGTGGCATTCGCCCGCGCATGCTCGGTGAGTTCGACGACAGCGCGCTGCTCAAGACCTTTGGCCAGGTCGGCCTGGGCGTTTTCGCCGCTCCCACGGTGGTGGCCGCTCAGCTCCGCGCACAATACGGCGTCGTCAGCATTGGCGAGCCTGACGGGCTGCGCGAGCGCTTCTACGCCATCACGAGCGAGCGCCGCATCCGCCATGCGGGAGTGCAGGCCATCGCCGAGGCGGCGCACGACCTGCTCGACCGCTGAGCAGAGCGCGGCCCGCACGAAAGAGTGAACGAGCTCTCAGACCTATAGGTCTGGTCTATGGTTTGCGCCGCTTTATCTATTCGACCAGCGGTGGGCCACGCGCCAGAGTGAGCTTGCTTCAGAGCCCCGCTTGCCGGTCGTCCCATCTGGGACGGCCAGCAAGCGTATTCTTCCAGCTCGCCGAGGCGCCCTCAATCGAGGCCGGCTCGCCCCGGCACCCAGTATGTCTTCGTCTTGATGTCGAGCGGCCCGCGCTCACGTAGCCGGGCCCGCACGCGCTGGATCAGCTCGGAGCCGCCG
The DNA here is from genome assembly GCA_025937895.1 of Polyangiaceae bacterium. Classification (GTDB taxonomy): domain Bacteria; phylum Myxococcota_A; class Polyangia; order Polyangiales; family Polyangiaceae; genus SZUA-265. The sequence continues at coordinate 47,598 of JAICQL010000009.1, read as the reverse complement.
GTGATGCCCACGGCGCCACGCACCTCGCCCAGGGCTGTTTCCAGCGCCCTCTCCAGAGCGAGGCCGCGCGGCGCTCCGGGCTCGCGATACACCACCTGAGCTCGAGCAAGGCCGATGGCGGCGAGCGCTCCCTCGAGCGAGAGCCCCGCTGCAACCTCGAACACGGCGCGCACGGCGCCGGGCCGCGCCCGCGCGTAGCTCGCGGCAACGGCCAGCGACGTCTCGTCGCCGAACAAGGTGAGCGCGCCATCGGGCATCACCAGCGAGCGCTGCGGGCCGACGAAGCGCAGCCGCTGCCCTGCCTCGAGCAGCGGCGCCCAGCGCGACACCGGGCCGTCCCCATGTCCGTACACGAGCAAGGCGCTGGCCCCGTCCGGGCCCCAGCTGAGCGGAGTGAAGGTGCGCACCTCATCGTCCGGCAGCAGCACCTGCAGCTTGTCTCCGGGCTGCCAGCTACCGCCCGAGCCACTCGCCGCCTGGAGCTCGAGCAGCCACAGGTTGCTGGCCAGCACGCGCACCGACACCAGCTCCGCCTCGGCGAGCACCAGCTTGCTCAGCAGCCTCAGAATCCGACCCTTCGCCGACATGCCCGCCAGGCATGGCGCGCCTGCTGCTCAAACGCAAGGGTCGCCCGACCCGTAGCGCCGCGCCTTCGTGGCGCGTTCGCTCACGGGCGCGCCGCGAGTCAGCGCCGCGCGGGCATGTGCGCGCGCGCGCTGGCCGCCTCGTAGCCGACCTCGGAGAAGTCCATGCCCAGCGAGGCGCCGTTCTCGTCCAGCACGTCCACCCGGACCATCCAGGGCCCCGCTCCCGGCGGGCGCGCCAGACGAGTGCGCAGCACGGAGCCGCTGCGCTCCCAGCTGGGCTCCACCGGCTGGATGTTGACGGTCACCTTGCACGTCACCGCGAAGTTCTCGGGCACCCGATCGCCCTGCTCGTCGCTGAGCTTCACGGCGATCTCCAGGCCGTCCTGCGGCCAGCTGTGCGGATGCCGCGCAAACTGCACCTGCGCGCGCACGGTCAGCGGCTCCAGATCGAGCCGCACCGTCTCGCCGCTCTCCGGGTGCCGCAGCACGAGCGAGATGGGTCGTCGCGCCACCAGCCCCACGCTCTTCGGCGCGGGCAAGAACTCATCCAGGCCGAGGTACGCCACCTCCAGGCCCTCCGCGCCGATCAGCGTGACCCGCTGGTTCGCCTGCAGGCGAACGGCACCCGTCGAGCTGCGGCTCGCGGTCTTCGGCACCTCCAGCCCGACCACGTTCAGTGCCGCAGGCGCCGAGAGCGAGCCAAAAATGCCGGAGTCATCCACGCCTCGCACCAGCACCTGATATTGGCCCGGCGCCAGCTCCGCCACCGTCGAGCGCGGCTCCTTCGTGCGCTCGCTGCGCACCAGGCTGTCTCCCGAACGCAGCTGCACCTCGTAGCCCACGGCGCCCGGCAGCGCCGGCCAGGCCAGGATCGTGGAGGAGTCCGCGCCCGCACCCGACAGCATCAAGCTCCTCGACAGCACGGGCGGCGCGCTCGCCGGCAAGACCGAGCGCCGGTAGCCGTCCGGGCGCACGTCGCTCACGATCTGCATCGAGCCCTCGCCCAGGCGCTTCCACTTCCAGCCGTCGTCCAGCGCGACCAGCACCTTGCCGGTGGCGGCCGCCACCGTCGAGCGCACCTCGCGCGCGATGGCCGTCATCTCACCGCCCAGCAGCAGAGAGCGCAGCTTGCGCGGCGTCTCCACGAACAGCGCGAACTTCTCGGCGGTCAACGTCGCCCCCATCCAGCCCGCCTCCAGCATCAGCACCCGCGTGGGGATGGCAGAGTCTGCGCCGGGCCCCATGGGCAGCTTGAAGGTGCGCCCGAAGCGCAGCCTCGTGCCCGGCTCGAGCTGTAGGCGCGCGCCCTCCACGAGCAGCAACGTGGCGCCCTCGGGCCCTGCCACGAACGCCTTGTCCTCTGCCAGCAGCTGGCCCTCGCTGACCTTGGCGCCCGGCGGCGTTGCCCCCGTTGCGGCCGGCGCCGCCTGCACCAGCGCGGTGCTCACCAGCAGCGCGAGAGCGCAGAGCAGACCGTGGATGTGCCAGCGCGGAGCACTCGACATGTCGACCTTCTGAACGGCTCCAACAGCGCGGGTCAGCACGGTAAAAAGACAGCGCTTCCGGCCAGAGCAACGGCTGTTGCACGGCTCCTCGTCAGGCAGCGTTCCGGATCGGGTCGTGTCGACTTTGTGTCGGCCTCCAGCAGCCGTTCTGGGGCTCGGGGACAGGGATGGATCTGCAGAAGTTGCTGGGGTTTCCCCTCGACCAGGTGCGAGTCGATCCAGACGGCACGTCCATGCCTCCGGAGGTGTCGCCGCTCGCGCCACCGACCAAGCCCCGACAGCCGCCCGCCGAGCAAGGGCGCCAGTTCCAGGCCACGCGCATCGAGGGCCTGGAGCCGCCACCGCCCCGACCCGCTCCGCCCCCCGCGGCTGCTCGCGCAACCGTGCCCCTGCCTCCGCTGGAGCCCGCCGTCCCCCCCGACCCTGCGCCCGCACTGGCTGCGGCGAGCGACGTCGCGGCGCCCCCTGGCAGCAAGGCTGATCCCGCTCGAGCACAGCGCAAGGCCGGGGCTCCGCGCGCCGAGCCGGCGCTGTCCGACTGGCTGCGCGAGCTGAGCGGCGCGGGTGAGCTGCTGCGCCAGCGCTGGGGATTGCTCGCGCTGAGCTCCGCACTGCTGGGCTTTGGTGCCGCGGTGCTGGTCGCGCTGCTGGTGCGCGGTGCAGAGCGCGCCGAGCCGCCGCCCGCTCGCCGGCGCGCGCCTGTCGCTGCGCCCGTGGCAGCACCGGCGGCGCCCGTTGCCCTGCGCGAGCCCTGTGCGCGCCAGCGCGAGCCCGTCCAGTTGCTGCGCGGTGTCTCCTCCACGTTCGGGCTCGAGGCGCGCCCGCTGCCGGGTGGGGTGGAAGTGCTGGTCGGGCTTGCCACCAGCAACGGCACCGCGCTCGGCGTCCGCCTCAACGCCACCACCCTGGCCAGCACCGAGCTGCTGCGAGACAGCGGCGCTCGCGAACTGCTCGGCGTGGTGCCACAGCCCAGCACGAGCTCCAGCTTCGTCGTCGATCGCGCCACGGTCGGCGGCTTCCGCGAATGGCGCACCTTGCCGGATCGCCCGGAGCTGGCGCTGGCGCGCACCAATCGCGCGCTGCACCTGATCGAGCGCGGCAGCCAGCGCGAGCACGCGCTCTGGCCGCTCGCCGCCGATGAAGAGCTCAGCCGCGCGCGCCTGGAGTGGCAAGACGCCGGACAGCTGGCGCTGGTGGTGCGGCGAGGCGGGCGCCAGGGCAAGCTGGTGCTGGGCTGGCTGCAGCCCGAACGCGGCGAGCGCTCGGCACTGCGCGAGCTGCCTTTCAGCGGCGGCGAGCTCGGCTTGCCAAGCCTGGCCACGCGAGGCGACGTGGCGCTCGTGGCAGCAGCCGTGCGCGAGAGCTCGCACCAGCCCTGGCACATCGAGCTCGCCAGCAGCACGCGGCAGGGGCGCAGCCGGCGGCTGGAGCTGCCGGTCGTGGCGGCTCCCGGTCACGAGAGCTTTGCGCCCAGCCTCACCGCGCTGCCCGGCGCGCGCTGGTTCTTGCAGTGGACGGAGGGCGAGCAGGGTCTGCGGCAAGTGCGCGGGGTGACCCTGGACGCCGGCTTTGCCGCGCTCGGTGAGCCCAGCACGCTCTCTCCCGCCGGCGCCAGCGCGGGCGGCGGCAGCGCGCTCACCGTCGACGAAGGCGTGCTGTCACTGTTCCTGGTGCAGCGCGCGAGCGGCTACGAGCTGTGGGCGACGACCCTCAGCTGCCGCTGAGCTCCGCGTGCGCAGCGGCTGGCACGAGGTCAGCTGGAGAGGGCGGAGAGCGTGTGGGATTGGGCTCGGCGCGCAGCGGGCGCTCGCCAGCACCAGAATGTGCCCGCTGTTCGCCCACAAAATGAGCAGCGCCCAGCACGGGGCTGGGCGCTGGTTGAAGTCACGCCCGGCGCTCCGCAGCGCCGGACGGCAGCGAGATCGTCAGACGCTGAGCATGTAGCCGCGCCCGTGCTCGGCCCGCACGCACCAGCCACAATCGCCCAGCTTGCGCCGGATGTGGTGCACGTGCACTCGGACGAGCGCCGTGCGGGGTGCGTGATGCGTGCCGATGACCTCGCTGATGATGCGATCGCTCGAGATCCAGATGCCCGGGCGCTCTGCCAGGTACTGGAAGATGGCGAACTCCGTCGGCGTGAGCTTCACCGACTTGGGGCCTACCTGCACCATGCGCTTGTCCGGGTCGATGCGCACCTCGGTGCGCGAGCCCGGGATGAGCCACTGATCCGAGCTGCGACGGATCAACGCGCGCGCGCGCGCCGCGAGCTCACGACCATTGAAGGGCAGACACACGTAGTCGTCCGCGCCTGCCTCCAGCAGCTCCGCGGCTGCCTCGGGGCCATTGTCCGCACACAGGATCAGCACGGGGCAGCGCTTGCCGCTCTGGCGCAGCACCTTCACCCGCTCGGCAGCAGACTCGCGCTTGGGGCCCTGAACGAGCACCAGCAGGCCCTGGAAGCCGAAGCCCACGACCTCGCCGATCTCTTCCTCGTTGCAGGCGGCGACGTCGAGCTTCAGCTCCTCGAACACCTTGCAGACCGTGGAGGCCCACTCGGCGTGCTGGCTCGCCACGACGACCTGGGCGGCCGCTGGCGGAGCCGACCTCTGCTCGCCCATCTGTGCGTAACTTAACATATGCTCATCCCTCGAGCGATGCCCTGCCCCAACTGAGCGGCGCCGCGTCCCCTTGGCTCATGCGAAATCCCGGCGCTTCGCTGACCAGCCCCCGGCTCGCTTACACAAATTCCCCAATACTGGAAACAGCCGTGCTCGTTTCCCAGTGGCCCGGCACAGGCGCTGCTCCGGCGCGCCGCTCCCACCCGCAAGGTCAGGCTGTGTCGCATAGATAGACGAATGATTACCCCCGTTTGACACCTGGCTCGCAGTGGGCCCATGCCCGCACTGAAGGCAGCCCCAGCAGGCAGCCCCAGCACGAATGCTCCCATCCGATCCCGTGCCCCTCTACTCAATAGTACGGGCGTCTTTGATCTTCGCAACTCAGATTGCGAACGCTGATCCATGGCGCCGTTGTCACTTACGGCGTGCCCGAGTGGTCTAAACAGGCCTGCCCGCTCACTTCGCCCGCGCTCGGCTGCCACCTGCTCGGCAGTGCTGCGCTTCGCCACGCGCGTGTGCGCGCGCCGGTAACCGCCGGGCACCCTCCGTCGCCGCTCGCGCGCAGGGTGCTGCACACGTCACACCTCGGGCAACGGCCACGACCCGCGCCCGCGCGGCTCCAGAAAACGCCGTGCAAACGTGGTGAAGCCGCGCGCGCCGTGGCACGAGCAGCTCCGCGCGAAGCATGTACGGCGCAGCCCTGGCGGGGGCAGACACGCTCTCGCGTTCGTCGAGTCGGCGCAGGCCGTCGTGCACTGGCAGGCGCCCGGCGCTGAGTTACCGCTCCGTCACCACCCGGCCACCACTCGGCCACCCGTCAGTCGCCGTTCACGCGCCGCCGTTCGGCGCGCATGCACCATGACCCGCATCCCGGCGCGCCACGCAGCTTTGCGCGCAGCGCCGGGTGAAGGCCGCTTTCGAAACACTCCCGAAGCGAAACGACTCTGCGCGCACGTGCCGTACGCGCTCACGACAGAGGGCGCTCACGCTCGGGTGCACGCAGCGCGGCAACCGACCCGAGGCTTACCGATCAGCTCTATAAAGACACCGTACCAGTTGTGTACGGCTCGATTGGAGACACCGGGTCATCACCAACTCGGCACATTCGCGCGCTGTGAGGAGTGTGCCCGCTGACCGTCAGCTGCGACGAGGCGCTCGCGCCTTGCGCCGCCGCACGCGCGCGAGCTCCGATTGATCGACGACCCAGCCGCGGCAGGTCGGGCTCCCACACAGGCAGGGGATGGCGGACTCCGCGGGCCAGCCATAGTCGATCGTCAGCTGTTCGCTCGGCCGCACCGTGCGGATGGCATGCACCCAGATCTGAGGCGTGCTCATGTCCGGCGTTTGCCACTCCAGCAGCTCACAGTTCGGCTCGCAGCTATGGTTCAAGTAGCGGAACGGCGCCTGGGGATCGAGCACCCCCAGCTCCCCCATATCCACGACATAGTCGGGATCGTAGTCATCGCTCGTGATGAGCCGGCCCCTCATGTGGCCGATGGCCTGACGCTTGCGAAACGTTTTCCGCGCAAAGAGGCCTTTTCCGGCCGGCGTCGTGCGCAAGCTCATCGAGCTACGCCATTCGAATTTCTGAGTCACTCGCCCTCGAGTCTCCTGCCGCTTGCTGCGGAGCGCAGCGCGGGTACCAGCGCGCTCTTCCAACGCCTTTTAGATAGAGCCATTGAAAGATAACGCCAACGAAGATCGAATCAACGCCGCACGCGATTCGATCACATCATCCAGAGCGCGCAAAGATATTCATCGCGCGCATTCCGTCAAGCACCAGCGCACAGATCGCTGCGCTCACATCAGCGCACGCGCAGCGCGAGCATGGCAGCGATGTCCGCTGCAGAGAGCACGGTCGGCTCGCGACCTAGGTGCGTCGGATCGTACGCACTCACCAGCTCGGCAGGGGTGGTGAGCTGCGCTAGCGCGCTCAGGCCCGCGCTCCTGCCCACCCAGCCCAGGATGGCGCGCGCGTCGACGCCGGCCTCGCGCAGCGCTTCCAGGCTCAAGTCATCGGCGCGCTTGGCCAGCCTGCGCCCGCTCGCATCGAGCACCAGCGGCGCATGAAACCAGCGCGGCGCCGACAGCCCCAGCGCACGCTGTAGCAGCAGCTGGCGCGCCGTGCTGGTGAGCAGGTCGTCACCTCGAAATACTTCGGTCACACCTTGCTCGGCGTCGTCCACCACGACCGCCAGCTGATACGCCGGCACGCCGTTTCGGCTCAGGATCACGAAGTCTCCCACCTCGGCGCTCACGTCCACCTGCTGTGGCCCCGCCAGGCCATCCACGAACGCAATGGGCCCTTCAGGGACACGAAAGCGCAACGCTCCCTGGTGCTGCACCCCGCGCTCGCGACACGTGCCTGGGTAACGCCATTCACTCACACCGCGCTGCGGAGCCTGCGCCGCTCGCTCCAGCTCGGCCCTGCTGCAGATGCAGCGGTATGCCACACCATCGCGCTCCAAACGGGCGGCCGCCTCACGCAGCACATCGAGGCGCTGCGATTGATAGAGCGGCTCTCCATCCCAGTCCAGGCCGAGCCACTCCAGATCCCGGAAGATGCGCTGCACGTGCTCGGGACGAGAGCGCTCGCGATCGAGATCCTCCAGACGCAAGCGCAGCTGCCCCGAACGGCTGCGCGCGTGAGCCCAGGCCAGCGCAAACGTGCGAGCGTGCCCCAGGTGCAAGCGACCGCTAGGGCTGGGAGCCAGGCGCCCGACAGAGACCTCGGCCAGCGACATGTCCGCGTGCATTAGCTCGAGCCCTGCGCCCGCTCTAGCTCAGCCCCGCTCACGCCCCACCAGCGAACGCGAGCCAAGCCCGCGCCTGCGCCCGAGCTCCGAGCGCCGCGTACGCCACCAGCGGCGGGCGATGACGGCGCTCACCACCAGCATGTGACGAGCACGCAGGCCGCTCTGCTCATCTGCATACACAGGCCGCACTGGCTCCTCCACCACCCGGCAGCCGGCCTCTGCCAGCATGCCGAGCAGATCATTGGGATAGCCATAACGCGGCCAGAGCTCGGCGAGCGGCAAGCGCCGTGCCGCGCGCGCCGAGAGCACCGTGTAACCGCACTGACAGTCGTCGACCGGCAGCGAGGTGGCCCAGCGTGTCAGCTGTGACAGCACGCGGCTGCCCAGACGCCTGAGCACGGGCATGTGATGGGCTCGAGGGTGCAAGAAGCGATTGCCCTTGGCGTAGTCGGCACCGCCATGCCAGACGCGCGCGAGCAGCGCGGGCAGATCCACTGGATCCATCTGATCATCGGCGGCCATCACCACCAGCAGCTCGGCCCCGTCGGCGAGCGCTTGCAGATAGCCGGTGGCGATGGCGGCGCCCACCCCGCGGTTCTCGGCGTGCCGCAGCACTTGCACGCGGTCATCACTGACGGCGGCTGCGCGCGCAGCTGTGGCGTCCCGACTCGCGTCATCCACCACGTAGATGTGATCCAGGTATGGCGGCAATTTGCGCAGCATGCGCCCGATGATGCGCTCCTCCTGATAAGCGGGCACAATCACCGCCACGCGCGCACCGTCCCACATCGACGCAGCTACTCCTCGCTTTGCCTACGCGCCCGGACTAGCCGCGCGGCCCTTGCTGCGTGCCTGCATTCGCGCCCGCAGGCAAACGAGCATACAGCGCGGCGTAGCTGCGCTCCGGCGCTGGCTCACCCGTCTCGATCTCCAGGCCGCTCTGCCGCCAACCCGGCAACACTCTACCGAAAGCGTCCCGCGCACCCTCGAAACCGTGGCGCAGTTGCGCCAGCTGCCGGAACCCCATTCCTTGCAGAGCTGCAATGGCAGCTCGCGAACGGCTCCCCGAACGACAGCCAACAATCAGTGGCTGGTCCTCGCCAAAGCAGGCCGAGATCACGCGCAGGAAGTCCGGATTGCTTACCAGCCGGTCGCCTTCCACGCGTTGCCACGGCACATTCCAGGCTACATTGCGGAGCACCCCGGCCTCGATCAGCGCGGGCCGGCCGAGCACAAATTCGGGTTCGCTCCGCACGTCCAGGTAGGTATACCCTCTCGACAGCAGTTCCCGAGCTTCGTTCGGCGAGACGAGCAGCACGTTTGAAACCGCCTCAGACACAGCCACGTTCCAATTTTCCCGATCGCGTCCATACCATTGTCGAGGCGGTTCGGCGGTGAAAACGCTGCGCGTCGTGCCGCTCGGCGGTCTGGGCGAGGTGGGCATGAACTGCCTCGCGCTGGAGACGGACGAGGACCTGCTCGTCATCGACTGCGGGATCACCTTTCCGGAAGACAACTACGGGGTCGACCTGCTGCACCCCGACTTCAGCTATCTGCTGGAGCGGGCCGAGAAGGTGCGCGGCGTCTTCCTGACCCACGGACATGAAGATCACATCGGCGCGCTGCCCTTCCTGCTCTCGCGCTTGAACGTGCCCGTGTGGGGGCCGGCACACGCGCTGAAGCTGGCGCTGCGCCGCGTGCGTGACCGCGTGGGGGACGAGCGGGCGCTGAAGGTGGACTTTCGCCCCGTGCTGCCGCGCCAGCGCTATTCGATCGGCTCGTTCCAGGTGGAGCCGGTGCGGGTTTCGCACTCCATCATCGAGGCGACGGCGCTGTTCGTGCAGACCCCGGCGGGCAGCGTGCTGCACAGCGGCGACTTCAAGTTCGACCCCTGCCCGCCCGACGGTGAGCCGACGGATGAGGAGCGGCTGCTGGAGCTGGGTGCGGCGGGCGTGGATCTGTTGCTGAGTGACAGCACGAACGTCGACAACCGCAGCCCCGCGGGCTCCGAGAGCGGGGTGGCCGACACCCTGGAGGAGCTGATCTGCGGCGCGCGCGAGCGCGTGGTCGTGGGTTTGTTCTCCAGCAACGTGCAGCGCCTGATCAGCCTGGGGCAGATCGCCAAGAAGGCGGGGCGCCGTATCGCCTTGCTCGGTCGCAGCCTGCGCACCCACGTGGACACCGCGCATGATCTGGGTCACCTCGCCTGGAACCTCGAGCACCGGCTCAGCAGTGAAGAGCTGGCGACCTGCCCGCGCAACAACACCCTGGTGCTCGCTGGCGGCACTCAGGCGGAGGCGGGCTCCGCGCTGTCACGCCTGGCCGAGGCCGCGCACCCGGTGCTGCAGCTCGACCCGGGGGATCGCGTCATCCTCTCCAGCCGGGTCATCCCGGGCAATGATCGGCGCGTCTCGCGCATGCTCAGCGATCTATTACGCCTGAACGTCGACCTGCACAGCCACCTCACCGATCGCGACGTGCACACCAGCGGTCACGCCAACTGGCTGGAGCTGCGCCACATGATCGAGCTGGTGCGGCCGCGCTGTTTCATCCCCGTGCACGGCGCGCGCCACCACCTGCACAATCACGCGCGCCTGGCGCAGGAGTGTGGCGTGCCGCAGGTGCTGGTGATCGAGAATGGCCAGGTCGCGGGCCTGCGCGAGGGCAGTCTGGAGCGCCAGGGCCGCGTGCACAGCGGGCGCATCTTCATCGATCTGGGCAGCGAGCCGCTGAGCGGCGAGGTGCTGCGCCAGCGCGCCGTGCTCGGCCAGCGCGGCATCGCCGAGCTGCACGTCGTGCTCGACAATGATGGCCGCCTGCGCACCTCCCCGCTGCTCTCCACCTGGGGCGTCGCCACCCTGGACGAAGACGGCGCCAAGCTCGAGCTCACCCGCGAGACGGAGAAGCTGCTGCAGAGCCAGTCAAAGATCTGGCTGCGCCGCGGCCGCGACATGGCCGACGAGCTGGAGAAGTTCCTGGGCTGGAGATTCGAGCGCCTGATCGGGCGCAGGCCTCACATTTCCGTGCGCATCAGTCGCGTCTGAGCAGAGCCATGCCGAGCAGCTGGAGAGCGACCTGGAGCAAGCGCGGGCGCGCGGGAGCATTCGGAGCCTTGCTCGCGGCGCTGCTCGGCGCAGTGCCCGGCGTGCGCCGCGCACTCGCAAGCGATGGCGCGCAGGTGCCGCTGCCACCGCGCGAGCGCTTTCACCTGTTCCTGCTCGCGGGGCAGTCGAACATGGCGGGGCGCGGTGACGTCGAGCCGCAAGATCGAGCCCCGATCGCCGGGGTGGTCGCGCTCGATCGCGAGGGCCGCTGGGTGCCCGCCAGCGATCCTCTGCACTGGGACAAGCCCGGCGCCGGCACCGGGCTGGCTCGCTCCTTTGCGGTGGAGTATCTGCGCGCTCACCCGGGGGTGACCGTGGGCTTCATCCCGGCGGCGTGTGGCGGCTCACCGATCGCGTCCTGGCAGCCCGGGCAATACTTCGATCAAACCCAGAGTCATCCCTACGATGACGCGCTGGCGCGCTCGCGCCGGGCGCTGAAGCGCGGCACCTTGCGCGGCATCCTCTGGCACCAGGGCGAGAGCGACCGCAGCCCCGAGCTCGCCGAGCGCTACGAGGCGGCGCTGACCGAGCTGATCGCCCGCTTCCGCCGCGATCTGGCGGCGCCCGGCGTGCCCTTCGTGCTGGGGCAGCTGGGGCAATTCGCAGGCGCTCCCTGGGACGACGCTGGGCGGCGCGTGGATCAGGCTCAGCGCAACGTCGCAGCGCGGGTGCCATTCACCACCTTCGTCTCGGCGGAGGGGCTCACCAGCAAGCCCGACAACCTGCACTTCGACGCCTCTGCCCTGCGTGAATTTGGCAAGCGCTACGCCGCCGCCTTCGCGGAGCTGGAGCAGCGCTCGCGCGCCACCAAGCCCGCAGGCGCGCAGCGGCGGCGCCAGCGCTCGAAGGCAGCGCCCCCCGGCTCTCGCTGAGCCGATTCAGGGCGAGGCGGGCCAGAACCCGCTCGCGGCGAGCCAGCCCCGCGCGAGCTCCGGCCAGTTGCCGACTGGTAGGCCCTGCGCACCACGGATGCCGAAGCCGTGCCCGCCGCGCGCGAAGATGTGCAGCTCCGCGGGCACGTGATGGCGCTGCAGGGCGGCGTGATAGCGCAGGCTGTTTTCGGGCAAGACCGCCCTGTCGTCTCCGGTCAGGATCAGCAACGTGGGCGGGGTCGCGGCCGTCACGGCGTTCTGCAGCGAGTAGCGGGCGATGTCGGCGGCGCCCGGTGCCTCGCCCAGGAGCGCCCGGCGCGAGCCGCCATGACCGATGCTCTCCTCCATGCTGAGCACGGGGTAAAGCAGGATGGAAAAATCGGGCCGTGCGCTGTTCCGGTCGAGCGCGTCCAGCGCAGGGTACACCCTGGCGTCGAAGCGCGTGGCCACGCTGGCAGCCACGTGCCCCCCCGCCGAGAAGCCCAGCACTCCGATGCGCCGGGCATCGAGCTGAAAGTCGCGAGCGCGCCCGCGCACCAGCCGCACGGCGCGCTGCGCGTCCTGCAGGGGCACGTCGGCGCGTTGCGCGTGACCCTCGCCCGGCAGGCGGTACAGCAGCACGAACGCGCTGACCCCACGTGCAGCGAGCCAGCGCGCGGTCTCGAAGCCCTCCTTGTCCAGCACCGTGCGCACGTACGCACCGCCCGGCGCGATGATGACCCCGGTGCCGTTCGGCCTGGGCGCCCGGAACACCAGCAGGCGGGGACGTAGCACGCCGGCCACGTAGCGATCGCGCAGCTCGGGATCTTTGCTGCGCTCCGTCACGCTCTCGCGCAGCGACGCGAGCTGGCCCGAGCCGGGTGCAACACCGGGCCAGAGCTCGATCTCGCTGGCGTCGGGTGCGACCCCGGAGGGCGTACCGAGGCCGGGCTCCGCGGCGATGGCTGGAGCCGTGGCCAGGGTGAGCGCCAGCAGCCAGACGAAGCGACGCGCCAGCAGGCAGGCCGCCCTTCGCACCCGGCCCGCCCTCAAACCGCAGCGGCGCTGCGCGCTTCCACCAGCTGGCAACCGCAGCTCTTGCACTCCGCCGGCACGTGCTGGCGGTGATAGAGCGCCGCACACTGCTCACACAGGCGCGCGTCGCTCTCGAAGGTGATTGCAACGCCGCTGGCCAGGCACTTGCGGCCGGCGATCTGCACCCGCGCGGCGGGCACGATCTGGCCATCGGCCTCGCTCAACGGCGGCAAGCGCTCGTGCGCCTTGGGCGACAGCTCCAGCCGGGAGCCGATGCGCTGCGCTGCTTCGGCCACGATGCGCGCCGCCGCGCGCCCCTGGCTGGCCAGCGAGAGGCGCAGCGGACCTTTCGCGGTCTCCAGGACCAGCTCTTCCCCGGCGAGGTGGATGCGCTGGAGCTCACACCAGGGCACGTGCTGCGCCTCGCGCGGATCACCGAGTGTGACCCCGAGCGCCCCGACGCGCACGCTGGGCGGCTCCTTCAGCAGCAGCGCTGCACCAGCACCCGCCACGAGCACGCCCGCGCCGAGCAGCCAGCCCGCGCCCGACACCGGCTCGCTCGCGAGCCACGTGCCGAACACGCCCGCACCGAGCGACGCGCAGCCCAGCGCGCTCAGGCCCAGGCCCAGGCGCGAGCTCTGTTGAGCGACGAAGCGCCGTTCGACGCCGGCATTGGCATTGGGCTCGATCACATGCGGCACGGCGCGAGCTTATCCCGCTCCGCTGCTCCAGGCCAAAGGGAACTTTGGCGACGGCACATCGGTGATAGACTGGAGCCCGATGCTGCGCCGGCTCTTGCTCGCGATGCCGGCGGTGGCGGCCGGCATCGTGCTCTGGGCCGTGCTGAGCACGGGCTGGCCTGCACCGGTGCGCATCGCGCGGGTGGTCGGAGGTCCGACTCTGGGCACCAGGGTGCTGGCGTGGCAGCTCTCGGTGCAGCGCCTCGCCGGCGAGCGGCGCGAGCCCAGCCCCGAGCTCGCCGTGCGGCTGCTCGTCGACACGGGCACCGAGCAGGCAGAGTGGACGGGCAGCACCGACCTTGCAGGGCGGGTCGAAGCGCGGGTGCGGCTGGCAACCCCGCTGCACGGCCCAGCACAGGTGCGGGTCGAGACCAGCGCGGGTGAGCTGCTGGCAGAGGGCAGCGTCGCGCTCGACACGGAGACCTGGCGCAGTGAGGCGCGGCGCCAGGGCGGCTGGTTGCCGGGGCGCCAGCAAGGAGCGCTGTGGCTGGGCGTGTGGCCCGGGGAGGGCACCCTGGCAGTGCCCTTCAGCAGCGAGCTGTGGGTCGAGGTCACGCGTGGCCCCGTCAGCGATGGCCCGCGCGGCACGCGGCTGGGCGATCGCCGGGTGGCGGGTGCCGCGCTACAGGTGGAGCTCAGCGGCGGGGAGCTCGTCACTCCCGCCACCGCGCTGCACAGCGACGAACGAGGCTGGCTACGGCTCGAGCTGCGCCCGCAGGAGCACGCCATCCTGCTCCAGCTGCACGCCCGCTGGACGGCAGGCTCGCGCGACGTGCTGGCCAGCGAAGGGCCGGAGCCGCTCGCGCTCCCGCCTGGCGCGCCCGGTAGCCCTGACAGCGGCGAGTGGTTCGGCGCGCTGCCGGTGACGCCCGGGGCGTTGCACGCGGCGCTCGACGGCTCGCGCCTGCTGGTGCGCTCGCCCATCCCGCGCGACCTGGCCTACGTCAGCATCGTCAACGAGCAGCACCGACTGGCGGGCTACATCGTCCCGCTGCAGCCCGATGCCGAGGGCGGCGCCAGCGCCAAGGTAGCGCTGGAGGCGGAGCTGCTGGCACGAGACGGCGAGCTGTACGCGGTGGTCTCCAGCGAGCCCGACAAGCGTTCGCCGAGCGCGGTGGGCTGGCGCTTGCGGCGCCCTGCGGCGCCCGAGGTGGTGCACACCTTTGACGTGGCGGATCAGCTGCTGCTCGATGGCACTGCTGGCGTGCTGCAGCGCGAGCAGCGAGCGCGGCTCGCGCGCCGGCGAGTGGCCGCGGCTCTGCTGGCCTTGACCGGCGCAGGCATGGTGGCCCTCTTTGCGCTGGAAGCTCGTCGCAGCGCGCAGCGTGCGGCGGCTGCTCCGGCCGAGCTCGAGCTCCGCTCGCAGCGCTGGTGGTTGGCGCTCGCGCTGGGCTGCCTGCTGCTCGGCATGGGAGCGCTGGCCTACTTCGGGCTGTTGCAGCGCTGAACGCACTCCTCAGTTCGCGCCAGCGCCGAAAGGGCGTGGCGGCTCACCCGCGCGGGCAGGCGCTTTTTTGCTCAAGTCCACCGCCGCTGGCCCGTTCCCGATTGCAGGCAGAGAGCACCCTCTCGCCCGCCCTTTTTGGCTCGCTAACGCTCCGCTTCGAGGCAACCTGGCGATTCAACTGCAGACCAACCTGCGCCTGGCCGCCACCGTTCCGGTGTTGGGCGCACCCGCCTTGCGCCCGCGCGAGGAGCGCGAGCCCCGCCCCGTCGAGGGCAGCGGCAGGGGCCTCGGCGCGCGCACCCGCAGCGCCGGGGAGCAGGCCGCCATCCTGCACTGGGGCGGCGGGCTCGATGCGGCACCACCGCGCGAGCAGGAAGACGAGCGCCTCGCGGGCGAGGTGTCGAGCGCTCCCGGCGGCGAGCAGGAGCTCTCGGGCGACGAGCAGCAAGTGGTAGAGGAGCTGCAGCGGCGTGACCGCGAGGTGCGCGCGCACGAGCAGACCCACCGCAGCGTGGGCGGGGCGTACGCGGGCGGGATTCACCTCGACTTCGAGGTGGGGCCCGACGGCAAGCGCTACGCGGTTGCCGGCTCCACCCCGATCGACGTGGCAGCGGTGCCCGGCGACCCGGAGGCCACCCTGCGCAAGATGGAGGTCGTGCAGCGCGCGGCAATGGCACCGGCCAGCCCCTCCGGTGCGGACCATCAGGTGGCGGCCCACGCGGCCCAGCAGGCTCAGCAGGCGCGGGCAGAGATGGCGGCGGAGCGCTACGGCCGGGCGCGTGAGCTGGCCCACGGTGGTGACGCCGGTGAGCAGGCTGCCGCGCCGCAGTCCTCCGCATCAGGCAGCGCCCCACCTGCCGGCAGCTTGCTGGCGCTCCACGCCTGAGCCCTGTACGCAGCTGGCGCACGCTGGTTACCCCGCCCGGCGTTCGCGAGGCGCCGGCACGCCTCACCCCTGAAGAGCCCGCCCCACTCCGCTGCCCGCGCGGAGGCCGCGCAGGGTTGCGCCACCGCCGGCTCGGTTGTACGTCCCAGCCTGAATGCGCGGTCGAATTCGACGCCGCCTGGCGCTGGCCATCGTGCTCACCGCGTTGATCCCGGTGTGCGCCGCCATCTGGCTCTCGCGCAGCATGCTGCGGCAGAGCACGGCGCGCTTCTTCTTGCCCGAGATCGGCCAGCGCCTGAGCCAGTCGCTCGAGCTGTATCAGGAGCTGGCGGGGGCGGTGAAGGGTCGCATGCGCGCCGAGGCCGAGGCCATGGCCGCCTCCCCTGCCCTGCGCGCGGCCGCGCGGGCACGCAGCCCCGAGCAGCTGGCCCTGGCGCTGCACGGCGAGCTCGAGCGCAGGCCGGAGCTGGCATCGCTCTCCGTGCGCGACTCGAACGAGGTGGAGCTGGCCCGCACCCACCGCGGGCGCCCCGTCGATCCGGAGCGCGAGCTGCAGCTGCAGGTCTACCAGGACGTGGGGGATGACGCGGTGCTGGAGGCGGTCTTTGCTACCGATCGCGCTCGCTTCGAAGAGCTGGAGGAGGTGAGCCGCTTCGTCGACGCCTACTCTCAGGTGGAGCAGCGGCGGGAGACGGACGAGCAGACCTACGTGTATGCCTTTGCCGCGCTGCTCGGCATCACCATCGTGGCCGCGGTGGGCGTGGGCAGCAGCCTGGCCCGCGGTGTCTCCACGCGTCTGGCGCGCCTGGTCACCGCCACCGAGCGCGTGGGCGCGGGCGATCTCAGCCTGCGCGTGCAGGTGGGCGGCAACGACGAGATCGGCGAGCTGGCGCGGGCGTTCAACCACATGCTGGGTGAGATCGAGACCAACCGCAGCCGCATCGAGTACTTGCAGCAGCTCGCCACCTGGCAGGGCATGGCGCGGCGGCTGGCGCACGAGATCAAGAACCCGCTGACCCCCATCCAGCTCGCCGTGCAGGAGATCCACCAGCGCTACACGGGCTCCGACCCGGCCTATCGCCAGGTGGTCAACACCACCCTGGAGGTGGTCGAGGCCGAGGTGGGCACCTTGCGGCGCCTGGTGAGCGAGTTCTCCGACTTTGCGCGGCTGCCCAAGGCCAAGGTCGGCGCCGATGATCTCGGAGCCTTTCTGCAGGCGCAGCGCGATCAGCAGCAGCTCGGTGCGGCGCTGGGCTCTGAGAGCAATGTGGCGCAGAACAATGTGGCGCAGAGCTCTGGTGCCCAGAGCAAGCCGCGGCTGGAGTTCGTGCTGCCCCAGGGCGCCACGCCGGTGCGCCTGGATCGCCAGATGTTCCGCCGCGTGTTGATCAACCTGATCAACAACTCGAGCCGCGCGAGTGAGCAGTTTGTACGCCAGGGAGCAGACGGGCAGCGGCAGGAGCCACTCATCCAGATCGTGCTGGAGCCGCCCTCCGGCAAGTGGCTGCGCCTGCACGTGGACGACAACGGCCCTGGCATCCCGCAGGCACTGCGACCCACGATCTTCGACCCCTACGTGACCCATACGGCAGGCGGCACCGGGCTCGGTCTGGCCATCGTCAAGAAAATCGTCGTCGAGCACGGCGGCACCATCGAGGTCGGCGACAGCCCGCTCGGCGGCGCGCGCATCAGCATCGTGTTGCCCTTCGACGACTCGGGGGAGGAGCGCAGCGTGCCCGGCAAGGGGCGCGGCACCATGGAGAGCAGTGGGCCGGGCCTGGGCGGCGAGCCCCATGCGGCGGCGCACACCATCGCTGCCACGGAGAGCAAATGACCGAGAAGATCGAGCGTCCCCGCCAGCGCAAGGGGCCGAGCTGGCTGCCCGCTGCGGTGGTGCTGCTGTGCAGTGCCGTGTTTGGCTACGCGGTGCTGCCGCACCTGGCCCGGCGCGTCTCCCCGATGAGCCGCATGCAGGGCGAGCAGGCGCCGGACTTCAGCCTGCCCGTGTTACATGACGGTGCCGGTGCTGCCGACACGCCCAGCCGCATCAGCCTGAAGGCGCTGGCGGGCAACGTGGTCATCCTGGATTTCTGGGCCAGCTGGTGCAAGCCCTGTGTGGCGCAGGCCCGCATCCTGAGCCAGCTGGCGCCGCGCTACGCCGACGACAAAGTCGTGTTCGTGGGCATCAATACGGCGGACAGCCCCGATCAGGCCGAGGCCTTCGCGCAGTCACACCAGCTGCCGTATCCCAGCGTGTTCGACTCGGGTGAAGTGGCGAACGCCTACGGAGCGCAGAGCCTGCCCACCCTGGTCGTGATCGACGCGGCGGGGCGTGTCTCGCAAGCCGGGGTGGGGGTGATCGGCGCGGACGAGCTGGTGAGCGCCATCGCCTCGGCCCAGAGCCAGCGCTGAGCGCCCGGGGGCGCTCGCTTTTGGCCTGCACCGGCGCTTCTGATATACCGGCAGCGCCGGATGCCTGGGATCGAAGAGGTGCTGTGCCTGGGCTTGATCCAGGGGCTGACGGAGTATTTGCCGCTCGCCAGCACCGGGCACGTGGCGCTGGCGGAGACGCTGTTCGACGTGGGTGCCGGCGCGTCCTATCTCGACAGCGCCGAGCGCTTGACCCTGCACGCCTGCCTGCATGCCGGCACGTTGCTGGCGGGCGTGATCTACTTCCACGAGCGGCTCGCTCAGGGCGCGGCGGCGCTGTGGCGCGGCCTGCGCGCGGGGCAGCTACCGGGGCCGAGCGCGCCCGGCGGCGAGCTCAGCTTTCTCGCCGTGGCCAGCCTGCCCGCGGTGCTGGTGGGCGCAGTGCTGCAGCCCCCGCTGGAGCGCTGGCAGAGCCAGCCCCTGGCGATCGGCTTCGGGCTGATCTTGACCTCGCTCTGGCTCACCTCCACCCTGTGGGCGCGCAGCAGCGGGCGCACCAGTCTGGGCCTGCGCGGTGCCCTGTTGCTCGCGCTGGGTTTGTGCCTGGCCTGGCTGCCCGGGCTGTCGCGCAGCGCTGCCACTCTCACCACCGCGCTCTGGCTCGGCGTGCGCCCCGAGCGGGCGTTCGAGCTCGGCATGCTGGCCACCCTGCCCGTGCTCCTGGCCACGGTGGTGCTCGACCTGGCCGGCGCCGAGCGCCTCACCGGCTCCCCCCTGGTGCTGCTCAGCGGCGCGCTGGCGGCGCTGTGCGCCGGCTTGCTCGCGCTATTTGCGCTGCGGCGCCTGCTGCAGCACGGGCAGGTCGCCAGCTGTGCGCTGTGGTTGCTGCCGGTGGCGCTGGCCACGCTGGCCCTGGCCAAGGCCTGGCCGCAGTGAGCTGAGCGGGAGTAGCTCGCCAGCGCAGCCATCACGCTGCGCCGGCCGTCAGTTTGCCCGGCGCTTGCTCGGCCGCTTCTTCGCGGGGGCACGGCGCGGCGCGCGCAGCTCCGTGGCTTGCGCCGCCACTGCGGGCCCCAGCTCCGCCTGCAGCTTGCGCAGCTCGTCGCGCAGGCGCGCCGCCTTCTCGAACTCCAGGTTCTCGGCGGCCAGAAACATCTCCTGCCGCAGCGCCTGGATGCGCTCCATCCACTCGCCCTCGGAGGCCTGCGCTGCGGCCGCGGCCCCCTTGCGCTCGCCCTTCTCGCGCGAGCGCAGCGCCGGCACGGCGTAGTAGTCGCGCTCGCCGCTCTGGTGCACCACGTCCAGGATCGCGCGGCTCACCGTCTCCGGCGTGATGCCGTGCTCCTCGTTGTATGCGCGCTGCACCTTGCGGCGGCGCTCCGTCTCGTCGATGGCGTGGCGCATGGCGTCGGTCACACGATCCGCGTACATGAGCACCCGCCCCTTGGCGTTGCGCGCCGCGCGCCCGATGGTCTGGATCAGCGAGCGCGGGCTGCGCAGAAAGCCCTCCTTGTCCGCGTCCAGGATCGCCACCAGGCTCACCTCCGGCAGATCCAGGCCCTCGCGCAGCA
Source organism: Polyangiaceae bacterium (assembly GCA_025937895.1). GTDB lineage: Bacteria > Myxococcota_A > Polyangia > Polyangiales > Polyangiaceae > SZUA-265. The sequence goes on along the minus strand of JAICQL010000009.1, from coordinate 28,128 downwards.
GGTTGATGCCCACCAGCACGTCGTATTCACCCGCGCGCAGGTCGCGCAGCAGCTCGATGCGCTCCAGGGTGTCCACGTCCGAGTGCAGGTAGCGCACCCGCACCCCCAGCTCGGCGTAGTATTCGGTCAGATCCTCCGCCATGCGCTTGGTCAAGGTGGTGACCAGCACGCGCTCGTTCTGCCTGGCGCGTACCCGGATCTCTTCCAGCAGGTTGTCGACCTGGCCGCTCACCGGCCGCAGCTCGATCTCCGGATCCATCAAGCCCGTGGGGCGGATCACCTGCTCCACCGCCGGGGCATCCTGGTGCTGCAGCTCGTAGTCGCCCGGCGTGGCCGAGACGAACAACGTGCGGTGCATGTGCTTCTCGAACTCTTCGAACGTGAGCGGGCGGTTGTCGAGCGCGCTGGGCAGGCGAAAGCCGTACTCCACCAGCGTCTCCTTGCGCGAGCGATCGCCGCGGAACATCGCGCCGATCTGCGGCACGGTCTGGTGCGACTCGTCGATGACGAGCAAGAAGTCGCGCGGGAAGTAGTCGATCAGGGTGGGCGGCGGCTCCCCCGTGGCGCGCCCGGAGAGGTGGCGCGAGTAGTTCTCGATGCCCTGCACGAAGCCCATCTGCTCCAGCATCTCGAGATCGTATGAGGTGCGCTGCTCGAGCCGCTGCTTCTCCAGAAAGCGCCCCTCCTTGTCGAACCAGGCCAGCCGATCCCTGAGCTCCAGCCGGATGGACTGGATGGCGCGCGCCATCTGCTCCTTGGGCGTCACGTAGTGCGAGCCCGGGTACACGGCGTAGCGGTCGAGCGAGCCGAGCACGCGCCCGCGCAGCGGATCGACTCGCTGGATGTTGTCCACCTCGTCGCCGAAGAACTCCACCCGGATCGCCTCCGCCTCCTCGTAGGCAGGGAAGATCTCCACCACATCGCCGCGCACGCGGAAGGTGCCGCGATGAAAGTCCACGTCGTTGCGCTGGTACTGAATGTCCACCAGCCGGCGCAGCAGCACGTCTCGCCCCAGCTCCTCGCCCCGCACGATCTCGATCAGCAGCCCGTGGTAGCTCTCTGCCGAGCCGATGCCGTAGATGCAGCTGACGCTGGCGACGATGATCACGTCATCGCGCGACAGCAGCGAGTGCGTGGCCGCGTGGCGCATGCGATCGATCTGGTCGTTGATGATCGCGTCCTTCTCCACGAAGGTGTCGCTGGCCGGGATGTACGCTTCCGGCTGGTAGTAGTCGTAGTAGCTGACGAAGTAGTTGACGGCAGCGTCCGGAAACAGGTCCTTCATCTCGCCGTACAGCTGGGCGGCGAGCGTCTTGTTCGGGGCCATGATCAAGGTGGGCCGGTCATAGGCCTGGATCACGTTGGCGACGGTGAACGTCTTGCCGCTGCCCGTGATGCCCAGCAGCGTCTGGGCGCGTTTCCCCTCCTCTAGCCCGCGCACCAGCGCTTCGATCGCCCTCGGCTGATCGCCCCGGGGCTCAAAGTCGCTGCGCAAGGAAAAACGTGACATGGGTCGAACCCCCATGATCGAACAGGCGAGCGCCGCGCCACAAGCTGATCCGGCGAAACGCGCCGCGCTCCGTTCACCGGCGGGAAGCGCCGGGCGGCTTTCGCGCGCGACGCAACGGGTCCACTAGCTCAAAATAGCCGCGCCCGGGCACGCTGTTGCATACCCGGGCGTTCGGCGTATCGTGAGCGCTTCGCTCGCGGCCCAGGCTCGCGATCCTGTCGCGAGCCGACGACCTCGAGTGATCGGCGCTCCACCGCAGCCTGGCTGCGGCACTCGGCTCAGCGCTTGGAGTACTGGAAGCGCTTGCGAGCGCCGGGCTGACCGTACTTCTTGCGCTCCTTCTGGCGATCGTCGCGCGTCAGAAAGCCGGCCTTCTTCAGCACCCCACGGCGCTCCGGGTCATCAGCGATCAGAGCGCGCGCGATGCCATGGCGCATGGCCTCGGCCTGGGCGCTGTGACCACCGCCGCTCACCGTGGCGACGGCGCTGAACTTGTCGTTGAGCTCCAGCGCTTCCAGCGACTGGCGCACGACCATGCGAGCCGTCGCCCGCTCAAAGTACTCGTCCACGGGCTTGCCGTTGACGGTGATCGAGCCATCGCCGTCGGCGCTGAGCCAGACACGGGCAATGGCAGTCTTGCGTTTTCCAGTGGCGTAACGGGCAGTTGTTTCGGGCATGAGAGTTCGCTGGCGGAAGTGTTACTTCCAGCTGAGAGCCTGCGGTTGCTGCGCCGCGTGCGGATGCTGGGCGCTGGGGTAAACCTTCAACTTCTTGATCATCTGCCGGCCGAGCACGTTCTTCGGCAGCATGCCGCGAATGGCCAGGGTCAGCGGCGCGTCGGGCTTCTGCTCCAGCAGATCCTCGTAGCTGCGCTGGCGGATACCACCCGGGTAGCCGCTGTGGCGGTAGTACATCTTCTCGCCCGCCTTCTTGCCGGTCACCTTGATGCTGGTGGCGTTGACGACGATGACGAAGTCGCCGGTGTCTACGTGCGGCGTGTAGACTACCTTGTGCTTGCCGCGCAGTAAGCTGGCGACACGGCTTGCCACTCGGCCGAGGGGCTGGTTTTGTGCATCCACCACCCACCACTTACGTTGGGCGACGGCTTCCTGGGGCTTGGCAACAAAGGTTCGCATGGCTCGCTGGACGGAGATTTGAGGAGCGGGAGCTTCTAGCGGCATCGCTCGCCTCCGTCAAGCAAGGGCTGCGCAAGCGGCTCGGCCAGATGACCCAGCCAGCGGGCTAGGCGCCTCGCCCCCCTCCGTGATGCGCGCGTGAGCTACGCGGACAGGAGGGCGCACGCACGCAGCCATTTGCCGACCTTGGCCACGGATATCTCCCCGAAATCGGCAGCTCAGCGGTCACCGTCGCCGACTCATTACATATTTCCAGATAGCGGCGCACGTGTCTCGGTGCCGCGCCGTTTAGATCAGTGACCGTCTCTTGCCGGTGGGTGTCAGTGCCCTCCGGCGCTCGCCGCGCCCTGCGGCTACCAAGTCGATGCACCCCACGGGAAACCCCAAATTGGCTGAATGGCTCGTCAACGGCGGATTGATGAGCGCCGAGGCGCGGGAGAAGGTGCTCAGCCAGCAGCAGCTACTCGGGGGCAGGATCGAAGAGGCCATCCTGGATCTGGGCGTGCTCGGGGAGCTCGAGCTGCTCAAGTTCCTGGCCAACACCTACCGCACTCGCTTCGTCTCGACGGAGAAGCTGGCCAAGGCCCAGATCGACCGCGCCACCCTGGAGAAGGTGCCGAAGAAGCTGGCCGAGCAGTGCACCGCGTTCCCCGTCATGTATGACGCGGCCTCCGCCACGTTGAGCGTGGTGGTGGCGGACCCGGACGACAGCAACCTGCTGCGGCAGGTGCAGATGGCGGCACGGGCGAAGCACGTGAAGGCGTTCGTCGGCCGCCCGCTGGCGGTCAAGGCTGCCATCGCCAAGAACTACGGCGGCGACATCCACGCCTTCGCCAGGCTGGACCGCAGCGCGCACGAACAGTTCAGCAGCATGATGGACGTGTTCGAGCGCAACCTCGTCAGCGAGGAGTCCATGGCCGTTGCCCTGGCGGGCGAGGCGGCGCAGGAGCGCACCTTGACCCCGGAGCAGATCGCTGGGGGCGGCCCCGCCAGCAGCGGCTTCGATGACTCGGCCTATCGCGAGACGCTGAAGGTGCTGGTCAGCCTGATCGAGGGCGGCCGCAGCGATCTGCGCGGGCACTCCGCACACGTGGCGCGACTGGTCGGCAAGCTCTCCCAGCGCATCGGCGTGTCTCCTTCCCAGCACGCGGCGTACTGCATCGCGGCCTTGCTGCACGATCTGGGCAAGATGGGCGAGCACCACCTGACCGCGCTCAACGTGGGCGTGAGCGAGACGCAGCGCGCGCGCGCGCAGCACACGTACACGGCGCCCGGGCGCCTGATGGAAGCGGTGAAGCTGCCGCACGAGGCACTGGACGCGCTGGAGTCCATGTATGAGCGCTTCGGCGGCGACGGCTTGCCGGGGCAGCGCAGCGGCAAGGACATCCCGCTCGGCGCGCGCCTGCTCGCGATCTGCGACACGTACGCGGATCTGACCCGCAACGCCAAGAATCCGTTCTCCAAGACGCTCGACGCGGAAGAGGCGTGCGGGGTGCTGTCACGCTACGCGCCCGCGCTCTTCGACCCCAACCTGGTGGAGCTGTTCAAGCACACCGTGAGCGGCGACTCACTCAAGGCGCGCCTGCTCTCCAACCGCCACCTGGCGCTGATCGTGGACACGGATCCCGAGGAGACCACGGTGCTCGAGCTGCGCATGATCGAGCAGGGCTTTGAGGTGCACGTCGCGCGCTCGGTGGAGGCCGCCCTCAAGCAACTGCGCGGCGGCCGCATCGACGTGGTGGTGAGCGAGATCGACCTGGGCGCTCGCGACGGCTTCGGCCTGCTGCAGGAGGCGCGCAGCCAGAGCTGGGGCAAGCAGCTGCCGTGGGTCATCGTCACCCGCCGTACGGCGCGCCAGGACGCCGACCGCGCGTTCGAGCTGGGCGCAGACGACTACGTGACCAAGCCGATCAGCGGGGACCTGCTGGTGACCAAGCTCAAGCAGATCATGGACCGGCGCGGGCGCAGCGCGGGTGCGCGCGGCGTTTCCGGCTCGCTCCAGGAGATGGGGCTACCCGATATCGTGCAGGTGCTGTGGCACGGGCGCAAGTCCGGCTCGCTCAAGATCCACGCGCCCGAGGGCAACGGAGAGATCCACTTCGTCGAGGGCCAGGTGTACAATGCGCTCTTTGGCAAGAAGCGCGGCGCGGACGCATTTTACGCGATGGTGGCATTACAGGCGGGAGACTTCGCGGTGGATCCAGGTTTCGTGGCCACCCAGCGCATGATCGAGGAGAGCCCCGAGGGCCTGTTGCTCGAGGGGTTGCGGCGGCTGGATGAAGGGGTGTCCGCCTGAGGCGGGTGCCAAGGAACAAAGTGCAGAGCACGCCGCCACCGCTCGTCGGGTTCAACAACAACGTCCGCTACCGCGGGATGCGCTTCCACATCCAGACCGAGGACTCGGGCGTCACCCGACCGCACATCATCACTCATCTGTTCGCCGACGGTGGCCGGGTGATCAAGAGCCTGCGCACGGACTACTCGGAGTATGTGGATCACCCCGATCGCCCGGCGATGATCCATCGCATGATGCGCGAGCAGCATCGCGCCATGGCCATCGACCTGCGTGACGGCCGTCTCGATGCGACCATCGACAGCCTGCGCAGCGAGGTGCCCTCTGCCGCGGAAGAGCTGGCGGAGCCGCGCCAGACGGGTACCCACGCCGTGCAGCGCGCGCAGTCCTCCAGCGTATCCGGGCGGCTGTCGTCTGCGGCCGTGTCGTCGCCGGCCGTGTCATCGGCGGCCGTCGCCGAGGCCACGGCAATGGCAGCCGGCGGCGAACGGCGCGAGCCGGACGCTGAGCCGCTATCTCGCGCGCAGCCGCCCTCCTCTGCGCAGCCGGCGTCTTCAGCGGAGCCACCCTCATCGCGGCAAGCCGCGCGCAGGCCCTCCACGCCGCCCGCGCAGGCGCGCCCCAGCCGCCCCCCTGCCGGTCGTGGCACCCGCCCGTCGCGCCCGCCAGACGGCGGGAAGAAGCGCAGCCGCTCCGGCGCGCCCAAGCAAAGGCGCTCGCTCGGCAGGCCCTCGGCCGTGCTGGAAGCAAAGCCCAGTGCCGAGTCCATTTTTGGCGCCGCCCCACAGGAATCGCTGGACGACGTGATCCTCAGCTACGTGACCCACGGCAAAAACACGCCCGATCCGCGCGGCCGCAAGTAGGCGAGAGATGGCTTTTCTCTGCCGGAGGCTTGGTGTAAGTACCTGCCCGGCCTCGGCGAGGTAGCCAAGTGGTTAGGCAGCGGTTTGCAAAACCGCCATACGCCGGTTCGAATCCGGTCCTCGCCTCCAGAGTCTGCCCGTCGCTCCCGGATGCTGATGCTGATCTGGAGCGGCGAGCAGCGCGCAGGTCTCGAGGGTGCCTTGGAAGGCGACGCCGGTGGGGACCCGGCCTCAGACGCGACAGGCCTCACGGGCGAGCCGGTGGCAGCCACCCGCTGTTTCCCCGTCGCGTGACAGCCGCACCGCTGTTTATCCTATCGCGTGACAGCCGCGCCCCGCTGCGCGAAGCGCTGGTGCGCTCCAGAGAAGAGCGCACCGGCGAAAACGTGCGAACCAGGAGGGCGACTGTCTTGCCCCAAGGTAATGGCCGGGTCGCGACATGGATGCCTGTGCCGCGCAGCGGTATGCCGACTCGTGCCGAGCCAGACGGCGCTCAGTAGCTGCTCTTCTTGCTGCCCGAGCTGCCGCCGAAGATGGCACCGATCACCACGGCTGCGCCGGTGAGCACCTTCTTGCCGGTGTCGCTCGTGGCCCAATCGTAGGCGTCCTCCGCGGCATTCTTCACCCAGTTTGCGCCCTTCTTGATGCCATCCCAGACATCGCCGAAGAAGCCGCCGCCATGGATCAGCGCCAGCTCGGACTCAGACAACTCGATCCCCACCTGCTCAAAGCCGTTGTTGTTGCTCATTGTGCTCTTCTTCCTCGTTCGCCGGCGACCCAGTGCCGCCAGGTACGGGCCTATCGGCGCAGCGAGCGATCCAGTTTCGTGTTGCATCTAGCATTGCATCATTGCCCGCGCTCCAGATGGCGATGCAACACCAGAGCCCGCGCATCGCGCATCACCACTCGCGCCACCACCGAGTGCCGGAGACACGGCGGCGACACCGCGGAATGACAAACGCTCCAAAGCCCCACGATGATCGCCACATTCAGGCAATCACGGGGGCTTCGTCCTGCTGCTCACCATGGTCGGGCCACGTGCTCGAGCTACCCGCTCGAGCCCTGTGCTTCACCACGCTGCTGGCCCGAGGCAACAGCCGCCCCTGCTCGAGAGGGGCGACTGTTCCGTGCCGTATTTCATTGATGGTTCGCCACCAGCGATGGGTTTTTCGAGCTCCAGCTCGCACTGGAGCAGTGTCCCTCGTTCGGGGTTCGTCTTCAGTACTTGCGCTCGATCGCGAAGATCGCAGTGCCGATGGCCACGCCCGCGCTCACGATGCCCTTGCCATCGCCCGTGGCCCACTCGTAGGCGTCCTTCGCCGCGTTCTTCACCCAGTTGGCGCCCTTCTTGATGCCGTCCCACACGTCGCCGAAGAAACCGCCACCCTGGACCGACGCCAGCTCTGCATCCGACAGCTCCACGCCCACAAATTCGTTGTTGTTCATGTGATCGTTCTTCCTCGTTGGCGGGCGAACTCCATTGCCGCCCATGTACGACTCCAGTCGGGCCATCGCTCGCTGGAGTTGCGCAAAAACACGATGCAACAGCTCCCCTGGCAGGCGGCGAGCCGCGCCGTCCAGCGCGCCGCGAACAGCGCGCTGCACAGAACTCCTACCAGCGGTGCAGGGCGCTCGCTCGCTTCACTGTCGCCGAGCATGCAGCGCGTCGCGCCGAGCATGCAGCCCGTCGCGCGCGTCTGCGACACAGTGCGGCCCACGCCCGAGACGCCGCGAGACGCCGCGAGACGCCGGCGCACTGGCGGCTTCCGCCGCGCCCACCCTGCCCGCACGCGCTCGGGCTGCCGCGCAAAGGCAAGCGGAATCTCCCGGGCCCGGGGCTGCAGCGCAGCCGCCTGCAGGCGCTGGACTCGCCGCCAACGCTGGGATAGTGCTGCGCTCTGGCCCCTTGGCGGAATGGCAGACGCAGGGGATTTAAAATCCCTCGCCCTAACAGGCGTGCCGGTTCGACCCCGGCAGGGGCTACTGGCGGGATCGTTGAGGGTTCAGCGATACCGCCGCTGCTGCCAGCCAAAGCTCAACGCCTGCCGCCCCCCTGGGCATGGCGTGCCCTCGCCTGGGAGGCCAGCGCTCTCCAGCTTTCTGCACCGCAGAGCATGCCCAGCACCGCTCCGAGGCCTTCGCCACGAAGCCGCCCCCCTCGCCTCCCCCCGTGTCGTCCGCTCGTGACGAGTGGTTGCGTACTGAAGATACGAAATGCCGCCAGTGGTGCGCCGCCAGCGGGTACGCCGCTGGCGAGCTGCCGGTGCGCCCGGCGTCAGTCGTGAGACATATACGAGAACGGTGGCGCGGCGCGCTTGCCGCCGCGGCCTGGCGCCTCCATCTGAACCAGGCGGGAGCACAGCAGCCGTAGCTCGTACATCAGGCCGATCGCGGCATCGAGCTGTGCAGGACGGCCGTTGAAGGCGAGGTGGAGCGCTCGCAGCAGGTTGCTGTAGGCGAGGTTGCACTCTTCGGCGAGCTGGCGGACATTGGTGCCCTCCGGGTAGTCGGAGAGCCGCGCGTCTTCGAGCAAGTCGTAGACGTGGTCCATGTCGAGGGTCACGGGCTGGCTGGTGTCATAGACGTAGCTGCCGTCGGCTTTGACCACGAGCCGCCCGCCGTAAACGATCTCGCCGAACCGGTAGTAGTGTGCGGCTCGCCCCTGCTCCACGGGGATCTGCCCGCCCATGGGGCCCTCGCCCTGGGTCACGATCAGCCGGAGCTGCTGGCAGGCGACCTCCGGGCCCGTGACCGCGACCAGCTCCTCGGCGAACCATCGCTCACTGGTGACCTGCCGCGCGGGCTCGCCGGTGAAGATGTCGTCCCCCAGCTCTCGGAGCTTGTCCATGATGGCCTGGTAGAACTGGCCGATGGTCGCGTACGTCTGAGCGATCTTGGCGGCTGCCGGCGCGGCCAGCCTCTCGACGGGAATATCGCGCGGATCCTCCGGCATCTCGATGGCGCGGAACGTGTCCTCGACCTGCTGCCGCGACAGCTTGCGCAGGTGCACGACCAGGCCATCGATGTCGAGCGGCACGGGCCCAGGATAGGTGGGGATGAAGCCGGGCTTGTCGATGATGGGCGTGCCGCCGATGGCGTTCAGCACGTTGGCCGCGATGGCCATGTGCAACATCTCCTCGATGACGACCGAGCGTACGATGCCGGCGGCCTCGATGTTCGTGCCCAGCTCAACGCTGAACAGCGAGTAGAGATAGGTGGGGATGGTAGCGTGCTCGAGCTCGATGGCCTTCTGCAAGGCCTCCCGCAGCTCCGCAACGTCTCCGTCACGCACCGCTCGTACGTGACGGACCGGCATGCGCAGCGCATTCATGGCGTGGTCTCCCGAGCAGTGGCCTCGAGCGCAGCCGCGATCGATGCGGCGAAGGCCTGCTTGCCATCCGTCTCCGCGGAGGCGCCGGCATTCAGCAAGCTTGCCGACTTGCGATGCGCCGCGGCCGGGCGCAACTCGGCGACGATGGCCGCCGGCTGGGGCTTCACGCTGGCGAGGTAGGTGAGAATGGCGTCGCGCTTCCTGGGTGAAAGATCGCGGGTGACGGGCATGTGATTGGGGTGGTCCATGGGCAGCCCGAAGGCGAACGTCAGCAGCTTCTGGTGCAGCGCTACGGCACTCTCGTCGCCCAGATCGAACAACGAGCGGCTCATGATCGGGTAGAGATTGGCATATTGCTGCAGGATGGGCGCGATATCGTCAGCCCAGCTGGGCGGGTCGTGCTTCGGCTGAAACGCGCTGAACAGCAGGAGCGCGTAGCAATCGAGCGGTAGCCCGACGGAAGGTTGCTCGATGGCCTGCTCGCCGGGGAAGTTGTAGCTGATCAGATAGATCTGGCCATCCACGTAGCCACGGGGTGACTCCGGGTCCCGGGTCTGGATGGCGAGCTCCGCATAACCATTGCCGTTGGTCACCACCGTCTGCGGCACGGTGAGCGAGCTCGCCGGCTGATTGATGCGCGGAATCGGCACGTCTGGCGTGGGCCGGCCACTGCCGCCGAGGCCCGCAACGGGCGGCAGCAGCTGCAAGGCGAGCTGCGCCCCCGGCAACGGCTCTCCCCACTGGGCCGCCCACAATCGATCGCGCACCACGTCCCCGGGGTACGGGCGCTGCACGAACTGCTCGGCTCGCACCAGGCGGCCCTCCTTCGTCTCGCGCCACACGACCGTCGTGGCCGAGCCCTCTCCCATCAGGATGGCGATAGGCCGCGAGCGCACAGTGGCCATCGCGGGGATGGCTGCGCGTACGTCGACAATCCCGCCCGAGCGGGTCAAGAACCCTTCGTTCGCGTAGCCCTCGATGGTGCCGATGGCAGTGTACTGCTGCGCTGACACGGGCCCGCCCGGAGCCACGCTATCATCGGCCAGCGCCACGACTTGCAGTGGCCCCATGTCGACCGGCACGAAGCTGGCATCGAGCGGCACGGCGTTGCCCAGATCGAACAAGATGCCGTCGCCGCCAGCGGCGATGACGGCATCGCAGAAATTCGCGGTCCCGCTGCCGATGGTCTGAGGCGACGGCACGAGGCGACGACCCAGCACGAAGGAGCGCGGGCGCAGGCGATCCTGAGGTCCGATGATGCCGCTGATCCTGCCGAAGGTGAACCCGGGCCGTGACGAGCTGCCTGCATAGGCGTACGTCATCAGGCGGATCGCCAGCACGCCATCGGCCGTGCTCTGCCGCAGCCGATCGAGGATCGGGGCCCGATTCCTCAGCTCCGGTGCCCAGACGAGCTCGCTCAGCACCGAGGTGAAGCAGGCGCTCGCACCGCCCGAGCCGGGAGCCGGTGCGCGACCGAAGGCGAGATCTCGAAATGGCGCGGCTTCGAAGCGCCCCGACAGCAGCTCCGTGCCGTCTTCAGCCACCAGCCGGACCGTGAGCCCCCAGATCGCGGACGCCATCTGCCACTGCGGATCGAGATCGACCAGCTTGCCGCTCACCCGATCGTTGGCATCGGTGATGGCCAGGCCGACCGGGATGACGCCAGGATCCCGCACGACGCTGCCATCCTCCAGCCCCAGCTCGGTTACCACGCAATCCGAGAGGCGAAACGCGCCGGTGCCGTCCGGATTCCACCAGCCGTTCAGGGAGCCACCTGCCTGCGGCTCCTGGTAGGCGTCGATGAACGCTGCATTGTCGAAGTGACGAACGTCGTTGTTCACGGTCGAGACGTCCGCCTGGAACCGTCCATGAAAGACGACTCGCAGTCTAGATAAGTGGCTCATTGCTCCCCGCTCGAGCGCGACTATCGAAGCGCGCCCCTGCGCCGCGCTGCCCGTGCCGTGCTCGACGGGGATGTTGCCTCGATCGCCGCCGGACGTCGCGCGCAAAAGCGGGCGCACTCTGCACTTTCACGGCCGCGGCGGCGCAGAAGCACAAAATGCGCCGGCGGCTGCCCCTGCTAGAGGAGCAGCCGCCGGCCTGGAAGGTTCATTGAACCCGTTTCGTCGGGAGGTGACTCGGACGATCATCGCTGCATCAGCACCTCATGGACACAGCTGGTGAGCTCGGCGCCTCAGTATTTCACGGTGCTACTGTGGCGCCGCGGCGGAGCTCAGCGAATGTCGCGGGGGTCGATCGGCTTCTTCGGGTAGTCGAAGTCAACACCCGGGAAGATGGGGCCCTGGGGCTGGGCCACGCCCGCTGCGCCGCCGGTGACGTGCGCGAGCACGTCGTCGGAGAGCTCGGACTCGGTCTGCTGTGCATCGTGGTTCTTCATCGCTGATTCTTTCGCTGACGAGCGCCGGCACTGCGCCGGCGACTTGGCGTCACTGCGCCAACGCGCCACCCATCGGTTGATGCTGGTTAAAGGTTTCGTGCTTCCCGCAGATTTCGGAGCGCCGTCGCATCACGTGATGCAGACGCTCCGGCGCACTGCTGAAGCGCACGTCTGGCAGCGACGCACATCCAACGACGACAAAAGCGCGCAACGCCGGCGCGGCTGCGGCCGACTACCTCGGCACACGGCGACGAGCATAGACATGAGCCGTCGCAGGGCCGCCAGCAGCGGCAGCGTGTTTTTGATTCACCAAGCAACACAAAGAGGAACGAACCATGAGCAAGTTTGACAACCTCGGTCGCGAGCTCTCAGATGCGGAGCTGAGCGCGGTTCAGGGCGGTTTTCTGGGCGGCATCGTCGACGCCATCGGCGACGGGTTCAAGGCCGTGGGCGAAACCATCGCCGATGGCGCCAAGGCCGTGGGCGGTGCCTTCGTCGATGGCGCCAAGGCCATCGCAGATGGCTTTGCCAATATGCTTCTCGGCGAGGTCAAGCGCCGCGCTCGCAGCGTGGGCTACTGAGGCGGCCCTACCACTGACGGGGGCCCGCGCAGGCTCGCGGCACCCCCCGTCGGATCCGGGCCCTACACGGGCCGCGATGGGGGCGATGGGCAGAGCAGCAGCATGCTGCGGCTGCCCTTTTTTTATTTGTTCCCTCGTGGCCCTGCCGCTCGCGCCGCAGGCTCGCTCCGGGCCCACCATGTAGCGAGAGCAATGGGGCCGCCGATTCCCGGAAACCCGTCGCGCCAGTCCGTCGATGAGCGAACATGGGCACCAAGTTCGTCTTCAGTGGTACCGGCACTCGTGGAGATCTGCTGCCGATGCTGGCCATGGCCTCCGAGCTGCAGGCGCGCGGCCACAGCTGTCACGTGCTGGGCAACGCTCCCGCCGCGAGCCTGGCGCGGCAGCTGGGCGTTCCTTTCACCGCCATTGCGCCCGCCCAGACCAACAACCTGGTCGAGGTGGAGGAGAACTTCGGCAACATCGTGTTCCCCTCCTACCAGCCCACGTTCGACTTCATCGAGCGAGAGCTCGCGCGCGGTACGGAGCTGGTGCTGGTCAACCCGGAGAGCTACGCCGCCTCCACCCTGATGGCGGAGCGCCACGGCCTACCTCTGGTCCGCTTCACCCTCGCGCCGTTCCGCATCAGCTCACTGGAGGCGCCGTATTATCCGCTGAGCGAGGCGGTGAAGGGCTGGCTGGGCAAATACGTCCGCCGTCATGTCTTGCCGGGAGTGCTGGAGCGCCGCTACACGCACCCGTACATTTTGCGCCGCATGAACGAGTTTCGCAGCACGCTGGGGCTGCAGCCGCTGAACGGCAGCTGGCGCGTGCTCGAGGGCCTCGTCACTCACCAGCTGTGCCTGTTTCCCGAGTGGTACTGCCCGCGCGCGTCGGACTGGCCCGCGTCGCTGGACTGCGTGGGCTTTCCGCTGACGCCCCCGCGCGGAGAGCTGCCGGAGCGGGTGGCGCAGTTCATCCGCCAGCGCGGAGCGCCACTGGTGTTCACGCCGGGCACCGGGGTGGCAGACGTGCGGCAGTTTTTCGACGCCGCTCGCAGCTGCTGCAAGCTGCTGCAGAAGCCCGGCATCTTCCTGAGCCCGTGTTTTGACCCCAGCACCATCCCGGCTGGCGGAGCGCTGCTCCACGAGCCATACCTGGAGTTGGAGCGGCTCTTGCCCCACGCCGCGCTGCTCGTGCACCACGGCGGCATCGGCACCACTGCGCGCGCGCTGGAGGCCGGCATCCCCCAGATCATCAGCCCGCAGGCGTTTGATCAGCCCGACAACGGCCATCGCATCACCCTGCTCGGGGCGGGAGCCGTGGTGGCGCGCCGGAGCCTGGCCGGCGATGTGCTGGCCAAGCAGGCTCGGCGCTTGCTGGATAGCCTGGAGACGCGGCGCACCCTGGCGGAGCTGTCGCGCCAGATTCGGGAGACGGACGCGGTGGCCGCTGCGGCCACGGTGCTGGAGCGGCTCGCCAGCGCTCCGCGGACGAGCCGCACGGCCGCGTGAAGCGGCGTGAGGCGGCGTGAAGCGGAGTCAAAGACCTGAGGCGGCTCAGCGCGGCAGGGCGAACAGCTGATCCATGCAGGCGGGGCAGCGCGCGCGCAGCAGTGGCACGCCGCGCTCCAGACGCGCCTCGCGCAGCAGGTACCAGCCGTGCGGCGGACACACCCAGTGCAACAAGCACACGGGACCGGAGAGCACCTCGATCACCGAAGCGAAGTCGCCGGCACCACACAGCGCACACTCGGTGGGCACGCGAGCATGGCGGCGGGTGGTGGTCCGCTCGAGCCCGGGCCGCTCCACTGGCGGCTGCCGAGTCGAGCCGCCAACTGTCTCCACCGCTTGCCCTCGTTCGTTGCGCATCGGATCACCTTCTCCCAAGACGCAGCACCGCTCCTTGTCTCGCACCTCGACCATCTGAAAACGCTGCTTCCCGTGCCAGGCGCGTTGCCGGCCGGCGGGTGACCGCCGGAGAGCCACCTGCCCGAGAGCAGGCAAGTGGACCTCCGGCAGCGCACGGCGGAGCTCAGGCCGCGCTCTTCTCTCCCTCGCCCAGTAGCTCTTCCGAGGGTGGCGCAGAGCGCACGCTGGCGAGCTGCGCGCCAGACCACAGCAGGCTCATCGTCTCCTCCAGCAGCTCGGTCCGCAGCTCCGCGCTCTCGAGCAGCGTGGCCCGGGCACGCTCGCGCCCTTGCCCGATGGCCTTGCTCTGGAACACGTAGTGCGAGCCGTTACGGATCACCGTGCCTGCGGCCAGCGCGGTGTCGAGCAGGTCTGCCGCGATGTCGATGCCGTTGCCCCAGCGGATGTCGAACTCTGCCTCCTCGAAGGGCTGCGCGCACTTGTTCTTGACGACCCGCACCCGGGTGCGATTGCCGACCATCTTCTCCTCGGCGGTGACCTTGCCGATGCGCCGCACGTCCAGGCGCACGCTGGCGTAGTACTTGAGCGCGTTGCCGCCCGGCGTGGTCTCCGGGCTGCCGAACGTGACGCCGATCTTGTGGCGCAGCTGATTGACGAACAGTAGCGTGGTGTTGGTCTTGGAGGACACCGCCGTCAGCTTGCGCAGCGCACGGCTCATCAAGCGCGCCTGCAAGCCGATGGGATTGTCGGTCATGCTACCGTCGATCTCTGCCTGCGGCACCAGCGCCGCCACGGAGTCGATCACGATCAGCGAGAGCTTCCTCGAGCTGGCCAGGCTATCGACGATGTCGAGCGCCTGCTCACCGCTGTCCGGCTGCGCCAGCAGCAGCTCCGCGGTGCGCACGCCCGTGGCCCTGGCGTATGCCGGGTCGAACGCATGCTCCGCGTCCACGAAGGCGCAGATGCCGCCCGCCTCCTGCGCCTCGGCGATGGCGTGCAGGGTGAGCGTGGTCTTGCCGCTCGACTCCGGGCCGTAGATCTCCACGATGCGCCCGCGCGGATAGCCGCCGATGCCGAGCGCGCGATCGAGCGCCAGGCATCCGGACGAGATGGCGTCGGCGGCGCGCTCCAGCTCGCCGTCGAGCAGGCGTATGCTCTCGGCGCCGAATTGCTTCTGCACCCCGGCGACGATCTCGCCGAGCGTAGATACAGCTTGCTTGGTGTTCTTGGACATTGGCTTCTCCCCGATGACCTGGCGGTCTTTGCATGGGCAGGCCCGCGGCTTGGCCACGAGCGCTGACGTTGGGGAGGCCATGTGCAACCCGTGTGCCCGCACTCCGCGCGGCTGACTTTCGCGATGGCGCGCGGTCTGCGTACTGCGACCGCAGGGTGGTGCCGGCGGCGCGCCAGGGCCAGCGCCGGGCGAGCGCCAGCTTCAGCGCGAGAGCGGCAGCTCCATGCCGCCCCAGCGAGCCAGCACGAAGCCGAGCAGCAGCACCAGCCCGACCAGCAGCAGCCAGCCGCGCGCGCGAGTGGAGCCGCGAGCAAAGTCGGGCAGCGAGTCCGGGGTGCGATCCTCGCTCAGTACCTGGCTGGTGACCGCGATCGACTCGCGCTCGCCAGGTCTCGACACGGCGGCGACCAGCTCCTCCAGCGAGGCGGGCGCGTTGCTCACCTGGCGCTCCAGGCTCTGCTCGTCGCGCAGGGCACCCCCGCGCACTGCGCTGGAGCGAGCCACGGGCGGCGCCGCGTCGCCCGGAGGCAAAGTGTCGAGCGGCACCGTGGCGGTGGCCACCTCGCGCTGGTCCTCGTCGAGCTCCGCCACGGCGCGCGCGGCGGGCGGCAGCGAGTCGGCGAATCTGCCCTTCGCGTCTTGCCCGCGCGCTGCCAGGCCGCGCGCCTGGCGCCGCTCTTCGCGCTTGCGCCGGGCCAGGTCGATCAGCTCCTGCGGAGCCTGGTAAGCGCGCGTGTTCTCTTCCTCGTTCTCGCTGGCCAGCTCGAGCAGATCCTGCGGCACTTGCCCCACGATGGTGTCTTCGTGATCGTTGTCGGCCGCAGCTGCCACCGCCGGGCTGGCCTGGTCGGCCGCTTCTTGCAGCGGCGGCACGTCATGCCAGGGGGTGAGCGGCGCGACGGGAGCTCGATCCGAGGGGTCCACGTCTTCGCTGTCGAAGCTGAGCGGCGGGGCGCCGCTCGAGCGGCGGGTGAGGCTGAACTCGATGTTGCTGGCGTCGCCCGCGTTTACCCGGGGCGTGAGCGGAGCCGGTGGTGGCGAGGGCCGCTCCGGCAACGGCGTGGGCATGTTCTGCGGGTCCAGCCGCAGCGCCGCTGGCTGCTCTCGCCGGGGCGGCATGCCGGGGCTGGGCATGGTGCGCGCGGGCTCCGCTGCCGCCTCTGCACCTGTGCTGGGCTCGGCAGCGCCGGCGGCTGCCGGTGCCTCTTGCTGCTCCGCGAGCGGCTCCGCCCGCGAAGAGCTCAGCTTGGAGCCGGGGATGACCGCGGACGGCAACGGGATGCGCAGCGACACGCTGGCCCGCCGCGCGGGGCGCGGTGGGCGCGGTGGCCCATTGGGCTTGTCGGGCAGGGCAGCGGGCTTCTCCTCTGCCGCAGCGCCTGCCGCTTCCGTCTCGTCGATGCTCGAATCAGCTGCCATCGCTCTCGTCTCGCGCGACCGACTGCCGGACGGCAGCGGTCCCCCACGAATACAAACGGCGCAGCCCGGCGTTTCAATGCGCGCCAGAGTTAACCATGAGGCTGGCAACCGGGGTCCGCCAAGCAAAGCAGCGTCGTGCGCGGCTAAATCATGCCCGCGTGTGAGCGCTGGGCGCAGAGCGCCTCTCACCGACGTACCTGGCGCAGGCCGAGCGCGTGGCGAGCAGCCCTGCAGGCATGCATGTAGCCCAAGGTGCGCCTGCGTCCCTGCCGGAGTGTCCCTGCTGGAGCCGCCCTCCTGGAGCCCCCGTATGTGCTGCCCGCTACCAGGGCGTCAGTAGACGATCGTGGTGGGCACCGGCACCTGACACTCGTTCGCCGGGGTGAGCCAGCGGAAGGTGTTCAGCCAGAAGCGCGGGATGTCGAGCTCCTGATCCTGCTCCAGCGCGCTGCAGGCGGCGCACGCGGCCTCGCACGTCTGGCAATTGTTCGTGCACTGCGTGCAGGCCTGATCACAGCCGCGCGCGCACGTGCCGCCGTCCGGCGGCTGCTGGCCACCCTGGCAGGGCTGCAGCTGGCAGTTGGCGCAGTTGGTCTCGCAGTTGCTGCACTGATTGGCGCACTGGTTACAGCTCTGCTGACACTGGGTGAGCGGGCGCATCATCGGAGACCACAGCACATCCTGCGTGATCCACTCATCGGAGAAGACAAACACGTGGCCCGCGCCCAGCTCCTTGGCCATGGCCAGGTTGAACTCGCCGGAGCGCACGATTACCTGACCGTCGCCCACCACCGGATAGGCGTTGAAGACACCGAGCGCCTTGATGCCCTCCATGCTGGGATGCTCGGGCGCGGTGATGTCGTTGACGATGACGGGCGGAGGCCCGTTCATCACCACCCCCAGCACACCGGGGCCGCGCCCCTGGTAGTCGTAGCTGATGCCCGTCGGCGCGAGCAGCGCCACCGTCGGTGCCATGTCGTTGGCATTGGCGGTGTAGCCCGCCAGGCTCATCACGCCCCCACCCTCGACCTCGATCCACTGGCGAAAGGCCTCCAGCTCCGCCGCGCTGAAGCCCGCGTTGCCGCGCTCGCGCAGGTTGCCGATCACGAGCACCTGCAGCGGCCGCAGCACGTCCGCGGTGATGGTGTCGCGCGCGCCGATGTGGGTGACGGGCACGTCACTGCGCGCCTCCAGCCACGTCTCGAAGGCCCCGGTGGAGTTGCCGTTGTCGGAGGCGAGCGCGCCGAAGAAGCCGATGTTCAGGCAGTCGCACAGGCCGTCCCTGCCCTTGTCCACGTCATCGATGATCCCGTTGCCGTTCTCGTCGATGCCGTCGCAAGCCATCTCGCTGCCGACGTTGGGTGGCGGCGCGTTCTCGTCGATCAGCTGCGACTCGTCGTCCAGCATGAACGTGCCGTTCTGGCCGGGGGTGCCGCTGCCCTGACCCGTGGGCGGTGGCAACACGGGCGCTTGCCCTGCCTCGGTGCCGGTCACGGCAACGCCCTCTGACGAGCTTCCGCCCGCCGAGCAACTCTGCTGGAATGCCAGAAACGCGAGACTGAGCAGGCTCGCAGCCAGGACGCGCGAACGAAGCATAGCGGTCATCGGCTATAGCGCGGTTGGCCCCCGGCGAACAAGGCGGCGACCCGGCACAGGGTCCGTCTTTGCCAGCGATCCTGCTGATGCGAGCGCGATCTTGCGCTGTGTTTGGACTGCGGTGGAACACCGCCACAAAAAAACAAGACCGCGGCGGGGGCGCTCCAGCGCCCCTGCCGCGGTCACGCTCGGCTACCCGATTAAAGCCGAACGCCAGCTGTACTCAGCTGATTGGCCCGAGTTCGAGTGACCTTCACTCCCCCTGCGGGACTTTAGCTTGCTCGGGTGTGCAAATCGGGTGTGTTCCCGCAAACCGCGAGGACGGCGTGTGCTCGTCCACGTGGCTCGCGGCCCTCCTCTTCCTTGGAGAATCACGCCTTCAGCGAGGCGCGGAGGACATCATGTCCTCCGTTGACTGTGAACGGAGGGCACGAGCCAGGCTGGAGCAGCTATCGCAAGCTCCGAGCGCGAAAAGCGAGCGCTCGGGCGCCCGCACCCGCGGCATCACCCCGGCGGTCAAAAGCGCAGGCTCGGGTCGCGTTTCGGGCGGGGCCTGGACAATAATCCGCCGCCCATGCCTACGTTCCAGTGCCAGCGTTGCGGTCGCGGCTTCAACGTGCCGCAGACCACGCTGGACAAATATCCCGCCTGGCAGCCGAAGACTTGCATCCGCTGCCGCACTCCGGGAGCGAACAAGGCCGGCCAACCCGCTCGGCGTGCCACACCTCCTCGCGCTCGCCCGGCGGCCACGGGAACGCGGACCGAGAGCAGCGAGGGGTCGATGACCCTGGAGCAGGTCCTGGCCACCTATACCGACGGCCCGACCACCGGCGTCTTCACGGACGGTGCGGCGCACCCGAACCCGGGGCCAGGTGGCTGGGGCGCGGTGTACGTCGTAGATAACCAGATCATTGCCCAGGCACACGGCTCGGAGCCGCTGACCACCAACAACCGGATGGAGCTGACCGCGCTGATCGCGGGCTACCAGCTGGTGCCAGCGGGGCAGGCGGCGGTGGTGCTGACCGACAGCCAGCTGTGCGTGGACACCATCAACTCCTGGGCAGCGACCTGGGAGAAGAACGGCTGGAAGCGCAAGAGTGGCGCGATCAAGAACCTGGATCTGGTGCAGGAGCTGTACCGCCTGGCGCGCGCACACCCGCAAATCGAGCTACGCTGGATCAAGTCGCACAACGGTTATCGCTGGAACGAGTATGCAGACGCGCTGGCCACCGCCTATCGCCGTGCAACTCCATGAGCGCGTGGCGTGCACGGCGAGCGCGCCCGAGCGGTCGCAGGCGAGCCTGTGCTGGTGGCTGCCGCGTTAAGAATTCATTGCCGCGGCGCTCGGCGAACGTCGTCTCGACGAGAGGGCAAGAGCGGCGTTTCAGATCGGTGTACTGGAGGCCCAGAGCCGGGCTTCGGTTCCAGTCCCTCCGGGGCGCGAGCTCGCTGGGGCACATCCGGGCACGGCGCAGCTGCGCTGCTCGCGTTTCCCAGCTCGTCGATCTCAGTTAGCGCTCGAGAAATGCGACTCTCCAGAGCTACTCATCAGGACACACCGAGTGCGAGCAGCATGATCGCAGCCACCCGCTCTTCATCCAGGGCCACTGGCACCTCGCGGTCCGATTGCGTTCCGCGTCAGGGCCCGCGCGCTCAACGCCTGCCAATGGCGGCAAAATGCACCCTACCTGGGTCATCCGCATCCCATGCGGCGCCCCACACCTCGGCGCCCTGCCACGCTTTACCCAGTGCGTCGAACCATGCGTCGAAATATCGCTTCAAAAGCTGCTCGCACGCGAAATCTTCGCACCGAGATTCAGATCTAGATCTACGCCCAGCTATCGGTACAAAACACGGATCAGAGCACGGAACACAGCTCGCCCGGTGTCCCGGCGCCACAGCCAGAAAGCCCTTGCGGGTTAAGGAGCTTGGCTACAGACTGGCGTATCCTTGGGTGCGGTCTGTGCCGCCCTCCAACTTTGTCGAGCCTTCGACCTCGCTCCGATGACACAGGTAAACGGGACTTCGATGTTACCCAGCGCTCCGCGCAAAGAGTACGCGCCTGGCGATGTGATCATCGACAAGTATCGCCTGCTGCAACTTTTGGGTGAGGGCGGTATGGGCTCGGTCTGGGTCGCCGAGAACATGGCCTTGAAGGCCAACGTGGCGCTGAAGCTGATCCGCGCCGACGTGGCGGAGGCCTCCGCCAACGATCGCTTCTTGAGCGAGGCCCGGCTCGCTGCTCGCCTGCAGCACGCAGCCATCGTGCGCGTGTTCGACTTCGGCAAGACGCAAAACGGTGAGCCCTTCATCGTGATGGAGCTGCTCGAGGGGGAGACGCTCGGCCAGCGGCTGACCCGCCTGGGTTCGATCGATCCGGTGGAGCTATGCCAGACGCTGCTCCCCATCATCGACGCGTTGCACTCTGCCCACGGTCACGGGGTCATCCATCGCGATCTGAAGCCGGACAACGTCTTCATCGCCAAGGCAGAGGGCGGCGGCGTACAGCCCAAGCTGCTCGACTTCGGCATCGCCAAGCTGCGCGGCGAGAGCTCGTTCCACACCACCAAGCTGACCCAGGCCGGCACCCTGATCGGCAGCCCCGACTACATGTCGCCGGAGCAGGCGCGTGGCGAGACGGATCTGGATCCGCGCAGCGACGTCTGGGCGCTGTGCGTGCTGGCGTACGAGTGCCTGGTGGGCAAGCCGCCGTTTCACGGTGACAACTACAACGCGCTCTTGTGGTCCATCATCCACGATGAGCCGGTGCCGATCACGGTGTTCCAGGCGGGCGACTCGGAGCTCTGGCGGCTGCTGAAGAAGGGCTTCTCGAAGGATCGCAATGGTCGCTGGGAGAGCGCTCGCAAGTTTGGTGAAGCGCTGGCGCTTTGGCTCGAGAACCACGGCGTGGTGGAGGACGTCTGCAACCGCTCGCTACACGCCAGCTGGCTGCCGGCAGAGCGCCCCACCCAGCCGGAGCTCATCCCGTTTGATCCCACGGCCCTGCCCGCCGCGCAGCGCCCGTCCTCCAGCGAGGTGCTGGCCCCGCCCCCCACCCTGCCCTCCCTGCGGCGCCCGCATCGGCTGAGCATGTGGTTCGCGGCGGCGGGCTTCGTCACACTGGCCGTTGCTCTCTACCGTCACAGCACGGGGGAGGACGACAGTGCCCTGGTGGTGGGCTTCGATCCGAGCCAGAAGCACGAATCTCTGAAGCCCGAGGCGCCCGTGGCAGATGGGCACCGCCCCATCGATCGACCCAGGTCGCGGCCGTACGTGCCGGACCCGGAGAGCGTCGCGCGTGCGCCCCTGACGGCCCCGGCCTCGGCAAAGTCGGCGCTGGAAGCTGCTTCCGACGGCGAGGGCGTGGTGCCAACGGATGTTGCGCCTGCTGCCGTTGCTCCCGCTGCTGCTACCTCGACAGCGGCTACCTCGGCGCATTCGCAGCCAGCTGTTTCACGGCCAGGCGTCTCGCAGCCGGCTATCTCACAGCCAGCTGTCTCCTCACAGCCAGCTGTTTCCTCACAGCCAGCTGTTTCCTCACAGCCAGCTGTCTCGCTGCCAGGTGCGCCAGCTCGAGCCGCCGCAGCCGAGCGGCCCGCCGTTGCACCTTCGCGTGCAACGCCTTCGCGTGCAGCCCCTTCGCGTGCAACGCCGTCGCGAGCCACTTCGGCGCCCAGGCCAGCCCCCGTCGCCGCCGCCCCCGCGCACAAGCACGCGGCGGGCCCCGTCACGGCGCAAGCGCCGAGCCGACCCAAGGCTGCTCAGCCAGCACCGGTGCCACCGCGCAAGAAGGCGGAGCCGGAGAAGAACGACGTCGAGTTCGACTTTGGGATCTGACGGCGGCATCTGAAGGCTACGCCCCGGTCGCGCATCGACGGCAGGGCCAGTTGCTGACCGGCCGGCGCTCGCATCGCCCGCGCTCGCACGAGCCGGCCGGCGCTTCGCGAGCTGCCCGGGTAGCTCGATGGCAGGCGCCTGAGATAGCGTCCCGGACCACATGAGCGCCCCGGGGCTACGCGTCTACCGCAGCAATCGCCTGGAGCGCCTGGCCCAGGCCATGGCCGAGGTGCTCGGCGAGCCGCTGCCGGATCCTTTCGCGGCGGAGTGCATCCTGGTGCCGGGGCGAGGCGTGGCGCAGTGGCTCAGCCTGGAGCTGAGCCAGCGCTTCGGGGTCTGGGCAAACGTGCTCTACCTCTATCCGCGCAACTTCGTGGGCTGGGCACTGGAGCGGGTGCTGGAGACGCCCGCGGGGCTGGAGGCATTCGACCCGGATCGTCTGCTGTGGTCCATCGTGAGCACCCTGCGCCCGCTACTCGGGCAGCCGGAGTTCGAGGCCATCCGCCGCTACGTGGCCGCCGACTCGAGCGACGTTCGCTACTTCGAGCTGTGCCGGCGCATCTCCACCACCTTCGATCGCTACGCCGCCTATCGGCCCGACTTGCTGCAGAGCTGGGAGCGCAAGGCGCGCGCCGGAGCGAGCAGCGCGCCGCTGCCGCAGCTGGATCTGTTCGGCAAGCCCGATCAGACGCACAGCTGGCAGGCCTCGCTGTGGCGTGCCTTGCTGGCCCGCTCCGGCTCGGTGCCGATGGGCACCCTGGAGCGCCGCTTCCTGCGCCGGCTGCAGCGCACCCAGCGCGCGGAGAGCCTGCCCGCGCGCATCTTCTGCTTCGGCGTCACCCACTTGCCGCCCAGCTACACGCGCATTCTGGTGGCGCTGTGCCGCCATGTGCCGGTGCACATGTTCCAGCTGTCCGCCACCCGTCACATCGACGGCGAGCTGCACAACCCGCTGCTGGAGTCGCTGGGCACCCTGGCGAGCGAGTTCGAGAGCCAGCTGGAGGACGAGCTGACGACGCAGGGCATCCCGCAGGAGACCTGGACGTTGTACGAGGCTCCGGGCGCAACTACGCGCCTGGCGCGCCTGCAGCGCGAGCTCCTGGAGGACGCGCTGCCCAGCAGCGCAGCGCCCGAGCCCGCTGCCAGCGATGACACCATCTCCGTGCACGTCTGTCACAGCCCCATGCGCGAGGTGGAGGTGCTGCACGACCAGCTGATGGCGCTGCTCGGCAGCGGCAGCGGCTACGAGCCGCGCGACGTGGTGGTGCTGATGCCGGACGTGGAGCTGTATGCGCCGCTGATCGACGCGGTGTTCCGGCGCGCGCCCGACGATCCGCAGCGCATCCCGTATGCCATCGCCGATCGCGTGCTGGAGGCGGCAGCGCCGGTGGCCACCGCGCTCGATCGCCTGTTTTTGCTGGCCGGGCAGCGGCTGTCCACGTCGCAGGTGCTCGATCTCCTGGCGCTGGAGGTGGTCGCTGCGCGCTTCGAGCTGACCCCGCGCGATCTGGAGCTCATCACCGAGTGGCTGCGCGCAAGCAACGTGCGCTGGGGCATCGACGCCGAGCACCGGGTGGCGCACGGCCACCCGCGCTCCGACGCCAACACCTGGCGGCTGGGCTTGCAGCGGCTGCTGCTGGGCTACGCGATGGCGAGCGACCCGCCGGAGCTGGTGGCCGGCGTGCTGCCCGAGCCGGGCCCGAGCGGCAGCAACGCGGCGGCCCTGGGCAAGCTGGCGGCCTTCCTGGACACGCTGTTCACGCAGCTCGACCAGCTGGGGCGCCCGCACCCGCCCGCGGCCTGGCCCGGCGTGGTGAACACGGCGCTGGAGGCGCTGGTGTTGCACGATGCAGATACCGCATGGCAACACCAGGAGCTGCTGGAGGCGCTGCGCACCTTGAGCAGCCGCGCGCAGGAGTCCGGCTTCGACAGCCCCATCGGCAGCGCCGCCCTGCGCACGTTGCTGTTCGAGACCAGCCAGGGAGCGCGCCCGGCGCGCGGCTTTCTGATGGGGGGCGTCACCTTCTGCTCGATGGTGCCGCTGCGCTCGATCCCGTTCCGCGTGGTGTGCTTGCTGGGGCTGAGCGACGGCGAGTTTCCGCGCCGCGACGCGACCACGGACTTCGATCTGATCGTGCACGGGCGCGAGGGGCGGCGCCGCGGCGACCGCTCGCGCCGCAGCGAGGACCGCTACATCTTCCTGGAGGCGATCCTGGCCGCGCGCGAGCGCCTGCTCATCACCTACACGGGCCAGAGCATCCGCGACAACGCCAGCCTGCCGCCGAGCGTGGTGGTCAGCGAGCTGTGCGACTACCTGAGCTCGTGGCGGTCCGCCAGCGCGGGCAGCGCAGCCGAGCTCCCGGAGTACATCGTGGCGCATCCGCTGCAGGCCTTCAGCCCGCGCTACTTCGACGGCCAGGATCGGCGGCTCTTCTCCTATGCCGCGCACTACGTGGGTGCCGCGCGCACGGCGCGCTACCAGGCCGAGCTGGGCGACTTCTTCCCGGGCCCGCTGGCGAGCAGCGCGTCCAGCGAGCCGCTGGCGCTGGCGGAGCTCGTGCGCTTCTACCGCAACCCCACGGCGTACCTGCTGCAACGCCGGCTGGAGCTGTACCTGCGCGAGGCGCAGGAAGGCCTGCTCGATCGCGAGCCGCTGGAGCTGAGCGGGCTGGAGAGCTACGGGGTCGGCCAGACGCTGCTCGAGCTGTGCCTGCGAGGGATGCCGCTGGAGCAGGCGAAGCAGCTGGTGCAGGCCCGCGGTGCGCTGCCGCTGGGCGCGCCCGGAGAGCTCGATTTCAGCGAGATCGCCGCCTGTGCCACCACCATCGCCAGCCTGGCCGGCGCCGCGCGCGAGGGCGGGCGCCAGGCACCGCTCGCCTTTCAGGGCCACTTGCCCGGCGGGCGATTGCTGTTCGGGACCTTGAACGAGCCGTATGAAAACGGCCTGATCGAGCACCAGTTCGCGCGGGTCCGCGCGCAGCACCTGCTCTCGCTCTGGATCCGCCACCTGGGCTACTGCTGGTTTGGACCCAGCGGCGAGCAGGCGCAGAGCGCGCTGTTCGGGCGCCCGCTGTCGGGCGACGGTGCGATCGTGCAGCGCTTCCGCGCGGTGCGCGATCCGGACGCGCTGCTCGCGGCGCTGGTGCGCCGCTTCGACGAGGGCCAGCGCGAGCCGCTGGCGCTGTTCCCCGCCACCTCCCTGGCGTTTGCCCAGGCGCAGCGCAAGGGCGAGAAGAAAGACCCGTACCTCGGCCTGGAGAAGGAGTGGCAGCAGGAGCTGCAGTTCGACCTGCACCTGCAGCGCGTGTACGGCGCGAGCCGCAGCTTCTCCGATGTGCGGCGCCGGCTGCCCGTGCGCTTCGAGGCGCTGGCAGACGAGGTGTTCGGGCCGCTGCTCGATCACCTGCAAACCGAACAACACGAGGGCGCATGAGGGCGTTCTCCGTCACCGACATCCCGCTCTGGGGCAGGAGCCTGGTCGACGCCAGCGCCGGCACGGGCAAGACATACGCCATCGCCACCTTGTTCCTGCGGCTGCTGCTGGAGACCGAGCGGCACCCACGACAGCTGCTGGTGGTGACCTTCACCGAGGCGGCCACGGCGGAGCTGAAGGAGCGCATCCGCGCGCGCCTGCGCGAGGGGCTGGCGGCGCTGCTCGCGCCGGCCGAGGGCGAGCACGATCCGATCGTGAGCGCGCTGCTGGCGCGCGCGGGCGACCGGCGCCGGAGCAAGCGCCGGCTGGAGCAGGCGCTGTACGAGTTCGACGACATCGAGATCTCGACCATCCACGGCTTCTGCCAGCGCGTGTTGCTGGAGCGCGCGCTGGGCAGCGACATCACCTACGGCAGCCAGCTGTTCGGTGACGCCCGGCCGCAGATCGACGAGATCATCATGGACTTCTGGGCGCGACGGTTGAGTGGGGGCTCGGCTGAGCTCGTCGCTTACCTGCGCCAGGATGGCCCGAAGAAATTCGATTTGCAGGCGGCACGGCGCCTCGCCTACGCGCTGCAGCGCGCGCCGCAGGCCCAGCTCGTGCCCGGCGCGCCGGATGCTCCGCCACCCGACTTCGCCGCCTTCCGCGCCACCTGCGCCGAGGCCGCGCAGATCTGGCAGCGGCACGATGCGGTCAGCTTGATCCTGAACAGCCGGATCAAGAAGAACCCCTACAACCGCAACCACACGCCCAAGTGGGCGGCCAAGGTGAGCGAATTCTTCGACCACGACCCTGCCACGCAGTTTCTGGCACTGCCCGAGTGCTTCGACCGCTTCGGCTCGCAGAAGCTGGAGGCGTACGGTGGTGGCGAGCTGGTGCAGCACGAGCTGGTGCAGGCCTGCGACCAGGTGCTCGAGCGCCACCGCGAGCTGCGGACCGCGCTGGACGCGGAGGTGCTGCGCTTCAAGCTGGCGCTGCTCGACTACCTGCAGCAGGAGCTGCCGCGGCGCAGCGCCGAGCAGCGCCAGCTCTCCTTCGATGATCTGCTGTCGCGGCTGCACGCCGCGCTGCACGGCCCGGGCGGCGCCGAGCTGGCGCGCTCCATCCGCGAGCGCTACCCCGCGGCGCTGATCGACGAGTTCCAGGACACCGATCCGATCCAGCTCGGCATCTTCGAGCGCATCTACGATGCGCCCCAGACCTCACTGTTCCTGATCGGCGATCCGAAGCAGGCCATCTACTCGTTCCGCGGCGCTGACGTGTTCAGCTACGTGAAGGCGGCGCGCGGCACCTCGCCTGACCGCCACTACACGATGACCACCAACTATCGCTCGGATCCGAGCCTGGTTCAGGCGGTCAACCACCTCTTCCAGAGCTGCCCGCATCCCTTCCTGCTGTCGGACATCGAGTTTGCGCCGGTGAGCCCGCGCCCGGGCGCGAGCGATGTGCTCTCGGCGAGCGACGGCAGCAACGCCTCGGGGCTCGAGATCTTGCTGGCGGAGTCGGGCTCGGACCAGCCGCTGAGCTCCGAGTGGGTGAGCACGGAGCTGCCGGCGCTGATCGCGCGCGAGATCAAGCGCACCCTCGCCGGCGCCGTCACCACTGGCGGCCAGCGCCTCTCCCCCGGCGACATCGCCGTCTTGACCCGCACCAATGATCAAGCCTTCCAGATCCAGGCGGCGCTGCGCTCCTTGCAGGTGGTCAGCGTGGTGCTGGGCGACAAGAGCGTGTACGAGTCGCCGGAGGCCATGGATCTGGAGCGCATCCTGCGCGCCGTGGTCGAGCCCAGCAACGCGCGGCTGGTGCGCGCCGCGCTGGCCACCGATCTGATCGGCCTGAACGCGCACGAGCTCGCGCGGCTGGAGGAGGATGACGGCGCCTGGGAGAGCTGGCTCTCCGCCTTCCAGAGCTTCGGCAGCACCTGGGCGCAGACCGGCTTCGTGCACATGTGCCGGCAGCTGCTCTCCAGCCACGGCCTGGAGGAGCGCCTGCTCGGCCTGGCCGACGGCGAGCGGCGCATGACCAACCTGCTGCAGCTGATCGAGCTGCTGCACGAGGCCAGCGTGCGCGGCCACCTGGGCCCGAGCGGGGTGGTGCAGTTTCTGGTGCAGCAGCGCCGGGGCGAGCTGATCGGCATGGAGGCTGAGGCCGCGCAGATCCGCCTCGAGAGCGACGCCGACGCGGTGAAGATCACCACCATGCACCGCAGCAAGGGCCTGGAGTACCCGATCGTCTATTGCCCCTACCTGTGGTCGGGCACGCTGCTGTTTCGCAGCGACGAGCAGGCGCCCAAGCTGCACAGGGCCGACGGCCAGCTGGTGCTGGACTTGGGCTCGGAGCAGCAGGCCGAGCACGTGGCCCAGGCCCGCTTCGAGGCCTTTGCCGAGAACCTGCGCCTGGCATACGTGGCGCTCACCCGCGCGCGCCATCGCTGCACGGTGGTCTGGGGTCGGGTGATGAACACCTTCGCCAGCTCGTCGCTGGGCTACCTGTTGCATCCACCGCCCGCCGCCGAGCTCGCTCCGGACGTGCCGCTGATCCAGGCGCACCTGGGCGCGCTCAGCGCCGAGCTGCTGCGCGAAGAGCTGCAGCGCCACGCCGAGCGCGCGCCCATCCGCTGGCGGCTTGCCAGCGCAGCGGACGAGCT
>JAICQL010000217.1 GCA_025937895.1 Polyangiaceae bacterium | reverse complement strand
GAGAAGGACCCGGCGCAGCGCTTCGCCACCGTGGCCGAGCTCGCGCTCGCGCTCCGGCCCTTTGCTCCCGAGCGCTCGCAGCTCTCGATCGAGCGCATTTTGCGGGTGGCGGGTGCACCCTCGCAGGCTGCGCCCCCCGCAGGCCCGCGCACGGGGGCCGGGTCGAGACGCCAGCGCTGGCCATTGCTTGCGGCGGCGACCGTGCTCGCGCTGGCCGCCAGCGTGCTCGTTGCACGGCGGTCTGCCGTCGTTGCTCCCGCGCCGGGCGCCGTTGCGCCGGGCGCCGCTGCGCCGGCGTTCACGGCGACCCCTCCAGAGCCGGTGGCAGCGCCTCCGTCATCTCCCATGATGGCGCCAGCGCCAGCCCCAAGACCAGCGCCCACACCACCAGCGGCTGCGGAGTCGACGTCGAGTGCGGCTGCGACAGTACCTGCACGGCAGAGCACCCCCGCCGCTTCCCTCCGCGCCGGAAAGCACCGTAGGGCGCCGCCCGCTGCGAGCAAGCCCCCACCGCCCAGCGACGACGCCATGAACCCCGCCCTGCTGAGCCGATAATCTGCAGCCCCACGCTCACGGGCTGGGGAAGCGCCTCAGCTCTCCGGAGCGCAGGTAGCGCTCGATGCGCGCGTGCAGGCGGCGCTGCTGCGCCTCATCCAGGAACGGCAGCACGTCGGTGTGCTGGTAGCTCATCAGGTTGCCCGGGGTCTGGCTGTGCTCACGATTGCCGAGAAAGTGGCCGAGCTCGTGCGCGAGCACGGCGTCGAAGGAGATGCCGGACAGGATCACGTAGTGCGCCGATGGCCGGGTGCGAGCGTGCCAGTGCACGCCGCGCCGGACCTTGCCCGGCACGTCCACGTCCAGAAGGGAAGCGACGGCGAACACGTTGATCAGCTGCGGCCGCACCAGGATGCTGAATGCGTCGCGCTGCGCGCGCGTCTCGACCCGGATCGGGACCCCGCTCGGCTGATGCCGCTCGCGTGGCTCGAAGGCGACGCCATATTGCGCGAAGATCCGGTTGGCGGTGTCGAGCTGGCGCTTCAAAAACGGCTCGTCCACGGCGGGGACCCCGTCTTCGTCCGGCACGTGCAGGGCCAGCCCCAGCCGCAAGAGCGGCGGGTCTGCGGCACGCGCCAGTGCGCGCGGAGCGAGCCCAGCTACGAGCAGCCCCGCCAGCGCGCTCGCAGCGCGTCTCCGGGTCAGCAGAGCTGGCGCCGAGCGGCGTGTCACCTCTCGATCCTGACACGGCCCGGCGCGCAGCACCGCCGCCGCGAGCGAAAAATCAGCGCAGGCGCGTGAGCAAGGTCAAGGAGCCCTGGAACGCCGCACCCACGGTGGGCTCGGCCGCGCGGGTCAGCTCCAGCAAGGTCGACTCGTCCGGACCCTCATCGGGGCGCAAGGTGAGGGCGCGGTACACGAGGCCGTCCGGCAGCTCGTACACATTGGGGCCGCCGCTGTTGAAGAAGGGCAGCGAGGTGATCTCGCGCGCCTCGTTGCTGCCGAGGTCGATGCGCCAGTAGCGATAGTCGTTGTTGCTCTCCGACCAGAGCTCGCGCCGATCGCTCACCATCACGCGCTCTTCGTACAGCACGGGCACGTACACGGATTCACCGCCCGCCCACACGCCGCAGCAGCCGATGGGGCGCGAGGTGAGCTCGGAGATGTTGAGCACGAAGTCCGGGTCGAAGTCCGACTCGCCCGCGCGGATGCGCAGCGCACACGAGGGATAGTCAGTGTTCTGCCCGCTGAGGGTGACGATGCTGTGCTCGGACGTGAAGAAATACAGGTCACCCGAGGCGGTCCGCACCGACGATTGAAACTCGGTGCAGCGCTCATCCTCCAGCAGCTTCACCACCGTGTCCGTCTCGGTGTCGATCACCAGCAGCCCGGAGACGGGCCGCGCGTCTTCGGTGAGCGCGTCCTCCCAGCCCACGGGCACGAACAGCAGGTTGCCTTGCTGGCGCGCGGCGTCTGCGTCGGCCGCGATGCGCGCCACGAAGCCCTCGCGCTGGATCATCGAGATGTCGATCTCGCCCGGCAGCAGGGTCATGGCCGTCGGGTTCCACAGGTGGACGCGCGAGTTCGGCGGATCGAAGGCGTACGCCTTGGTCGCGCTGAGCACGGGAAAGTTGAAGCTATCCATGGCCGCCGCGTAGCCGCGGCTGGCGAAGGAAAGGGTGATGCCCTCCTCCAGAGCGCCGCCGGCGCCCAGCGCGTAGCGGGTCAAGGTGGGCCCGTCTTCGTTCGGCACGAAGATGGCGTCCTGATGGGAGAACGGAAACAGGAAGCCGGGCAGCTCCAGCCCCTGACCGCGCACGTCAAACTGTCGTGCGCTCAGATCGCTGGTCGTGATCAGGTAGGTCTGCGAGGCGTCGGGGTTGAAGACGGAGACCGCCAGCCCGTACAGCGGCGCTTCGGGATCGGCGCGGCCACCTTCCCCGGGAGCCGGGAGCACCTGGGTCTCATCGCCGCAGCCCGCCAGGAGCGCGGACGCGAGCAGGCAATATTTGATTCTCGTTATCATCTGTGCTGGGCGCTCTCTAGCGTGAAACGTGGCGCCCGTCACCAGCGACGGTTACCCCTCGGACGGTGACCCACTCGCCGTCACCACTCGAGCGTGCCCTTGAAGTAGAAGGCGCGGCCGGGCTTCTGCGCGCCGAAGAAGTCGAAGGCCTTGGTGTCGGTGAGGTTGTCGACCTCGAAGCTGGCGGTCACTGTCCAATCCCAGCGCAGCAGATACGTGAGTACCGCGGACTGCAGCAGCTGGGCCTCGATGAGCTGCTTGTCCTCGCGCCGGCCGGCGCTCTCCCAGCCGCGGTAGAAGGCGTGTACGTACCGTGCGCTCCAGCCGAGCGACAGCTCATCCCCGGGCGCCGCCAGCTGCAGCAAGCGCAGGCGCGCCGCCAGGTTGGCGAACAGCCAGGGGTGGTTGGGGATGCGATCGCCGGCGAAGGCAGCAAACGGGCCGTCCTCCGCCACGTTGCGAAAGTCCATCCAGGTGAGGTTGGCATCGAGCTCCAGCTGGCCCCCGGGCGAGCTCCAGGCGGCGGCGCCCTCCAGCCCCACGGAGCGCGCGTCGTTCACGTTCTGGTAGCTCGACACGATGGAGTTGCTCGGCAAGAGCGCGATCGAAGTAGCCGGCGAACGAGATGGTGAAGCCCAGGGGCTCGAGCTGATGGCGAGCGGCGATGGTGGCCCGGTGCGTGCCGAAGGAGCCCACCTGGTACGAGGCGCTCGCCGCCGTGCCGAGCGTGCTGGCCGTGACCAGGTTGACGGCGCCGCCCAGCGCATCCGCGCCGAAGCGCACTGGCACGACCCCGCGGTACAGCTCCACCCGTTCGATCAGGTTCACCGGCACGTTCTCCAGCCCCTGCGGAAAGCCAGCGAACGCCAGCGGGATGCCGTCCAGGAAGAAGCGGATCTGATCTTCGGTGAAGCCGTTCAGCGAGAAGCGGGTGGATGAGCCGAGGCCGCCGCTGCGCTGCACCCTCACGCCTTGCACCCGGCTGAGCACCGCGCCCAGGTCTGCGCTCTCTTGCTGCGCGCGGCGGGTGTCCACCACCTCCACCGCTTCGGCCGAGCGCTGCAGCGCAGCTGCGCTGGAGATCGCATCCACCACGACCTCTGGTGGCTCCACCTCTAGATCTAGCTCGGGCGAGCTCGGGTCGATCGCGCCCGCCTCCACACCCGCTGCAGCACCGTCCGGAGATGCAGGCGCTGGCGCCGCCCTGGCGGACTCTTCGCTGGCGAGCGCCGGCGGCGCCGCTGCCAGCATGCCCTCGAGCAGCAGCGCCGTACGCCACCTGGCGCGGGCAGACAGCGAGCTACGAGCGCGGCCTTTGATCATGAGTGGGCGCGAGACTGGCCGAGCCCGTCAACCGGGCAGGTTGGCCAGCGCGCTCTCCAGCTCACCCAGGGCGTGCGCGTTGCCCTGCATCTGCGCCAGACCAATGCCAGCGCTGAGCCACTCGCGCGCGTCGTCGAGGCGGCCCGCTTCGCTCAGCGTCTGCCCCGCCATCAGATACACGGGCAGGTAGTCGGGGTGCTTCTCCCGCAAGGTCTTGAAGGTGTGCACGGCCTCTTCCGCGCGGCCCTCGCGGCGGTACTCCATGGCCAGGCCGTACCAGGCAAAGGCATCCGCCTTGCCGCTGCTCGTCAGGCTCTCTAGCATTGCCAGGCGCTTGTTCATTGCTCCGGTCCTTTACCGCTTCAGTCCTCGATGGTGAGGAACTGTTGCATCACTTTCTTCGAGCCAAAGCCCTTGAAGCGCGCCACCACCTTGTCGGGGCCGTCACACTCCTCGACGATGCCGCTGCCGAAGCGCCGGTGATACACGCGGGTGCCGCGGCTCAGCCCGCCGCTCTCATCGCCGGCTCCGCGCGCGCTGCGCGCTGGCAGGTCGCTGAACTCGCTGGTGTCGATGATGCGCTCCGGGGCCGACGGGCGCGGGCTGGGGCGCGCGCTCGGCCGGGCGGCGCCGAAGCGCGCAGGGGCAGCTGGGCGGGCGCCAGGATACCCCGGCGCCGAGCCCTTGGCGGCGCGCCAGGCGGGAGTGCCGGAGATCTTGCTCGCCGGAGGCGTGCGGTTCCAGGCGAGCCCGTTGCCTCGGCTGGGGCGCGGCGGCAGCTCCTCGGGCACGCGCTGATCCCAGCTCTCTCCCGGATCGACGTCGGCGTAGTCGGCGCGCGCGGCCTGCCGGGCGCGCGCTGCCGCGGCGTTGACCCGCATCGCCCACGCCGACTGGCCACGGTGCTCCACCACCTCGCTCGGCAGCTGCTCCAGAAAGCGGCTGGGCGCGAGGTACTTGGTCTGCCCGAAGATGGTACGGGTGGCGGCGTGCGTGATGTACAGCCGCCTGCGCGCGCGGGTGATGGCCACGTAGGCCAGGCGCCGCTCTTCCTCCAGCTCGTCGTTGCTCTCCGACTGCAGGCCCCGGTAGGGGAACGTCTCTTCCTCCATGCCCGTGAGCAGCACGGTGTCAAACTCCAGGCCCTTGGCGCTGTGCACCGTCATCAGCAGCACGGCGCTGCCCTCCTGGATGGCGTCGGCGTCGCTGACCAGCGCCACCCGCTCCAGGTACTCATCGAGGGAGGGCGGCTTGCCCAGCCGCGCGCTCTCCTCCTCGTACTCCTTGATGGAGCCGATGAGCTCCGCCAGGTTCTCCAGCCGGGCGTCGGCCTCGGCCGTGTTCTCCGCGCGCAGTGCGGCCTCGTAGCCCGTCTTCAGCAGCACCTCGCGCGCCAGCTCGCTGGGCGGCAGCTGCAGCCGCCGGTTGAGCAGATCCTCCAGCAAGGCGTGAAACGCCGCCAGCTTCTTGCGCGTGCCGGCGGCCAGCTCAGGATCGCGCACGCTCTCTGCCAGCGCCTCGAACACGCTCCAGGCGCGGGCGCTGGCCGTCTGCAGCAGCCGCTCGAGCGTCTTGTTACCCAGGCCGCGCGCGGGCAAGTTGAAGATGCGCACCAGATCTGCGTCGCTCTTCGGGTTGTCGAGGAAGCGCAGGTAGGCAATCAGGTTCTTCACCTCGGCGCGCTCGAAGAAGCGCATGCCGCCCACGATCTGGTAGGGCAGGTTGTCGCGCCGCAGCGCCTCTTCCAGCACGCGCGACTGCGCGTTGACCCGGTAGAACACCGCCAGCTCGCGCGCGGCCGTGCCGGCGCGCAGCCGCTCGCGCAGGGTGCGCACCACCAGCTCCGCCTCCTCCCGCTCGTCGCGGGTGGCGATCAGGATCACCTTGTCCCCGCCGGGCGCCGCCGTCCACAGCGCCATTGGCGCGCGGTCCGCCGCCACCTCGATCACCTTCTGCGCGCACAGCACGATGTTGGCGGTCGAGCGGTAGTTCTGCTCCAGCTTCACGGTCTGCGCGTCCGGGAAGTCGCGCGAGAAGTCGCGGATGTTGCGGATGTCAGCCCCGCGCCAGGCGTAGATGCTCTGGTCATCGTCGCCCACCACGCACAGGTTGCGGGTGCGCGCGGCGAACGCCCGCACCCAGCGGTACTGGATGGCGTTGGTGTCCTGGAACTCGTCCACCAGCACGTAGTCGAACTTGTTGCGCAGCTCCTCGCCGGCACGGCCCAGCCCGCTGCCAGCGCCCTGGCCGCCCCCGGCAGCCAGCGAGCCCTGGGCGGGCCGCGCCTCCAGCAGGCGCACCATGTGCAGGATCAGATCGTCGAAGTCCACCGCGTCTGCCGCGCGCAGCGCCTTCTCGTAACCGGCGTACACCTGCATCAAGCCGTCATCGAACTCGAAGGTGGGCGCCAGCATCTCGGGCGTGATGCCCTCGCGCTTCTTGGCGTGAATGCGCCCCAGGCAGGCCTTGGGGATCATGCTGCGCTCGTCGAAGCCCGCCTCGCGGATCACGCGCGTGATGAGCGCCTTCTGATCCGAGTCGTCATAGATCGAGAAGCGCTGACTGAGCCCGAGCTCGGCGCCGTAGCGGCGCAGCAGCCGGGCGCTCAGCGAGTGAAACGTGCCCACCCACAGGTCGCGCGCCGCGTCGCCCGCCAGCGCCGCCAGCCGGTGCCGCAGCTCCGCCGCGGCCTTGTTGGTGAAGGTGACCGCCAGGATGCGATACGGCGGCACACCCTGCTCGAGCAGGCGGGCGATGCGGTAGGTGATGACCCGCGTCTTGCCGCTGCCGGCGCCTGCAAACACCAGGAGCGGACCGTCCCCGTGCTCCACTGCCTGGCGCTGCGCCTCGTTGAGCTCAACCATTGGCCAGTCCGGTACCGCTGCCGCCGCGAGCCCTCAACCCGCTTTTGCAGCAACCGCACGAAACCTGCAGGAACCTGCTGGCGCGGTCACCTCGGCCGGTGGGCCATGGGCCGCGGCAGCGATCATTGTGCCGGGATGAAGTTGCGTCAGCCGAGGAGTGGTTATAGTGACCGACAGCCGTGAACACCGAAGCCGAATCCCAGAAGCCCGCGTCCGTTTCGAGCCCGAGTGAGCCTGCTGCCGCTGACCCTGCTGCTGCCGGCCCCGCTGGCAAGGCCGAGGGCAGCGCGTCACCGGCGGCGGAAGCGCCCGCGGCCGAGGTGGAGGGGCCCGAGGTCGAGATCGCCAGGCTGAAGGAGCGGTTGCTGCGCACCGCGGCGGATTTTGACAATTTCCGCAAGCGCACCCGGCGCGACATCGCCGACGCCGAGCGGCGCGTGCAAGAGGATCTGCTGCGCTCACTGCTGCCGACGTTTGACAACCTGGAGCGCGCCACTGTCGCTGCTGGCACCGCCACCGACGTAAAGGCGCTGGCCGAGGGCATCAAGATGGTCATGCGCCAGTTCCAGGACACCCTGGGCAGCATCGGCGTGGAGCGCGTGGTCAGTCAGGGCAAGCCGTTTGATCCAGCGGAGCACGAGGCCGTGCAGCACGTACAGACCGACCAGGTGCCACCCGGTGCCGTGGTGCAGGAGCTGCAGGCCGGATATCGCTGGCAGGGCCGCCTGATGCGCCCCGCGCTGGTGGTGGTGGCCAAGGCCCCCGCGCCCGCTGTGGCAGAGCCTGCTGCCGAGCCCTCCGCCGACAAGTCCTGAAGCCGTCCACTCACGTCTGCCCACGTGGGCTCGCTGCGCACAGCCTGTGCCGCGAGCCTTCATGGCGGCGGGTCCTCACTGTTGCCAGCGGATTCCGCGGCCCTACGCGAGCGGCCCCGGTGCGCCGTACTGGCTCACGGGTGCTCCCCATGCAGCGGAGCGCCCGAGAGCGCGAATGGGCAAGATAATTGGCATCGACCTCGGCACCACCAACTCGTGCGTGGCCGTCCTCGAAGGCACGGGCGCGGACGGGCGACCCGAGATCAAAGTGATTCCGAACGCCGATGGGGCGCGCACCACGCCGTCTGTGGTGGGCTTCACCGCCACGGGCGAGCGACTGGTGGGGCAGGTGGCCAAGCGCCAGGCCACCAGCAACGCTGCCAATACCATCTTCGCGGTGAAGCGCCTGATGGGGCGCAAGTTCGAGGACGAGGACGTCCAGAAGCACTGCTCGCTGGTCTCCTACGGCATCAGCCGCCACGAGAACGGCGATGCGTGGCTGGACGTGGGCGGGCGCCAGATGTCTCCGCCTGAGATCTCGGGCATCATCCTGGGGCTGCTGCGCGATGTGGCCGAGCAGTTTCTGGGCGAGCCCGTCACCGAGGCCATCGTCACCGTCCCCGCGTATTTTGACGACGCTCAGCGCCAGGCCACCAAGGACGCGGGCGCGATCGCCGGGCTCACCATCAAGCGCATCCTCAATGAGCCCACGGCCGCCGCGCTGGCGTACGGCCTGGACCAGAACGCCTCCGGTGAGCGGGTGGCCGTGTACGATCTGGGCGGCGGCACGTTTGATATCTCGCTGCTGGACATCGACAAGGGCGTGTTCAGCGTCAGGGCCACGGGCGGCGACACGCACCTCGGCGGCGAGGACTTTGACGGCCGCATCATCGACCACCTCGCCGACGAGTTCAAAGCCAGATACGAGGTAGATCTGCGCCAGGACCGCATGGCCCTGCAGCGCCTGCGCGAGGCTGCCGAGCGCGCCAAGCACGAGCTCTCCTCCTCGCTCGACACCGAGGTGAACATTCCGTTCATCGCTACCGGCAAGTCGGGGCCGCTGCACCTCGAGCGCACGCTCAAGCGCAGTGAGCTGGAGATCTGGACGGCGGATCTGGTGGAGCGGACGATCGAGTGCTGTCGCAACGTGCTCACCGACTCTGGGGTGAGCACCGCCCAGATCCATCAGGTGGTGCTGGTGGGCGGCATGACGCGCATGCCTGCCGTGCAGCGCGCGGTGGCCTCTTTCTTTGGCAAGCAGCCGCACAAGGGCGTCAATCCGGACGAGGTGGTGGCCTGCGGCGCTGCCATCCAGGCCGCGGCGCTCTCGGGCGACATCCAAGAGGTGCTGCTGCTCGACGTGACCCCGCTCTCGATCGGCGTGGAGACGGGCGGCGGCATCTTCACGGTGCTCTTGCCCCGCAACACCACCATCCCCACCGAGCAGAGCGAGATCTTCACCACCAGCATCGACAACCAGCCGCAGGTACCCATCCACGTGCTGCAGGGCGAGCGCGAGATGGCCGCCGACAACCGCAGCCTGGCGCAGTTTGACCTGACCGGCATCCCGCCCGCCCCGCGCGGGGTGCCCAAGATCAAGGTCACCTTCCGGGTCGACGAGAACGGCATCCTCTCCGTCGAGGCCACCGATCTGGGCACACAGCGCAGCCAGTCGATCGAGGTGCGGCCCACCAGCGGTCTGAGCACCGACGAGATCGCCAACCTGATTGACGAGGGCGAGAAGTTCAAGGAGACGGACAAGCTCCGGCGCGAGCTGGCCGAGCTCAGCAATCAGGCAAAGACGCTGATCTACACGTCCGAGCAGGCGATCGAAGGTTACGCGGATCTGATCAGCGAAGAGGCCGCGGAGGGGGTCCGCCAGCACGTGGAGGTGCTGAAGCAAGCGCTGGAGAGCGGCGCCGACATGGCCTCCATGCGCCATGCGTACGCTCAGCTGGAGGCGGCGACCTTCGCCATCGCCGAGGCCATGTACGGCGGCGATAACATCGGCGTCGCCTGAGCCCGAGGGTGAGGCCACAGCTCAGGTTGTGCCTGCGGCGCAAGGCGGCTACGGCGCGGCCAGCACGGCGCGAGAGCGCCGCCAGTGCGCGTACGCGGTGCTGGCCGTCAGTGCCCAGCCCCAGGCGCAGGGCAAGAACAGGAAGCGCACCATGAACTGTGGGTGGTTCGCGGTGTGGTTCTTGAACACGAAATACCAGGCGAGCAAGCCAGCGTTGGCGGCGAGGGTGAGCGGTGAGAGCAGCTGCCCGCGCGCCAGCCACGCCGCCAGCAACAGGCCGATGAGCGAAAATACAACCAGCGCGGGCAACGCCGCAGCGCTGCCAAAGCTGAGGTAGTAGGCCTCGTGCAGCAGTGACCCGAAGGAAGCGCCGAAGTCCACGTGCGCTCCAGCGGCGCCGAGCCGCAGCGCGAGCTGCGAGCTGAACGCGCCCAGCGCTTCGTCCCAGCCGAAAACGGCGGCGGCGAGCAGCTGCTTGGACAGGGTGGACCAGACGATGCCCAGCCCCGAAGCCACCCCAGCTAGCAGCGCGCGTGCCAGCACTCGCGGAGTGGCCTCGGCCTGGCGGGCCATGCCCACGGCCACCAGCGGCATCAGCGCGAGGAAGGGCATGCTGGCCAGCATGTCGATGACGGTGCCGGTGAAGCCAGCGGCAAAGCTGAAGAACCCGAGCTGGCGGTCGCTCCAGCGCGCCTCGCGCAGCACCAGCCAGGCCGCTGCTAGCCAGACGAAGAGGTAGCCCGGTGCATGCGAGAGCAGCGAGCCCATGAAGGGGATGACCGAAAAACAGGCGCCGAAGAGCGCCACCACCCCGAGCGGGACGGCGGCTGCATGCGAGCGCCGGAACGCTGCCGCCGCGAACAGGACGATCGCTACATAGGTGCCCGCATGGAGCAACCAGCGCAGGCCGCGCAGCGGCAGGCCGAGCCCGATCAAGATGAGCTCGAGCGACTTGTTGCCATGCCAGTAGCGATAGTACGGGACGAAACGCCCGCTGCCCGGCTG
Organism: Polyangiaceae bacterium; assembly: GCA_025937895.1. Lineage (GTDB taxonomy): Bacteria > Myxococcota_A > Polyangia > Polyangiales > Polyangiaceae > SZUA-265. The sequence continues at coordinate 3,103 of JAICQL010000217.1, read as the reverse complement.
TGACACCTCGAGGTGCAGCGCCTGGCAGTGGCCGCCGGCGCCCGGGTCGAGGATGTGGGCGCCGAGCGCAGAGCGGAGCGGATCCGGGCCGCGATACAGCGCCGACTCGAGCACGAGGCAGTCGGTGAACTGGTCCATGCCGAGCGCGACGCTGAACCAGGGGTAGTCTTTCTCCGTCAGGGTTCGGCTGGCAAACCCCTCGACGATGGCAGCACGAACCCGCTCGGGTGGCACGAGCACCGCCAGGGTGGAGAACAACGTCGCGAGCAGCGGTAAGCCAGCGAGCGCAAACGCTGCAAGAGGCAGCAACGCCCTGTGCGCGGGCGCCGCCATTGGGCGCTTCCCCTGTGCCGCCTCAGACAACGACCGCGGCGTAGACCAGCCCACCCACGCAATCAACGCTGGGCGGGCAGCTGTTGCAGAAGCGCACCTGCCGCCCTCCGGAGCCAGGCCGGGGCTCTCAGCCCTCAGAAGCTAGCTTGTGCTCGATGGCCTGCAGGTGCGCGTTGACCTCTGGATCCTGCTTGCGCAGCGACTCGACCCGCCGGCAAGCGCTCATCACCGTGGTGTGATCTCGGTTGCCGAACGCGCGCCCCAGCTCGGGGAAGCTGCACTTGAGCCGTTGGCGGCACAGGTACATGGCCACCTGGCGGGCAAAGGCCAGGCTCTTGTGGCGATCTTTGCTCAGCAACTCCGCGTTGGAGAAGCTGAAGTGGCTGCACACGGCGCGCTGGATGTCTTCCACGCTGCTCTGGTCGGCCTTGACCGGGCTGACCACCGCCAGCTCACTCTGGGTGAACTCCAGATCGATGGGCCGCCCCAGCAAGGAGGACTTGGCTGCCAGGCGGATCAGCGCACCCTCGAGCTCGCGCACGTTGCTCTTGATCGTCTGCGCCAGCAGCACGGCCACGTCGTCCAGCAGCGGAATGCCCTCCAGCGCCGCTTTCTTGCGCAGGATGGCCACCCGCGTCTCCAGCGCCGGCGTCTGCACGTCCGCAACCAGCCCGGAGGTGAAGCGCGAGATCAGCCGCTCCGGCATGCGCTGCAGCTCTTGCGGGTACTTGTCCGAGGTGACGACGATGGGCTTGTCGGAGTCGCGCAGCGCGTTGAACGTATGGAAGAACTCTTCCTGCGTCTGCTCGCGCCCGGCCAGGAACTGGATGTCATCCACCAGCAGCGCATCGCAGTTGCGGCGATAGCGTACGCGGAACTCCTCCATGCGGTGGTGCTGCAGCGCCTCAATGAACTCGTTGGTGAAGCGCTCCGCCGAGACGTAGACGATGCGCGCGTCCGCCGAGAGCTCCATCAGCTTATGCGCGATGGAGTGCACCAGGTGCGTCTTGCCCAGCCCCGTGCCACCGCAGATGAACAGCGGATTATAGCGCGGTCCGCCGGCCCCGGCAGAAGCCACGGCCGCCGCATACGCCAGCTCATTCGAGGGGCCGACGACGAAGTTGGGGAAGGTGTGCTTGGGGTTGATCGGATCGCCGCCCTTCAGCCCGCCGACTGCGCGTGCGGGGGGGCGGGCAGAGCCGGAGCCATCACCGGGCGGTGCGCGCCGTGACGAGCGCGGCGGCTCAGACTCGCGCGTATCACGGCCGGAGCCAGACTCCATGGCGATGGCGCGCGGTCCGGATGGCGGCGGGCTGGACGAGCGCGCGGGCGGCGGCATCGTGCGTGGAGCGGGATACTCCGAGCCAGCGTTGCCGTTGGCGGCGCCACCGGGGACGGGCAAGGTACCGATCGGCTCCGTCAGCTGGCTGGAGATGCGCCAGTCCACGCGAATGCTGGAGCTGGGCAGATTGCCTGACATGGGCAGGCTGCTGCCCTCGCCGCTCGCCATGCTATCGGCGGCGGCTGTGCCTGCTCGAGTGCCCAACTGGGCGCCCTCGAGATCTCCGAGCATGGCCGGCAAGAAGTGGGTCTTCACCCAGTCCCGCACGAACTCATCGCGCGCGGTCAGGCCGAGCACGCCATCGTCGCTCAGCCCGTCAAACTGCACGCTGGAGAACCACTGATCGAACGAAGCAGGAGAGCGCAGGCGCGCCTTGTGCAATGCACGCTGCCAAGTATCGAGCGCTTGAGGGGAGACGTTCATTACTTCAAGCCGACTGGGACGAGTGGTGGGTCAAAACAGCCCCAGACTCGTCAGCACGTGCATGCTGCGAGCCTGAGGTTGTAAGCGACGATTAACGCGAAGCGATTCCGCAGAGCAGTGAGCAGCAGAGCGGTGAGCAGCAGAGCGGTGAGCAGCCAGCGTGCTGGCGTTGCTCACCTGACCGGACGAGACGTGCGAGCTGACGAGTGCGCCGCTGATCGAACCAATGCCTGCCGCCCCAACGGCTGCACATTGGTGTCCGGTCGACCAGCATTCCCCCCCTCGTCCGCTCCTCCAGTGAAGCGAGCGAACACGCTTCTGGAGTTACGGTGCTGACTCCAAACAGGAACGACGAAATGACTGGCGCTACCGCCCGCTCGGTCACCCGCGTGACACGAACGTGAGGAGCGCCTTCCCGAGCACGAGCTTGCGAAATGCGAGAGCTCACAGCGACGCCTGCACCGTCAACGGCAGCTGCCGTGTCGGGATTAGGGTTGATCGCGTGCCGAGCAACGCGATGCCGCGTGAGCTGCAGCGGGCTCTCCGAAACACGGCTCTCCGAAACACTCTTCAGGATGAAACGATTCGAAGAAACACGCCTGAAAGCAACAGTGACATCGCTGACCGTACGTCGGTTCAACACGCAACGTGAAGCACGCCCGGCCATCGAGGCGCGCCTTGATACCAGCGTTGTCACGCGAGCGCCAATGTTTCTGACAGCCGCGCTGCTATCAGCATTATTTCCAGCAAGCGTACGGCCGGCAGCGCTTCTTGCAGCGCGGCTGGTGACGACACGGCGTTCGATGAGACCGTGTTCGATGACACCGCGTTCGATGACACGGCTGCAAGCAACACGGCTGCCAGCAACACGGCTGCCAGCAACACGGCTGCCAGCAACACGGCTGCTGTCGAGCGCGCGCCCCTGTACGCAGTCGGATACATACGATGGCAAGACACACGGAACCCGTACTGCGACCCCAGTGCTTCCACCGGATCGCTGCGCAG
>JAICQL010000147.1 GCA_025937895.1 Polyangiaceae bacterium | reverse complement strand
CCGCTCTCCGTCGAGGCGCAGATGGAAGCGCGCGTGCTGATGATGAGCACGAACAACATCCTCTCGCCCGCGAGCGGACGCCCCATCATCAACCCGACGCAGGACATCGTGCTCGGGCTGTACTACGCCACGCGCAGCCGCCAGCAGGGCAGGGGCGCGTTCCGGGGTGCAGGGCTGGAGCTCAAGGACGGGCAGCTCGATGGCGGCCTGGAGGGCGTGTACTCGTCGCCCGCCGACGTGCACATGGCCTACGACCACGGCGTCGTCGACCTGCACTCCAGCATCAAGTGCCGCGTCACGGACGTGGACGATGAGGGCAACAAGCGTACGCGCCTGGTCGACACCACCGTGGGCCGCGTGCTGATTGGCGACGTGCTGCCGCCCGGCATTCCGTTCGATTACGTCAACAAGGTGCTGAACAAGAAGACGCTCAGCCAGCTCATCGACGTCTGCTACCGCAAGCACAAGAACAAGGAGACGGTGCTGCTCGCAGACCGCCTGCGTTCGCTCGGCTTCAGCTACGCCACCAAGGCAGGCATCAGCATCTGCATGGATGACATGGTCATCCCCGAGAAGAAGAAGGAGCTGATCGACTCCGCGGAGGAGGAGTTGCAGCGCGTGTCCGACCAGTATCAGGAAGGCCTGATCACGGACGGCGAGCGCTACAACAAGGTCGTCGACATCTGGGCCGGCGTCGCGGACCGCGTGACGGAGGAGATGATGGACGTGATCGGCAAGGAGACGATCACGGACGACCGTACGGGCGAGACCTTCAGCGAGTCTAGCTTCAACCCGGTGTACATCATGGCCGACTCCGGCGCGCGCGGCTCCACGCAGCAGATGCGGCAGCTGGCAGCCATGCGCGGCCTGATGGCAAAGCCGTCGGGCGAGATCATCGAGACGCCCATCACGGCAAACTTCCGCGAAGGTCTCACGGTGCTCGAGTACTTTGTCTCGACCCACGGCGCACGCAAGGGTCTGGCCGATACGGCTCTCAAGACGGCCAACTCCGGTTACCTCACCCGCCGCTTGGTGGACGTGGCGCAGGACGCCGTGGTGAGCGACTTCGACTGCGGCACCCTGGACGGCATCCGCGTCACCAAGCTGGAGGAAGCCGGCGAGGTGATCCAGCCGCTGGGCGACCGCATCCTCGGTCGGGTGGTGCTGGAGGACGTGGTGGATCCGCTGACCGGCGAGATCCTGGTGGAGGCCAATACGCTGCTGGATGAGCTGCTCGTCCGCAGGATCGAGGAGGCCGGCATCGAGGAGGTGGTGATCCGCTCGGTGCTGACCTGCCAGACGCACCGCGGGGTGTGTGGCATGTGCTACGGCCGCGACCTGGCGCGCGGTCACAAGGTCGATATCGGTGAGGCCATCGGCATCATCGCGGCCCAGTCGATCGGCGAGCCTGGCACCCAGCTGACGATGCGCACGTTCCACATCGGTGGCGCGGCTGCTCGCGGCAAGATCGAGCAGAGCTCGCTGGAGGTGAAGACCGAGGGCATCGTGCGCCTCAACAACACCACCCTGGCCAAGCGCGAAGACGGCAGCGTGGTGGTGATGAACCGCCACGGTGAGCTGGTCGTGATGGACGACACGGGTCGTGAGCGCGAGCACCACCGTCTGGTCTATGGCGCGACCCTGATCGCAGCCAACGGCCAGCGCGTGCAGCCGGGCATGGTGGTCGCGGAGTGGGATCCCTTCGCGATGCCCATCCTCACCGAGGTGGGCGGCGTGGTCGCGTACAACGATCTGGTCGAGGGCGTCAGCGTCATCGAGAAGGTCGACGAGGTGACGGGTCTATCGCGCAAGATCGTGATCGAGTCGCGTGCTGCCGAGCTGCGGCCGCGCATCACCATCATCGATCCCCGGACGGGTGAGCCCATGAAGCTGGGCAACACCGATCTGGACGCGCGCTACCTGCTGCCGGTGGGTGCCAACATCGTGGTGCAGGAGGGTGAGACGATTCACCCCGGGGGGCCGATCGCCAAGATCCCCCGCGATACCACGAAGGTGCAGGACATCACCGGTGGCTTGCCCCGCGTGGCCGAGCTGTTCGAGGCGCGCAAGCCGAAGGATCACGCCATCATCAGCGAGATCGACGGCATGGTGAGCTTTGGCAAGGACACCAAGGGCAAGCGCAAGATCGTGATCACTCCGTACGGCAGCGACGGCAGCCCGCTGACGGATCAGGCGCGCGAGTACCTGATCCCGAAGGGCAAGCACGTTCAGGTCCAGACGGGTGACATGGTGCGCGCCGGTGACCCGCTGCAGGACGGCCCCGCCAACCCGCACGACATCTTGCGCGTGAAGGGTGAGAAGGAGCTCGCTGCCTGGCTGGTGAACGAGATCCAGCAGGTGTACCGGCTCCAGGGCGTGACCATCAACGACAAGCACATCGAGGGCATCGTGCGGCAGATGCTGCGGCGCGTGCGCATCAGGGAGATCGGCGACACGAACTTCTTGATCGATGAGCAGGTGGAGAAGCACGTCTTCGAGAAGGAGAACGCCAAGGTGATCGCGCACGGCGGCCAGCCCGCGGTGGCAGAGCCGATGTTGCTCGGCATCACCAAGGCCTCGCTCTCCACGGAGTCGTTCATCAGCGCCTCGTCCTTCCAGGAGACGACCAAGGTGCTCACCGAGGCAGCCATCTGCGGCAAGACGGACGATCTGCGCGGTATCAAGGAGAACGTCATCATGGGTCGCTTGATCCCGGCGGGCACGGGCTTGCCGGCATACACGCGGCTGCAGATGATGGTCGAAGACGAGCGTCGCGATTTGCCGGCGGGTACCCCCCCGTCGATGAATCAGGTCTCGTCGATGGCCGGCGCGGAGTGAGCCGAAGGGCTGTGGCCGGGCGCCCGTAGGCGCCCGGTACAGCTTCCTGGCAGAGTTTGCCTGGCAGGCTTTACTGGCAGAGTTATCGGGCGGGTCGAGCCGCCGGGTCAGGGCACGCGGAGGGCAGCTACGGCTGCCCTTCGGCGTTTTGTGGCCGCCGGGTCAGTCGCTGGCGGCGAGCATGGCGCGGTAGCCCTCGCGATAGGTTGGGTAGCGCAGCGGGTAGCCCGTGGCGCGAAGCCGGGCATTGCGGCAGCGCTTGTGGCCGCCACGGCCCGGCGCGGCGCCGGACCCAGCCGGCGGCACTGGAACCCCGAGCTGCTGGGCGAGGAAGGAGATGACCTCGCTGTCCAGCGCGGGAGCGTCGTCGCTCAGCAGCAGCAGCGGGGGAGGTTGCGCGTGACCCAGCAGGTGAGCGATGGCGCCCGCCACGTCGTCTCGATGAATGCGGTTCGTGAAGCGCTGCGAAGGGCTGGCGGTACCGCCGCGCACCGCATCGATGAGCCGGGTGCGACCGGGGCCATAGATGCCGGAGCAGCGCAGCACGGTTGAGGGCAGACCACTCTCCTGTAGTAGGCGCTCCGCCTCCAGCAGCCGTGCTCCCGAAAAGTGTGCTGGGGTGGTCTCCGAGTCCTCGTCGATCCACTCGCCCGTGGCCTGCCCGTACACGGCAGTGCTGGAGGTGAAGAACACGCGCTGCACTCCGCTGCCTGCAACGGCCAGCAAGACGTTGCGTAGCCCGCTTACATAGACGCGTTGATACGCGTCATCCTTGAAGGCGTCCGCTCCCGCACAATAGACGACATGATCGAGGGAGCCGGGCACCGTTCGCCGCAGCGCAGCGACGTCGCCGAGATCGACGGACAGCGGCTCGAGCTGCGGCGGCAGCAGAGAGGCGTCGCGCCGCAGCCCCCAGACACGATCTCCCCGGGCCGCTAGCTCCAGGCCAAGCGCCGTACCTACATATCCGCAGCCTGCAATCAGTACGTTGGCCACGCCTCAATCTAGTAACCAGCGTGCTGCGCGAGCAATCGCTGGTTGAATCAGCATTGAGTGCTGCTCCCACCTAGGAGTGCGAGGGCACAGCTGTGCTCGCGGTACGACGCTCTGCGACAGCAACACCAGCGCCATTCATTGAATCACGAACAGGCACATGCTCGCTGCTTCTGTGGCGCGATGACCCGTGACAATCGTGTCCAATGCGCGTGTTTCCCGGAAAACCTGCTGCTTCAGAGAGGCTTCAGCCAAGCGCGGCGTTTTGCGGACTTTTTCAGTCGGTTACTGGACATCGCTCGAGCATCGGCTACCATTTGTTGGCTCTTACAAATCTGGCTACCGGCGTGCGCGCGGTAAGACCCGGGAGGACTAACATGTCGAGGACCGCTACCTGCTTCTTTGCTCTAGGGATTTGCGTCGCCATGGCTGCGGCCTGCGGTGATGATGACGGGGGCGATGGCGCTGGGGGTGGCGGTGGTACCGGGGCTGCGGGCGGCTCTGCTGGTGCCGGTGGCGGCGGTGGTACGAGCGCCGGTGAGGGCGGCGGTGGTGGTAGCGCGGGCAGCTCTGCGGGGAGCACCAGCGGCGGCGCGGGCGGCAGCGCAGGCTCCGGTACTGCCGGTACGGGTGGTGCTGCAGGTTCGGGCACCGCGGGCTCGGGCACGGTGGAGCCGCCGGACGCAGGTCCCGATGGCGGTGAAGCGGACGCGAGCCCCGATAGCGGTGGCCCCGTCACGGTTCCGGACAGTGGGGTGAACGGTGACTGTGCCGGCTTCACCACCGGCATTCCGAACATCGATCCGCAGAACAGCCAGGACGTGGTGATCGCGCGGGTGATCTTCAACCCCGATGGGGTCACGGCAACGGCCGTGCTGCGCGGCATCAACCCATTCGGGTTCGGCGGCGACCACGTGATTTGCTGGGGCGCGAACAACTCCACTTGTGCCGGGGTGGATGACGGTATTTCCGGCGACGAGAGTCCGGCGGGCGCCGAGATCTTGGTCACGGTTGGCACGCCCGACGATCCGATCGAGGTTGACGAAGGCGAGCTGTGGTTTGGCGCCAACTTCCCGGAGGAAGACCCGATCGTCTTCGCCTATGTCAACTGGGGCGATCACGATTCGGAGGACGCGGACGACGGCGGCCCGATCCTGAGCCTGGAGGGCATGGCAGATGATGCTGGGTTCTGGACGGTCGGTGACAGCATCGAGCTGGACGGTGACGACAACGCATTCTTCGGCTTCGGCGATACCGCTGTCGGTGCCGGGTTCGATGGTTGCACCGCCGATCAGTTCCCGGTGGTGCCCTGAGGGTTGACCCTGAGCACCTGAGCTAGCGCCCCCTGGGCGCTACCGACGCGGCGTTGCCACCGGCAACGCCGCAGTCGTTTTGTCTCGCCGCTTCAGCGCGCCTGCCGCCGGGGCGCTCCTTCAGCGCGCTCCCCCCCCTCCGCCGCCAGAGCGGCCGCGCACGGCGCTCAGTGCGCCGTGCGAGCGCGCTCCCAGTCCCGCCAGTAATTGGGGTACGTCTTGCCGACGCAGCCCGGGTCCAGGATGCGCAGGCCGGGCAGCAGCGAGCCCAGCACGCCGAAGCTCATGGCGATGCGGTGGTCGTGATAGGTCTCGATCTCCACCGAGGTCTGGCGAGCGCGGGCCCCTGAGCTGAGCGGCTGGATGACGATGAAGTCGGGGCCTTCCTCCAGCTCGACGCCGAGCTTGCGCAGCTCCCGTGCCGGGCAGGCGATGCGGTCGCATTCCTTCACGCGCAGGGTGGCGAGCCCGGTGATGTGGGTCGGGCGCGACAGGAAGGGCGCGATCATCATCAGGGTCGGCGCCACGTCGGGCATGCTGGTCATGTCCACGGGGGCGTCGAAAGGGCGCAGGCCCGCGCTGGGTCCGACGATCTCCGTCTGCTCGGCAGAGCGGCGCACGGTGGCGCCCAGCTGCTCGCACAGCTCGAAGAAGGCGTAGTCGCCCTGGCGCGTGCTGCTGCCCAGGTTCTCCAGGCGCACGGTGCCGCCATGCAGGGTGGCCAGCGCCGCGAAATACGATGCCGCGCTGGCGTCGCCCTCCACGCCCAGGGTGCGAGCGCGATACTTCTGCGGCTTCACCGACAGCAGCGAGTAGTCCTGGTTGTCAACCTGCACCCCGAATTTCTGCATCTCGTCCAGGGTGAGATCCACGTACGGCTTGCTCGTCAGCTTGCCCTCCACGCGGATATCGAGACCGCCCGGCAACATCGGCGCCAGGATCAGCAGGCTGGTGAGGTACTGGCTGGAGATGTCGCTGGGCACCTCGACGGGGCCCGCCAGCTCCGTGCTGCCGAGCACACGCGCTGGCAAGTAGCCGTCGCGCGTGGACTCCACCCGCGCGCCCAGCTGCGCCAGCGCGTCGAGCAGCGGCTTGTTGGGCCGCGCCTGCATCGAAGAGTGGCCATCGATGATGGTCAGCTCCGGACGCAGTGCGGCCAGCGCGAGCAAGAGCCGGGTGGAGACCGCGCTCTGCCCCGTGAACAGCTCGATGGTCCCGCCCGCGAAGCGCCCCGCGCGCCCGGTCACCTTCAGCTGCTCCGGCGTGCTGTCGTCGATGGCGATGCCCAGGCGCTTCAGGCAATCCTTCATGCGCCAGTAGTCGTCACACTCGCCGGGGAACAGGATGGTGCTCTCACCGTCGGCGAGCGCGGCGATGGCGCAGTCGCGCAGGGTGAGCGACTTGCTGCCGGGCAGCCCGAAGCGCACCTCGGGGCGGCCCGACCAGGGCACGAGCTCGAGCGGAGCAGCAGGGGCTGCGGTTGAGGGGGCAGAGCTGGCAGACACGAGTGGTTCTCCGGCGCTCAGTTGGTGCGGTAGTTCGGGGCCTCTTCCGTGATGAACACGTCGTGCACGTGGCTCTCACGCAGGCCCGAGCTGGTGATGCGGATGAAGCGCGCCTTCTTCTGCATCTCGTTGATGGTGCGGCTGCCGGTGTAGCCCATGCCCGCGCGCAAGCCGCCGATCAGCTGCAGGATGATCTGCGAGATGGAGCCGCGATGCGGCACCCGGCCCTCGATGCCCTCAGGCACCAGCTTCTCGTCGGCCGTGCCTGCCTGGCCGTAGCGATCCTTGCTGCCGCGGCGCATGGCGCCGAGCGAGCCCATGCCGCGATAGCTCTTGTAGCTCCTGCCCTGATACAGGATGAGGTCACCGGGCGCCTCGTCCGTGCCGGCGAGCAAGGAGCCCAGCATCACGCTCGACGCCCCTGCAGCGATCGCCTTGGCCACGTCACCGGAGTACTTGATCCCGCCGTCGGCGATGACCGGCACGTCGTGCTGGGTGGCAACCCCTGCGCAGTCGGCGATGGCCGTGATCTGCGGCACGCCTACGCCCGCCACCATGCGCGTGGTGCAGATGCTGCCCGGGCCGATGCCCACCTTGATCGCGTCCGCGCCGGCGTCGATCAGAAAGCTCGCTCCCTCGCGCGTGGCGATGTTGCCGGCAATGACCTGCAGCTCTGGAAAGCGCTTCTTGATCGTGCTCACCAGCTCGCCCACGCCCTTGGAGTGACCGTGCGCGGTGTCCACCACCAGGCAATCCACCCCCGCCTCCACCAAGAGCTCCAGCCGCGCCTGTACCTCACGGCCCGGGCCTACGGCGGCGGCCACGCGCAGCCTGCCGCGCTCGTCCTTGTTGGCGAGCGGGTTGATCTCGGCCTGCAGCAGATCCTTGATGGTGATCAGCCCGACGAGCTTGCGGTTCTCGATCACCAGCAGCTTCTCGATGCGGTGGCGATGCAGCAGCTCGCGCGCCTCATCCGCGTTGACCCCGGGCGAGACGCTGACCAGCTTGGTGGTCATCAGGTTGCTCACCGGCTGATCTAGGTTCTGCTCGAAGCGCACGTCGCGCGCGGTGAGGATACCGACGGCGGTCTGCCCCTCGACCACAGGCACGCCGGAGATGCTGTTCTCCTTCATGATCTGCAGCACGTCCCGCAGCGACTGCGAGGGACCCACGGTGATGGGCTCCAGGATGATGCCGCTCTCCGCGCGCTTGACCTGCGCCACTTCGCGGGCTTGCACCTCCGGAGGCAGGTTCTTGTGAATCACGCCGAGCCCGCCTTCGCGGGCCATGGCGATCGCAGTTCGGGCCTCCGTGACGGAGTCCATCGCTGCGCTGATCAGAGGGATGTTGAGCGGGACCTTGCGGGTGAGGCGGGTCCGAACATCTACCTCGGCGGGTAATACGTCGCTGTGACCTGGGGTCAGCATGACGTCGTCAAACGTCAAGCACTCACGCAGGGGGGATTCAAACATGGCCGACTCTACATGAAACCTGTACACATTCAACCCGGGCAGGCAGCGCCCCATCGGCCCGGCGGCCGCTCGAGCGCCGCTCAGCGCTGGCTGCATGAGCCGGCCTGTGGCCGAATTTCGCCGGGCGATCTACCGTGCGCGCCGCATGATCGCGAGCAATGAGGATCTGGAGGGGCTGCTCACGGCGCTGCAGCGCAACTTCGAGCAGGCAGGCGACGGGGTGTACCTGATCGGCATGGGTGCGGGACAGCCGCCGTGCGCAGTCAGCATCTCACCGCCGGTGCTGGAGGTGCAGCTGCAGGTGGGGCCGCTGCCCAAGCTGAACGACAAGGCCAGCGCGCGTTACCTGCGGCACTTGCTGGAGCTGAACGCGAGCGGCCTGCTGCACGCTGCTTTCGCGCTGGAGGGCGAGCAGATCGTGCTCACGGCCGCGCTCGAGCTGCAGAATTTGGACGCAAACGAGCTGGGGGCAGTATTGGCAGACCTGGACATGGCTCTCGGCGAGCACGTACCGGGGCTGGTGTCGCTCTTGCACGAACTGGGTGGTTGATCGCATGGGAATCTTTGCTCGCCTGGCGCGGCTCATCAAAGCCAACCTGAACGCACTCATCAGCGGCGCCGAGGATCCCGAGAAGATCCTCACGCAGCTGCTGGAAGAGATGGCCAAGCAGCTGGCAGAGGCGCGGCAGCAAGTGGCCGTTGCCATCGCCGAGGAGAAGGGGCTAGCCAAGCGCCTGCAGGCCGAGAAAGACGTGGCCGCGGAGTGGGAGCGCCGGGCCATGCTGGCGGTGCGCGCCAACAACGACACCTTGGCCAAGGAGGCGCTGGCGCGCAAGCAAGAGCACGCGGCGCTGGTCGAGCAATATCAGACGCAGTGGCAGAAGCAGAAGGCGGCGGTTGATCAGCTCAAGCTGGCGCTGCGCGCGCTCAACAACAAGATCGAAGAGGCCAAGCGCAAAAAGAGCTTGCTGGTCGCCCGTCAGAAGCGCGCCGAGGCGCAGTCCAAGATCCAGGAGACGTTGAGCGGTCTGAAGAACGCCAGCGCCTTCGAGGCCTTCGAGCAGATGGCGCAGAAGGTGGATCAGATGGAAGCGCGAGCGGAGGCGAGCACCGAGCTGGCGTCCGAATATAGCGGTGACACGCTCGCGCAGAAGTTCGGTGAGCTGGAGAGCACGGCGGGAGCCGAAGAGGAGCTGCTGGCGCTCAAGCGCAAGATGGGGGTGCTGCCGCCCGAGCCCGCGCCGTCGCCGGTGCGCGTGGCCAGCAGCGAGCAAGCGCCGCTGGACGCCGCAGAGGAGGCGGAGCTCGCGCAGGCGCTGGCTGAGCTGGAGGCGGAGGAGCAGCGCTCCTTACAGGCCAAGCGCTGAGGGCTGGCGCAGCACGGGAGTGAGCGGCTGTGTGCTGCTTCCCGCTCACCTCCGCGAGGAATTTCTGCCGCGCGAATTGAGGGCAGGGGCGCCCGAGCCGTACATCCAGCGATGAAGCCCGCAGCCCAGGGCTGGGAAAACGCCACGCGCATCGAACCGATTGGGGAGGGCGCTGCCGAGCTCGAGCCGGACATCACCGACCTGGTGGGGCGACAGGTCGGTAACTACGTGATCCAGCGCCCGCTCGCGCGCGGGGGGATGGCGGTGGTGTACCTGGCCAGGCACCCGACCCTCGGGCGCGAAGTGGCGGTCAAGCTGCTCAGCCCCGAGTACCAGGGGGATGCAGACCTGAACCGCCGCTTCTTGCAGGAGGCGCAGGTCACCGCCAACTTCCGCCACCGCAACATCGTCGAGATCTATGATTTCGGCGAGATCGAGGGGCGCGCGTACTACACGATGGAGCGCCTGCTCGGCCTCGATCTGGCGCACCAGCTCGCGCGCAAGGGGCGCTTCAGTCCGCGCGAGGTGGCCGAGTACTTTCAGCAGATCTGTGCCGCCCTGAGCGCTGCGCACGAGGTCGGCGTGGTGCATCGCGACCTCAAGCCGGCCAACATCTTCGTGGTGGGCGACGAGCCCTTGCACGTGAAGCTGATGGACTTTGGCATCGCCAAGGTGCAGGAGGCGCGCTCCGGCTCGGAGACGCGCCGTGGCGAGGTGCTCGGCACCCCCGCGTACATGTCGCCGGAGCAGGCGCAGGGCCACATCCACGAGATCAGCGTGCGCACCGATCTGTACGCGCTGGGCATCATCGGCTACGAGATGCTGAGCGGGCAGCTGCCGTTCATGGCGGAGTCGGATCTGCTGCTCCTGACCATGCAGATCCGCGATCCAGCGCCTCCGCTCTCGGAGCGAGCGCCGGGCACGCCGCGCGCCATGGTCGCGCTGCTGGAGAGCTGCCTGGCGAAGGAGCCTTACGAGCGGCCTGCCTCTGCGGAGGAGCTGGCGCGCGGACTGCTGGCGGCGTGCGAGAGCGAGCCGCTGCTCGTGGCGGTGCCGGCACCGGCGCCGCTGCGGGAGGTGGCGGCGCCCGCAAACGCGCCACTCACGAGCTCGGGCGTGCGCGGCGGAGAGCTGCGCCTGCCGGACCCGCCCGATGTCGCCGAGAGCCGAGTGCTGCCCGTGTCCAGGGCGGGCGGTGCCGCCGAGGCGGCAGCGCCGCTCGCGGGCGCTGCGCCCGAGTCGATAGAGCCCGACCCTCCGCTGCCGCCGAAGAGCACCCCGGCGCGCTTGCTCTCGGAGATCACCGATGGCCCACCAGGGCCCCTCACCCTGAGCCACGATGACGGCAAGGTGCTCGACAAACTGCTGCGGCGCATGCAGAGGCGCGCGGACTTTCCGGCGTTCCTCAACAACGTCACGGAGATCTCGCGCCGAGCCGACGCCGACGCCGACTACTCGGCGACCGAGCTGAGCGAGTCGATCCTGAAGGACTTTGCGCTGACGGCCAAGCTGCTGCGCATGGTCAACGGGCTGTTCGCGGCTCGCTTTGGTGGCCGCGTGCACAGCGTGAACCAGGCCGTGCTCATCCTGGGCTTCGACAGCGTGCGCTCCATGGCGCTGGGGGTCAGCATCTTCAAGCAGCCGGGGCAGGGCGTTGCCGGCGCCGACAAGGAGAAGCGTGCGGGCCGCTTCCACGAGCAGCTGGCAGACGAGGCCATCAGCTCGCTGATCAGCGGTGAGATCGCCAGGACTCTGGCCTTCAAGGCAGGCGTGCGCGACGGTGAGCTGGCGATGATGTGCGCCATGTTTCGCAACCTCGGCCAGCAGCTGGTGATGGAATACCTGCCGGACGAGTACCAGAAGATCCTGGAGCTGTGCGAGCGAGAGGGGATCACGCGCGTGGCAGCCGCGCAGCGCGTGCTGGGCACCACTCTGCCCAAGATCGCGCTGGGGGTGGCCGAGCGCTGGTGCCTGCCCAAGCTGATGCGCGCCGCCATGGCGCAAAACCCCAAGCCGGACGATCCGCTGCTGCGCGACGAGGATCGCCTGAGCGCGCTGGCTCGCGTCTCCAACGATCTCTGCCACGTCGTGGCCACCGCCGACCGCCAGGAATACAAGCCGGCGATGCAGCGGCTGCTGGCCATGCACAAGCGACTGCTCACGCTCACGGATCAGGAGCTGTCCTCGTTGATCGGCACGGTGTGCAAGTCGTTCGAGACCCGCTACTCCTCGCTGTTTGGCCCGTACCACAAGAAGAGCCGCTTTCTCTTCAACGCGCGCGGCATCACCGGCGAAGAAGGGCCGAGAGAGCGCCACACCGCGGCTCCGCTCACGGAGGAGGAGACGCTGGGCATCGAGCGCAGCGTCGAGCGGCTCGCGGAGGGTCTGCTGAGCAAGCAACCTGCGGAAGCGCTGCTGAGCGAGGCGCTGCAGAAGCTGGCGGGCGCGCTCGCTGCGCGCCGTGTGCTGCTGCTGACTCAGACCAGTGATCGCAAGGAGCTGGAGGTGAGGCTCAGCGTGGGTGAGGATGCCAAGGCGCTGAAGAGCCAGTTTCGCGTACCGCTGGGTCAGGGCGCCGATCTGTTCTCCACCACCTTGCGCACTGGCAAGAACCTGGTGGTGGCGGACGCGCTCGGGCCGAGCACGATGCGGCGCTTGCCGCAGCGCTATTTCGAGGCGATCGGATCACCAGCGTTCGCGCTGTACGTGTGCGCCAGCCGCGGCTACCCCACGGCACTGGCGCTGGTGGACGCGGACCTGGCGGAGGACTTGCCGGCGCAGGACCGCGTCTCGGCCAGCCGTGGCCTGCGCGAGCTGATCGCAAAGCTGGCGGAGCGACGCTAGGTTCGTGCAGCGCGAGCCATGGAATTGTCAGGCGGGGCGTTGAAGCAGCGCCGGCCGAGCCGGCGAAAACTGCGCAAGTCGAGACTAGATCGCCAGGGGCGTTCGGTCTACATGAGGCGCGATGCGTTGCTCGAGGCCGTTCCGCGCGTGTTTGCTGGCGGCGCTGCTTTGCACTTGCGATGCAACTGAACGGAATGAGCGTGCGAACGGCGCTCCCGACTCGCCAGCGGGCGCCGGTAGGTCAGGCGATGTCGAAGGAGGAGAGCAGGTGATGGACGGAATGGCGGAGCCCGGTCGAGCGTCGGCTCCGGCGCTGGAGAACGGCCGCTACGTGTTTCGTGCCGGTGAGCTGGAGCTGGAGGTCAACCCGGCGCTGGGCGGGAGGGTGACGCGCTTCAGCCTGAATGGATTCAACATCCTCACGGGGCCAGAGGTCGTGGCAGACGGTCAGGGCACGCTGCCGAACATGTACGGGTCGACGTTCTGGACCAGCCCGCAGAGCGTGTGGAGCTGGCCGCCGGAGCTGGCGCTCGACAGCGATCCTCACGTGGCGAGCCTCGAGGGCGATGTGTTGAGCCTGGTGAGCCAGGCCGGTGCGACCACGGGCTATGGCGTGGAGAAGCGCTTTGCGCTCGACGTGCTGCGCGGCCGCATCGCCATCGAATACGCGCTGAAGAACCACAGCGCAACCTTGCCCGCGGCACCGTGGGAGGTCACGCGCGTGCCCAAGGAGGGCCTGGCCTTCTTCCCTGCCGCGGCGCCTCCAGCAGCTGGCTCCACGCTAGAGCCGCGCATGGTCGACGGCATCGCCTGGGTGGATGTGCAGCAAGCGCCGCCCCGTGACAGCAAGCTGTTCCAGGATGGAGCGGAGGGGTGGCTGGCGTTTGCACATCGCGAGCTCGTGTTCATCAAGGTGTTCGAGGATGTTGCGCCCGCCGATCAGGCCGGCGGCGAGGCGGAGATCGAGGTCTTTATCAACGGTAGCTTTGGTTACGTGGAGCTCGAGCAGCAGGGGCCTTACGCCATGCTGGCACCGGGCGCGTCGTCTACCTGGCGGGTCACATGGCTCTTGCGCCGCCGCCCGGAAGGAGTGGATGCCACTCTCGGCAACGCGGCGCTCGTGGCCTGGGTGCGGGAGCAGGTCGCCGCGGCGCGCTGAGTCAAGCTCCTCGAAGCAAGCTCAACTGATTAGGATGGCATGACCCCCATTGCAGTGCTGGCCTCGCACTCCGGTACCGTGCTCCAGGCGATCGTCGATGCCTGCGAGGCACGGCGGCTGCAGGCCAACGTTTGTCTGATCGTCAGCAATAACAGCCAGTCCGGTGCGCGGCAGCGCGCAGAACGCCACCACATTGCGTTCGAGCACCTGAGCAGCCAGACGCATCCGGACCCGGAGCTCCTGGACCGCGCGCTGTGCAGCGCGCTGGAGCGCCACGGAGCCCAGCTCGTGTTCCTGGCGGGCTACATGAAGAAGCTGGGCGATCACACGCTGCGGCGCTATCAGGGCCGTATCCTCAACACTCATCCGTCGCTCCTGCCGCGCTACGGCGGCCAGGGCATGTACGGCGCGCGTGTGCACCAGGCCGTGATCGCCGCGGGCGAGCAGCAGAGTGGCGTGACCGTGCACCTGGTGGACGCCGAGTACGACACCGGTCCGATCGTGGCTCAGTGCGCGGTGCCGGTGCTGCAGGGAGACACGCCCGAGACGCTGGCCGCGCGGGTGCAGGCCCGCGAGCGCGAGCTGGTGGTCGAGACCCTGGCGCGCATCATCACCGGCGAGCTGCTCGGCGGCACGCTGTCACCGGCACGCTAGGGGCCGCGCTGCCCTGCCGCGATCGCATCGACCACGCGATCGATGCGCTCGCGCACCGCCCAGGCCTGCCCCGGCAGGCCGTTGACCAGGAGCGCGAAGATGATGGGCGAGCCGCTGCCGGGCTGCAGCACATAGCCGCTGAGCCCGACCGCGGCGGAGAGGGTGCCCGTCTTGGCGCGAACCAGCCGCTGCTCCTTGAAGCGGCGAAAGCGCGAGCGCAAGGTGCCGTCCACGCCGCCCACGGCCAGGTGTGCGAGGAACTCGGGATAGAGAGCAGGGTTGCGGTGCACCGCGAGCAAGGCCCCTGCCAGGCTCGCGGCGCTGATGCGATTGGCGTCGAACAGGCCTGAGCCGTTGCTGAGCCGCGTCTCCGGCGTGGCCAGGCCGCGCTCGCTGAGCCACTGCAGCAGCACGCGAGCGCCGTCCTGACTGCGCCCTGGGCCTCCCGTGCTCTCGCTGCCGAGCGCCTTCAGGATCATCTCGGCGTAGAAGTTGTCGCTGTTCTTGCCGAGCTCGGCCAGCAGCTGGCTCAGCGGCTCGGACTGATGAAACAGGAGGCGGGTCAACACCTGCTCGCCGCCCAGAGCCACTCCGCCGGGCACCGCGATGCCTGCCGCCACCAGCAGCTCGCGCAGGGCCAGCCCGGGCGCGCGCCGAGGATCATCCAGCCGCCGCTCGAAGCGCAGCCGCGGCATCCCGCGCGCGACGTGCCCGCCGAGGCGCGCCACCAGCTCGCTGCCGCGCGGCTCCAGCGTGAGCTGCACTGCTTCACCCGAGCCGGGCCGCCGCGTCTCGACCGTACCCTCCACGGTCACGATGCCGGGGGGCTCGATCCAGACTCGCGCCGGCTGCCCCACGTCTTGCGCGAGCAAATTCACGACGAGCGCGTTGCGCTCGAGCGCAACGGCGCTGACCGGCGCGCGAAAGGATGCCCATTCATCCGGCTGCTGCTCGAACGCCGGCGGCACGAACTGCTCGTCGAAGCGGCTCTGATCAACCTGCACCTGCCCCACCTGGGTCACCCCCAGGTTGCGCAGCGCGGTCACCAGCTGCCACAGATCGGCCGTGGTCAGCGATGGATCGCCGTGACCGCGCAGCACCAGCGCCTCCACCCGATTGCCTTCCAGCTTGCCGTACAGGCCCGTGCTGAAGCGAAACTCTGCGCCCAGCCGCTCGAGCGCGACGGCCGCGGTCAAGAGCTTCATGTTGGAAGCGGGATTGAGCGCGCTCTGCGGGCTGGATTCTGCCCACACCGCGCCGCTCTCCGTGTCGACCACACGGGCGCTCAGTGTCCCGCCCCGGCCATGCACCCAGCCGGTGAGCTCCTGCAGTGCTTCGACCACTCGCGCTCGAGCCCGCTCATCGCGACCCCCGGCAGCAGGCGCGGGAGCCGCGGCCGCAGCGGGGCTGCTGCGCGGCGAATCGCTGGCCGGGGCCGGCTCTGCGGCAGCCGGAGCCTGAGCGTGTGCCACCGTGCCCAGCAGCAAGCTGATCGTGAGCGCGTAGACCTTGCTCTTCAGCACCGGGGCAGACTACACGAAACCGCCGTCATGACGAGCCCAGCGATCCGCGTGCCGCGCCCGTGTGGTTGGTGGGGAACGCTCGCGCTGGCACTGGCGATCAGCCTGTGCCCTGCGAGTGCCCGAGCCGAGGAACCGACGATCGATGAGGTGCGATATCACCCCACTGAGTTGCCTCCGGATGGCACTCGCACGCGCTTGCTGCTGACCGGCGGCGGTGTGGCGCTGGGCTGGTATGGCGTTGCGCTCGGCACCTCCTATCTGTCCCCGAACGCGCCGAACGCTCGCGATCTGCGCTTGCCGGTGGTGGGGCCCTGGATGGCTCTGGACGATGTGCGATGCGGCTCGAAGGAGCGCAACTGCCGGGACTCGGTGCTAGTGATCCGCACGGTTTTGGCGGTGTTGAGTGGAGTGGGACAAGCTGGCGGCTTGCTCGGCGTGATCGAAGGGCTCTTTCTGCCCAGCGGTGAGCCGAACCCCGCTGCAGACATCCGGCCCTCGGCAGGTCTGAGCTCACCTGCGGCCCTGAGCTCACCTGCGGCCCTGAGCTCACCTGCTGCAGAGCGCCCCCCACCACTCGCCGCCAAGCCTGCTGGGGCGTCGTGGGCAGCAGTGCCAGTCGTGCTACCGGACGGCGCAGCGATCGAGCTCGTGGGGCGCTTCTGAAGCTGCTGCCTCGCTCGAGCCTCCCGAGCTGAACCACTCACAACATTTCATGCTGAGCAACCTGCTCGGCGCGCACCGGCCTGAGCTCGACTCGGGCCACTGCTCGGGAGTGAATGCTCCCAGAAAGGCCGAAATGCTGCACAAATTTCGTGCAATCACAACTTGTGCGTGCAAGCGCGCCGTTCCCGTTATATGCTGCCCTCCCATCATGGAGATGGAACAGTGAACCGGCGAACGAAGTTCGTGCTCGTCACCGGCGGGGTCGTCTCCTCGATAGGCAAGGGTCTCGCATCCGCGTCGATCGGCGCGTTGATGGAGGCGCGTGGTCTCAAGATCACGCACATGAAGCTGGATCCGTATATCAACGTGGATCCCGGCACGATGTCGCCCTATCAGCACGGCGAAGTCTTCGTGACCGACGACGGCGCCGAGACCGACCTCGATCTGGGGCATTATGAGCGCTTCACCTCGGTGCGGCTGACTCGCAACGCGAACGTCACCGCCGGGCGCGTGTACGCCTCGGTGATTCAGAAGGAACGGCGCGGCGAGTATCTGGGCGCCACGGTGCAGGTGATTCCGCACATCACCGATGAGATCAAGCGCGGTATCCATCGCGCTGCCGAGGGTGTGGACGTGGCCATCATCGAGGTGGGCGGCACGGTCGGCGACATCGAGTCGCTGCCGTTCCTCGAGGCGCTGCGCCAGCTGAAGGTGGAAGAGGGTCCGGAGAACGCGGTGAGCGTTCACGTCACCCTGGTGCCGCACATCTCCACCGCGGGTGAGCTGAAGACCAAGCCGACGCAACACTCGGTGCGCGACATGCGTGAGATCGGCATCCAGCCAGACGTGCTGCTGTGCCGCTCCGATCGCCCCATCAGCCAGGATCTGAAGGGCAAGATCGCGCTGTTCTCGAACGTGCCGGTGCGCAGCGTCATTTCGGCAGAAGACGTGAGCTGTATCTACGAGCTGCCGGTGCGCCTGCACGAGCAGGGCCTCGATGATCAGCTCGCCGATCGCCTCAACATCTGGTCGCGCCCACCGGAGCTGGGCCGCTGGCGGCGCATCGTCGAGCAGTTCAACAACCCCAAGGGGCAGGTCCGCATCGGCATCGTCGGCAAGTACGTCCACCTGAAGGACAGCTACAAGTCGCTGCACGAGGCCTTGATTCACAGTGGTATCGCTCGCTCCGTCCGGGTGGAGCTCGACTACATCGACGCAGAGGAGCTGGAGCGGCCTGGTCTGTCGATGGCCAACCGCCTTCGTGGGCTCGATGGGCTCCTGGTCCCTGGCGGCTTCGGCGAGCGCGGCTCGGAAGGAAAGATCCAGGCCATCCGCTTCGCGCGCGAGAACCAGATTCCGTACTTCGGCATCTGTCTGGGCATGCAGCTGGCGGTGGTGGAGTTCGCCCGCAACAAGTGCGGCCTGACGGGCGCGGGCTCGCGTGAGTTCGCCGAGGCTCCGGCACATCCGGTGATCGATCTGATGCTGGATCAGGCGGAGGTGAAGGAGAAGGGCGGTACGATGCGTCTGGGCTCCTACGACTGCGTGCTCAAATCGGGCTCGCGCGCGGCTCAGCTGTACGGCGCCGACCTGATCACCGAGCGGCATCGCCACCGCTTCGAGGTCAACAACGAGTATCGCCACGCGCTGGAGAGCGCAGGGCTCGTGCTAAGCGGCACCAGCCCCGATAACAAGCTGGTGGAGATGATCGAGCTCGAGGATCATCCGTACTTCGTGGGCTGTCAGTTCCACCCGGAGTTCAAGAGCCGCCCGATGGCGCCGCACCCGCTGTTTGCCGGTTTCGTCAGCGCGGCCATCCGCAGGCATCAAGAGGCAGAGCGCGCAGCGAAGGGCAGCGGGGACAGCGAGCGTGCCGACCTCAGCAGCGCCCCCAACTGAGCGGTGGGCGCTCGCGTGGCTGGCGAGGGCCGCGCACATCCTTTGTGCCTGCGCCGCCGCTGGCTGCGCAGGCACCAGCCCTGCCGCCCGCACCGCGCTGCAAGGAGAGCTGACGCAGCTGCAGGCCGAGGTGAGCCGCGCGGACCGTGCCGGACAGCTCGAGCGCTCCACGGTGCTGGAGCTCGCCGCGGCCGTTCTGCGGCGCGAGCTCTCCTCCGTGCGCCAGCCGCTCACCAGCTTCCCCAGCCTGGCGCCCTGCGCCCATGATCTCAGCGGCGTGCTGCGCGAGGTGGCAGCGGGCTCGGCGGAGCCGGCGGCGTTCGCGGCGCTGACCTTGCTCGACGCAGGGCTCGACGCGCCGGATCCAGACGGCGCGGGCGAGCCCACTGCCAGCATCGTGCAGGCGCGCCGTGCACTGGGGCCGAGCGCAGGGGCCCGGCGCCGGACCTTGATGTTGCACGGTGACGCAGACGTGCGGCGGGCAGCGCTGGAGGCCGCCGCGCACAGTGGAGATCCGGCGGATGCGCGCCCCTTGCTGGAGGTGGCCCGGCTCGATCCCGACCCGAGCAACCGGGGCGCGGCGCTGCGTGCGCTGGGCGCGCTGGGCGGGGCCGAGGTGGTGGTGGGGCTGGCCGATCTCTGGGCGATGGCCGAGACGGAGCAGCGCTTGCAGATCATCGAGGCCTGGGCCGCGCCGCCGAGCTTTGGCAGCGGCGGCCGCGCGCAGCTGCTGCGGGCGGCAGAGCTGGAGTCGGGCGTGGTGGCGGTGGCCGCTGCGTTGGAGCTGATGCGGCGCGATGCCGGGGCGGAGGCGGAGGGCGTGGCCACCACCTTGCTGGGCGGCGCCTTGCGCGGCTCTGATATCTCCGCGCGGCTGCTGGCGCTGTATGAGGTGCCCTGGTCCAACCCCGCGCTGCAGCCGCTGGTGCTGGAGGCGCAGAGCTCGCCGGACGCTGCCGCCCGCTGGGTATCGCTGTTTCGCCAGGTGGAGCAGGGCAAAGCCGCTGAGCCGGCGCGCCAGGCGCTGCGCACGCTGGCGAGCGAGCAAGGCGCCACCCTGGGCCTGCTGGCGCGGATGACGCTGGCGGGCGCGGGAGAGGCCGGCGTGAAGGCTGCGCTGCGCGCGGATTTGAAGGCCCCACGGGGCCGTGACCGCATGCTCGCGGCGCTGGCGCTGGCGGAGCTGAACGACTGGGGCGCGGTCGCGCAGGCGCTGGCGGACGATAGCCCGTCCGTGCGGCAGACGGTGGCCTGTCAGCTGCTGGCGGAGCCGCGCTCGGAGGCGCCGGCGCAGCAGCTGCGCTCCGAGCTGTTCGGTCCGCTCGCGCCCGAGCTCACCCGGCAGCTGCTCACGCCCGCGAGCGCTTCTCCGCGTCCACGGGGGTGACCATGCGTGCGCCGCGCTGCTCGCGCGGGCTCGTGCCAAACATGCGCTTGTACACGCGGTGGAACTGCGTGTAGCTGCCGAAGCCCGCCTCGAGCGCGGCGTTCAGCAGGTTGCCGTTGCCGCGCTCCACCGCCAGAAAGAAGCGATCCATCAGGCGGCGGTTGCGGTACTCCACCAGCGAAACACCCACCTCGGCCTTGAAGGAGCGCGCCAGGTGGCCGGCGCTGATCGAGAGCTGGCGGGCCAGGTGCTCGCCGCTGGAGCGCGGGTTCTCTTCCAGGGCACGCAGCACGCTCCGCACCCACGGGCTCTGCTGCGCCGCGGCCGTCGCCGGCCAGCGGAAGTGGCTGCGGCGAGGTAGGATCAACCCCGCCAGCAAGCTGCAGAACACGGCCAGACCCAGCTGCTTGCGCTCGTCGAAGCGGGTGCGCGAGCGCGCCGAGTCATTGTACATGACGCCGATCAGCTCGCGTGCGGCGAGCAGCGGGGTCACCACCAGCCAGCCACGCCCCAGCTCGGTCGTGCCGTTGAGGCCCTGCGGGCAGCGCAACATCGCCTCGCGGCAGTGCCACAGCGCGCCCGTGGCCTGCAGATTGCAAAACATCTGCGCCTCCGCCGGCTCGAACTCGTGCGCGAGATCGTGCTCGTCCGTGGTCTCGCCGTCCATGCCGGTGCCCCAGGTGCCGCGCACCAGGAGCTGCTTGGCCCGCGGATCACGCAGAAAGAGGCCCACCCGCTCCACGCCGATGCGCTCCCGCGCGAGCTCCACCGCGCGGCGCAGCAGCTGATCGGTGTCTGCGTAGCCCGCCAGCTCATCGGCAGCAGACAGGACGGGGCCGAGCTCCCCCGGCAGGAAGGGGGAGGCGCTCCGATCGTCAGTGGTGGCTCTCAACTCGCTGGAGACCATGTGCGCGGAGGGATGATACCGCGTCCGGGGGGTGCCGCAATTGCTCTCGCCTTCGCAATTCCAGAGCAAACCCGGGCAATGCCGCCCGGTCGAGCAGAAGTGCGAGCTCAGCGCAGCGCCACCGAAGAGCCGCCGTACAGCTGGAGCAGGCTGCTGGCCTCGCGTTCGCCGGGTTGCCTGGCGAGCAAGCTCTGCAAGGTGGTGATGGCGCGATCGAGCTGGCCCAGGCGCTTCTGCGTACGGGCGAGGTGAATTTGTGCTGCCGCCGAGGGGTCCAGCGAGGCCCAGCGCTCGGCGACGCGCAAGGACTCTCCCCACCACTTGGTGGCGGCAGCGATGCGCGACCAGCCCTCGAGGACTCGCGGCTCCTTCGGGAATTCGCGGCCCAGGCGGCGGTAGGCATCGAGCGCGTT
>JAICQL010000322.1 GCA_025937895.1 Polyangiaceae bacterium | reverse complement strand
CCGTACGAGGATTGCGGCCATCGTACGGCTTGTAGGGCCGTACCGTGAAGCTACCGAAGCCTCTGATTTCAATGCCTTGACCGTCTTGCAAAGCACCGGTCATGGTGTCGAACACGCAGTTGACCACCATTTCAGCACGCGCTTTCGTCAGATCCGCGCGGGCTGCGATGGCGTCAATGAGCTCGCTCTTCGTCATCTTCCCTCCGAGGCGACCCCGAGACTGGGCCCAGGTTTCACCGTAACCCACGAACTGTCAACGGCTTTTAGCCTATCACAGGGCTGCCGGGCACGCTCCTCTCCCGGCCAAGATCGCGTTTTTTCTGCTTCGGGGGCTCGCAAGCTCACGACGCGGCGCGCAGCGCGGACACGGAGAAACGGGAATTGGCTGGCCGGTTGCTGCACCATCGCCTGTCCCGCGACTCTGCAGCTGCCGCGCCTGGCCGGGCCCTCGGGCGACAGCGGAAATCGATAAAAGGAGTTGCGGTCCGGTTAGTTGGCTGATCAGAATTCGAGATCGTCGCGAGGACGATAGACCGGCCGGAAGAATGGTCGATGATACCCCTGTGAGCTCCACTGTTGCTACCGGCGTGGTCCGGACGGGGCCGGTGTCCTCACAGCGGTCGGGGGAGGGTTCCGAGGGCGGAGGGGAGCCCCCGCCGGGCGAGCCAGGGCAGCCTGCCAGCTCGCCATCGGCGGAGCCGCCGCCAGCAGCGCAGCCGCCGTCCTCACTGTCCGCGCCCTTCAAGCTGGCCGCAGATGAAGTCGTCGAGTCGAGCTTGCGCAACGGTAGCCCGGGGCGCAAGCCGCGGCTGGAGCTGGTGGCGCCCGAGCCCGCGCGAGTGCTGTACGAGCGAGCGCAGGAGCCGAGCGAGGATTCGCCCATCCTGTACTGCGAGCGGTCGTACGTGGTGGACGGGCTGCAGTCCGATGAAGAGCTCGCCTCGCACCTGCTGGCAGAGCTGGCGGAGATCCGCGAGGGCTGGCGCGAGCGCGACAGCTCGCAGTTCGTGCAGCTGGCCTCCTTCGATCACGAGTTCGAGAGCGAGCCGCGCTTTCCGCCGCTCGCCACGCTGTCGTGGAAGGACTGGCAAGGGCGCACCGAGCTGTGGGTGCGCGGCGTGCGCCGCTCTGCCGCTCCCCCGCTCGACCCGGAGCTGGGCACGGAGGAGCTGGGCACGGAGGAGCTGGAGCCAGAGCTGCTGGAGGATCACCGGCCGTCTGCGGACAGCCTCTTGCGACCTGACAGCACGCCCCCTGGAGACAGCACCTTGCCACCGGACAGCCTCCTGCAGCAGGACAGCCTCTTGCCGCCGGAGCTCGACAGCTCCGCCGCAGAGCGCCGCGATAGCGACACCGTGGCCGCCGCAGACGAAGCACCGCTGAGCGAGACGGCGCCACGTCAGCCCGAGCGAGAGCCCGAGCGAGACGACGTGCAGGCGTCGAGCTCCTCCGTGCCTGCCGCGCAGCCGCGCAAGGGCGACAGCGGCACCTCCTGGCAGTCGCCCGCGCGCTCCGGTGCCTTCCCCATCCCGGTCGCGGAGGAGCCGGCGCCCCCGCCGCCCAGCTCCCAGCGCGTGCCCGCGGGGGAGGAGCTGATCGGGCTCTCCTTCGAGCGCATGAACGAGCTCTCCTACCTGCCGGATCTGGCGACGGGCGCCGAGTTTCTGGTCAATACGCTGGAGGAGTTCTTGCCCTGCTCGGGCATCGCGCTGCACCTGCTCGATGCCGAGCGGCGCGAGTTCGTGCTGTTCAGGGCGCTCGGTCCGCGCGCGCCCGAGTGCGTGGGCAACCGCCAGTCGGCAACGGACTCGCTGCTGGGCGCCAGCGTGCAGCTGGGCCGCGCCGTGCGCATCGAGGGCATCGCCCGCAAGCGGCTCTGGGCCGCGCTGGGGCTGGACGTGGCCTATGGCATGTGCGCGCCGCTGCAGCAGGGCACGCGCGTGCTCGGCGCCGTGGAGCTGGGGCGCACCCGGGGCGAGGGCGAGTTCAGCGACGGGCAGCTGAAGGCGCTGCAGTTCATCTGCGAGCAGTTCGCCGAGTTCGCCGCCGAGCACCCGTTCGTGCCGCAGCGCTAGCTCGCGCGCTCAGTCCTCCGCGTCGTCCTGCGGTGCAGGATCATCGTGCGGCGCCTCGGAGTCGTGCGGCGCCTCGCCGCCCGGAGCTGCTGCGCCCGCCGGGGCAGCGCCGCTGGCCGTGGCTGCGGCCAGCTGCGCGGGGCGCTCGAAGCCGCGCGCGGGCGGCGCCGTCAGCGCATCCAGCACCTGATCATAGCGCTGGCGCAGCACCGTGAACGTCTTGCGATCGGCGGGGGCGATGCGGGTCAAGCCGTCCAGGTTCAGTGACTCCGGATCGATGAAGCGCCCGGCGCGCTTGGCACTGAAGTGCAGGTGCGGGCCCGTGGAGCGCCCGGTGGAGCCCACGTAGCCGATGACCTGCTTCTGGTCCACCCGCGCGCCCGCACGCAGCCCCTTGGCGAAGCGAGACATGTGCGAGTAGCTCGTCTCGTAGCCGCCCGAGTGACTCAGCCGCACCATCTTGCCGTTGGGGCCCGCGGTGCCAACGAAGCTCACGGTGCCGGCCGCTGCCGCCAGGATCGGGGTGCCGGGCATCGCCGCGAAGTCCGTGCCGTTGTGCGGCTTGATGCGCTTGAGCACCGGATGAAAGCGCCTCGGATTGTAGCGGGAGGAGACGTACGCGCCCGAGACAGGCCGCGCCCAGCGGCTCTTGGCGAAGGTGCGCCCGCGGCCGTCCACGTAGGCGCGGTTGCGGCCCATGTCGTGGTAATAGATGCGCACCGGCGGCGAGCCGCGCCTTCTGTACTCGAGCGCCTCGATGCCCGCGTAGCGGCTGAAGCGGCCGAGCACCGTCACCTCTTGCACCACCATCGAGAGCACGTCGCCCTCGCGCATCTCGGCCACCGTGGTGTAGCCCGCCAGCGCCTTGTTCAGCACCTCTGTCAGCCCGCGCTCGAAGCCGGCCCGCTGCGCCGACGCCTCGAAGCCGCCCTGCACCACGATCACGCCCTGCGCGCGCTGCCGCACGATGCTCAGCTCCAGCTGCTTCGCCTCCAGCTTGCCCTCGTTGCTCTCGCGCGCCTGGTACACCTCTTCGTCGTTCGTGGTGTACTCGAAAGCGAGCACGTGGCCCTTTGCGTCCAGCAAGGTCTCGAAGCTGTCTTGCGCGCGCGCGCGGTCCAGGTTCTTCAGCCCGCGGAAGGAGTGGTACACACGGTACGCCTCGGCCCGGCTCACGCCCGAGCGCTGCAGCGCGGTCAAGAAGGGCCCCGCCCCCACCTTGCCTCGCAGCCGGCGCAGCTCGGGATCGCTCCCGGTGTCGGCGATGCGCCAGGGCGCGGGCAGCGGCCGCCGCGGCTCGTGCTGCACGTGCGGCACGGGCACGTAGCTGCCCCGTGAGGGCGCGGGTGGCTCGAGCGCGGGCGGTGGCGCAGCGCTCTCACCCGGTGCCTCGCCAAGTGCGCTCAGGTCGTCCATCGGCTCCGCCCCAGCGTGCGGAGCGAGCTCGCCGGGCGGGTGGAGGTCCGGCGCCGGGGCTGCGGCGACCGGGGCCTGCGCGGCCAGCCGCGCCGTGGGATCCACCGCCGGTTGAGGTGCGAGCAGCACCAGCAGCGCAAACAGGGCGGCCAGCGACAGCATGCCCAGGGCCGTGCCGAGGAGCAGCGCCGTGGACGGGCTGACCAGCGGCGTGCCGGGCTTCGCGCGCTGCGAGCGCCGCGGCTCGGGTGCCGCGATCAGATCCAGATCGTCGCTGGCCGACTCCAGCGCGGGGTCATCGAGCAGGCCCGGTGGCGCCGAGCTCGCGCGCTCCAGCGCACCGGGCAACACATGGTCCCGGACCTCCTCGGCGAGAGCATCGGCCAGCACGTCGTGCTCGCTCCAGCCCTCGGGCGGCGCGGACGGGGGCAACATGGACGGCGGCGGGCTCGACGGCGGCAGCGTGGACGGGGGCAGCGTGGACGCCGGGCTGGAGGGCGGCAGCGAGGAAGGGCGGGCCGACGGCGGCTGCGAATACGGCGGCGGTGGCGCCGAGGAGCGCCGCGCCGGCGCTACCGAGGCCGCCCGTGCCCTGGCCAGCAGCCGCTCGCGGACGGCCGCTCCGCGCAGCGCGATGTCCGGACCCTGGCTGCTCAGCAAGCGCTCGCGCGCCTCGGCCGTGTGCAAGATGAGTACCGGCTCACCGCGGCCGTCCTCCCGCACCGAGGGATCGACGATGCGTGCCACCACCCGGGTCGCGGGAGCGACGGCGGGGTCTGGGGTCAACGTGGGTCCCGGCTGGGGCTCGTGGGGCATGGGCACTCGTGGATCCACCAGCTCACCGGAACGGGACAGCTCTCAGGATAGAAGACCAATGCGGCGCCGTCACGCCACCCCGCTGCAATCAGGGAGGTACGTGTAGGTGGAGCCTGGCCGTACGTTCACTGCCCACCTTGCCCCGGACGTAGCCCGATTGCCTCTGACGGCCGGGCTCACTTGCGGCACCAGACTCAATTTTTGGTGCACTCGAGCGTTTGGATTCATCGAGAGCTCATGGACGACCACATCAAACAGTTGCTCCTGCTCGGCCGTGAGCACTACGGCAAGCGTGAATACGACAAGGCGGAGCCGCTGCTGCGCGAGGTGGCCAAGCACACCGATCGCTACGCGGATGTGTTCGACATGCTGGGGGTGATCGCCCACAGCGCGGGGAACTTCGTGCTGGCGCGCGACTGGTTCGAGCGCGCGCTGGTGCTGAACCCCAACTACACCGAGGCGCAGCTCAACCTGATGGTCACCTTGAACGACCTCGGCAACTACGACGAGGCGCGCAAGCTGTACGGCTCGCTGCGCCGCCGCGGCGGTCAGCGCGCCGCCGCAGATGATTTCGTCAAGGGCCGCATCGCCAACATGCACGCCGAGATCAGCCAGGCCTACAGTGACGTCGGCATGCAGGTGGAGGCCATCCAGGAGCTGGAGAAGGCGGTGGCGCTGTGCCCGAGCTTTCCCGATCTACGCACCCGCCTGGGCGTGCAGTACCGCGACGCGGGCGATCGCGTGCGCGCGCTGGAGCAGTTCGAGCGCGCCAAGCGAGAGAACCCCGAGTACCTGCAGGCGCGCCTGATGCTGGGCGTGCTGCACCTGAGCGCCGGCGAGCACGAGCCCGCCGAGCGCGAGTTCGCCGCGGTGCTGGAGCGCGATCCAGAGAACACCGGCGCGCGCATGTATCTGCGCATCGCTCGCGCGCACAAGGCGGGCGAGCCCGTCAGCAGCGAGCCGGCGCCGGCAGGCTCTGCGGGCGGCCGAGCGCCGAGCTGACGCTGCGCAGCCGCGCAGACACCTGATCGAGCGGCAGCGCGGACAGATCGAGCCACTCCCCCGCGGCTCGCCCGAGCCGCGCGGCGAGCAACTGGTGAGCGACCGGCGCCAGCTCCAGCGGCGAGGGCGCAGGCAGCCCCAGGCTGGCCAGCGAGCACACGCCGTACTGGCTGATGCCGCAGGGCACGATCAGCCGGAACGAGCTCAGATCCACGGTCAGGTTCAGCGCGAAGCCGTGCATCGACACCCAGCGCGAGAGACGCACGCCGATGGCAGCGATCTTCTGGGGGGCCCGCGCCTGCTCCAGCCCTGGCCACGCGCCGGGGGCGGCGCCATCCACCCAGACGCCGATCAGCTCCGGCACCTCGCCCGACTGTACCCCGCGCGCCGCCAGCAGCTCGCGCAAGGTGCCCGACAGGTCCTTCACGTAGCGCCGCACGTCTTGCCGATCGGGCGCCAGGCTGACGATTGGATAGCCCACGAGCTGACCCGGCGCGTGCAGGGTGATCTCCCCGCCGCGATCCGTCTTCTCCAGCGCGATGCCACGCTCGCGCAAGAGCTCGGCGCTGGCCAGCAGGTGCTCGGGCTGCGCGCCACGACCCAGAGTGATCACGGGCTCGTGCTCCAGACACAGCAGCACATCACCGAGCTCGCCCCGCTTGCGCAGCTCGAGCAGCTCGAGCTGCAGCGCGTACATGGGCGCGTACGGCCGGCGCCCGAGCCACACCCCGGTCAAGCTGCGCGCGGTCATGCTTCCAGCTCCAGGCGCGCGGGCAGAGCGCGCGGCGCTGGATCGTAGTGCTTGAGGAACGTCAGGTTGACTCCGTTGACGAGCGCGTGCGCGGCGAGCGGACCGAGCAGCGAGCCCGTGCCCTGGAACAATATGCCGAGCACCAGCCCCACGCCAAACGCCCACGCCGCCCACACCCAGCGGCTCGGGCCCGGCAGCTGATGGACGACGCCGAACAGCAGCGCCTGCGGCAGCAGCCCCATCCACGGCTGCAACAGGCTGCGAAACAGCAGCTCCTCCCCCGCCGAGCTGAGCAACGCCAGCACCACCACCCCGCTCGGGCTCAGGCTGCGCGCGAACGGCCGCAGCTCGACGTGCAGCCGCCGCGCCCAGTCGTAGCGCCGCACCGTCCAGCGCGAGGCCAGGACCACGAGCAGGCCAAACGCCACGCCCAGGCCCAGGCTCCACAGGTGGGCTGAACCTTCGCCCAGCAGCGCTGCGGTCGCGTAGGGCTCCGGGTGGCGGAGGGGTGAGCCACGAGGCCAGGTCAAGGCCAGAGCCACTGCGCAGAGCACGGCGTAGGCAGCCGCGATCTTACCCCAGCGGATCATGCCCCGAGCGTAGTTCTTGGGCCGGAGGAGGCGACCAGAAAAAACCGGACGAGCTCCGGGCCGCTACCCAAGACGCGACCCGGCGGACACCAGCAAGTCGAGGGAGAGACACGACTGCTCGCCGCGGAGCTCGCATGCTGAAACATCAGAAACAAATGTCACCACCGTTGCATGACGGCGACCTCGAGCCGGGAAACTGGCGTGGTATGGCGGACCTGACCCGTGTAAGGTCCCGGAGTGTAGGGATGGGTACGCCAATTACGGATTCTCCGGAAGTCATGGCTCGCTTCCGCGAGGGGTTGCCAGCGGTCAAGCCAATCGCCGTCCGGCTGAAGCGCAGCCTCGGGCGCGTGGCCGAGCTCGATGATCTGATCAGCTATGGCCAGGGTGGGCT
>JAICQL010000025.1 GCA_025937895.1 Polyangiaceae bacterium | reverse complement strand
CGGCAGCCCAGTTACCCTCGGCAGCCCAGTTACCCTCGGCAGCCCAGTTGCCCTCGGCAGCCCAGTGGCCCCCGATCGAGCGCCTGGAGCGGCTGCTGGCGGCGCTGAGCCTGGAGGAAAAGATCGGGCAGATGAGCCAGCTCACCCTGCCGCAGCAGCCCGAGCAGGACGCGGAGAGCTACGGGCGCCTGCTCGACGACGTACAGCAAGGCCGGGTCGGCTCCTTCCTCAACGCCGCCGGCCGCGAGCAGCGCAATGAGCTGCAGCGCGCGGCGCTGGCGAGCCGGCACGGCATCCCACTGCTGTTCGGGCGCGACGTGCTGCACGGCTACAAGACCATCTTTCCGATCCCGCTGGGGCTGGCCGCCAGCTTCGATCCGGCGCTGGCAGAGGAGGTGGCCGCGGCCGCCGCGCGGGAGGCGAGCGAGGCGGGCATCGACTGGACCTTTGCGCCGATGGTCGACGTCACGCGCGAGCCGCGCTGGGGCCGGGTGGCAGAGAGCTTCGGCGAAGATCCCTGGCTCGCGTCGCAGCTCGGCGCGGCCACGGTGCGCGGCTTCCAGGGGCCGGATCCAGCGCACGCGGGCCGCGTGGCGGCCTGCGCCAAGCACTACCTGGGCTACGGAGCTGCCGAGGCGGGCAAGGAGTACAACACCACCTGGATCCCCGAGCCGCTGCTGCGCGACGTGTACTTGCCGCCGTTCCGCGCCTGCGTGGAGGCAGGGGTGCTGAGCGTGATGTGCGGCTTCAACGATCTGAACGGCGTGCCGATGTCGGGGCAGCGCTGGGCGCTGCGCCAGCTGCTCAAGGCTGAGCTGGGCTTCCAGGGCCTGGTGGTGAGCGATTGGGCCTCGGTGCAGGAGATGATCGCGCACGGCTCCTGCGCTGACGCGCGCCAGGCTGCGCTGGAGGCCGCGCGCGCCGGGGTGGACCTGGAGATGGTGTCGTGCACCTATCGCGACGAGCTCGCGCGGCTGGTGAGCAGCGGGGCCGTGCCCGAGGCCGAGATCGATGAGGCGGTGCGCCGGGTGCTCTACGTGAAGCACCGGCTCGGGTTGTTCGAGCATCCGTACACCCCGGCCCCGGCGGTGAGCGCTGCGCTCTCTGCGCCACACCTCGCGCTGGCGCGCAGAGCGGCCAGCGCCTCGCTGGTGCTGCTCGACAACCGCGCCGGGCTGTTGCCGCTGCCTGCCGCGCCGGAGTCGCTGTGCGTGGTGGGCCCGCTCGCTGACAGCGCCCACGACCAGCTCGGTTGCTGGTCGTTCGACGGTGAGCGCAGCGCCAGCGTGACGTTGCTGGCGGCGCTGCGGCAGCGCCTGGGCCAGGGCACGCGCCTGCGCTACGAGCCGGGCGTGCCGGAGCCGCGCTCGCTGCAGCGGAGCGGCTTCGCGGCTGCCCGGGAGGCCGTCGCAGCCTCGTCGCTGGGCGTGGTGGTGCTGGGTGAAGACGGCAACATCAGCGGCGAGTGCCGCAGCCGCGCGTTTCTGGGCCTGCCCGGCGTGCAGACGGAGCTGCTCGAGGAGCTCGCCGCGACGGGTACGCCGCTGGTGCTGATCATCATGGCGGGCCGCCCGTTGACCCTGGCGCGCGAGCTCGAGCTGGCAGGAGCGCTGCTGTATGCCTGGCACCCCGGCACGCAGGCAGGGCCAGCCATCGCCGACGTGCTCTTTGGCGATGTGGCGCCCAGCGCCAAGCTGCCCATCACCTTTCCGCGCACCCTGGGCCAGGTGCCCATCTACTACAACCACAAGAACACGGGGCGCCCGCCGCGCCGCACCAGCCGCGGCATTCCCACGGGCACCCCGCTGGATCCGGTGGACATGGACGCGAGCTACCTCGACGTGGAGGTCACGCCGCAGTTTCCCTTCGGCTTTGGCCTCTCGTACACGACGTTCAGCTACGCGGACGTGCAGGTCACCCCGGCCTTCGGCGACGCAGCCACCGAGTTTGAAGTGAGCGCGCTGGTCAGTAACACCGGGCCGCGCACAGGCAGCGAGCTCGTGCAGCTGTACGTGCGTGACCGGGTGGGCTGCGTCACGCGCCCGCTGCGCGAGCTGAAGGGTGCGCAGCGGGTGGAGCTCGCGCCGGGGACGAGCGCGCGGGTGAGCTTCCGCCTGCCCGCCAGCGCGCTGGCCTTTTGCCAGCGCGATCTGCGCTACGCGCCGGAGCCCGGTCTGTTCGAGGTGTTCGTGGGCGGAGACTCGCAGGCCACGGCCATGGCCGAGCTCGAGCTCATGGCATAGCGGCTTGCGCGGCGTGCTCGGGGCCCGCGCCGGGCACGGCAAGGCCGGCGCCGGAAGCAAGGCCGGCCGCGGCAAAGGTGTCACGCGGGGTGGCGCCCAGGAACTTGCGATACACGCGGTGAAACTGCGCGTAGCTGCCGAACCCCGCTTCCAGCGCCGCATCCAGCAGGTGACCGCCGCCGCCGCCGCGGCGCTGCACGGACTCGAAGAAGCGATCGAGACGCAGGCGATTGCGATAATCCACCAGCGATACCCCCATCTCGCGCTTGAAGGAGCGCGCCAGGTGCCCGGGGCTCACGCCCAGCTCGGTGGCGAGCCGCTCGCCGGTGAGCTGCAGGTCTTCTGCCAGGGCGCGCACCACCCGCTCCACGAGCGGCCCCTGCCCCGCCTTGCGCTGCAGCGGCTGCCAGTGGATTGCGCCACGCCGCGACTGACACAGCACCGCGAGCATGGTGCAGAACACGGCTGCGCCCGCCTGCTTGCCGTGATCGACCGGAGTGTGGGTGAGCGCTGCGTCGTTGTACATGACGCCGAGCACGTCGCGCGCGGCGACCAGCGGGGTGGCCATCACCCAGCCCTCACCCAGCAGGACCGTGCGCCCCGGCTCGGTGGTGGCATAACGTGGCGCGCACGGGTGATACATGCCCAGCCCGCCGGAGAGCCGCGCGCTGAGCAGCGCCTGGTACTCGCGCGACGAAAATTCCTGGACCAGGGAGCGCTCGTCCGTGGTCTCGCCCTGCGCGCCGGTACCCCAGGTGCCGCGCATCACGATGCGCTCGCTGGCGCGATCGCGCATGAACAGGCCTACTCGCTCCAGCCCCAGCCGCGAGCGCGAGAGCTCGATGGCCAGGCGCAACAGGTTGCTGCTGTCGCGGCACGCCGCCAGCTCATCCACGGCCGCCAGCGCAGCCGCCACGTGCCGTAGCGGCGACTGCCCGTCACCGTTGCCCTCAGTGTACGCAGGCACCTCCGTTGCGGAAGCGAGCTCGGGCGCCAGGTCGTTTTGCAATGAGTCCACCACTGCCTCCGGAGCGCGCCTCGCCGAGGCGCGATGCTGATCGACTGATCGCGGCCGCGCGGCAGCGCTGACCGCTCTGGCAATCCATGCGCGGCGCGGCGCCGGAGATCGTGAAAAGATCGCACCCACCGCGGGCCAGAAGGTGCGCTTCGCCGCGGATGTTCAGGGCACTGGCTGGCCGCTGCAGCCCGCCCACAGTTTTGCGCCGTGCTCAGCCGTGCCGGAGCGCCGCTGGAGTCGTGCTGGCAGCGCGTGAAGTCGCCGTGCGGCAGAGCGCGCCACGCGTGAACCACCATGCAACAGCGTGCGCGCCAGCGGGCTCATCCTGGCGCCGCGCGCCGTCCGCCTGACGGCGAGCCCTCTCCATGAAAAGTCCGCTGGGCTTGTCGGCTGCTCAGTGTCTTCTCGGCATGACAAATGGCCACGGCGGCGATCCCTCAGGTCGTCTAATGTCACGCTCGCGCAGTGGAACGGGCCGCCGTTTCCGCTCGGAGTTGCTCCGTGCATCTGGGATTCCGGCACGCCTGTGGCGAGCGGGGGTCGACTTCAGGTCCGATTGGAGTAACATGGCGCCCGCAAGGGGCCAGGTGATAGCCAGCCCGTCCGCACGTTCGTGCGAGTGAGAGGTTGTCCGATGCCCTCGACAGCAACGGTTTGGAGAGTGAAGCGGCTGTTGCTGCCGCTGCTGGCGTGCGCGGCCTGTACCGTCGTCAATGATCCCTTTCAGCCGCGCCAGATCGAGGCGCTGCGCCCGGACGCCGGCAGCGCCCGGCCAGAGCTGGACGCGGGCCTGGCGCCAGCGCCGGAGCCCGAGCCGCCGCGCGCGCCAGAGCCGGCCGCCGATGCGGGGGCGAGCTGCTCCGGGGCTGAGCTGACGGGCTGCGAGCTGCCGCAGCTGGCGCCCCCGAGCTGCAGCGATGAACAGCGCAATCAAGGCGAGGCTGACGTGGACTGCGGCGGCCCTTGCACGGCGCCGTGTGGCGACGGGCTGTCGTGCACGCGCGCAGAAGACTGCGCGAGCGGCTTCTGCAGCGCCGCGGGCAGCTGCGCGCAGCCCTCGTGCGCAGACAGCGAGCTCAACGGCGGCGAGACGGACAGCGATTGCGGCGGCCCGTGCCCGGCTTGCGCCGTGGGCGCAGGGTGCGGCGTGCCGGACGACTGCCTGACGCGCGTGTGCAGCGACGGCGCCTGTGCCGCCGCCAGCTGCAACGATCAGGTGCAGAACCAGGACGAGGTCGACACCGACTGCGGCGGCAGCTGCGATGCCTGTTTGCCGGGCTCGCGCTGCAGCCAGGCGGCGGACTGCAGCGAACGGGTGTGCACGGCGCAGGGCTGCGGCGAGGGCGTCGAGCTGTGCTGTCAGCCCGCGCGCTGCAACGACGGCGAGCGCAACGGCAATGAGCCGATCACCGACTGCGGACTGGCCCCCTGCCCGCTGTGCCCGCTGCAGAGCCCCTGCACCAACGGCTCGCAGTGCGCCAGCGGCCGCTGCGCGGGCGGCAACTGCGCCTTGCCGCTGTGCCTCGACGGCCAGCAGAACGGCAACGAGAGCGACGCGGACTGCGGCGGCAATGATCCGCAGTGCGCGCGCTGCCGGGTGGGTCAGGAGTGCAACACCCCGGCCGACTGCGCCAGCGGCAGCTGTATCGCGGGGCGCTGCGCCGACTGCGACAACCAGCAGCAAGACGGCGACGAGACGGACACGGACTGCGGCGGCAGGTGCGGGCCCTGCGCCACCGGCGAGAGCTGTGAGGCCGACGCGGACTGCGAGGGCGGCGTGTGTGAAGACGATCGCTGCTGCGGCGGCATCCAGGCCGATTGCACGCGCTGCGCGCACCGGCTGGTGAGCAACATCACCTGCGCCACCAACGGCCCTGCCGCGCAGATCGGCTGCGAGCAGTTCCTGCAGTGCCTGGCGGAGAACTCCGGCCAGTGCTCGCGCCGCCTCGCGCCCGAGTGCTCGTCCCCCGGCGCGGTGTGCGATCCGGCGCTCTTCGGTGGCAACGGCAGCCCAGGCATCATCCTGGCCGACATGATCCTGGGCACGGCCCAGTGCCTGTTCTGAAGCGCGGCTGTGCCGTGCGCTCGTGTCGTGCTCAGCTCGCCGGTGATTCAGCGCGCTGGCGCAGGCAAGCTGGAGCGCGCCAGGGTGGGCTCGAGCGCGGGCTCCAGCCAGGGACGTCCGGAGAGCGTCTGCAGCGCGCCCGCCAGCGTGACCTCCGCGCTCAGCTGGCGAACGGTGGCCACCAGGTGCCACTCGGCCTGTGCGCGCTCTGGGGTCACGTCGAGCAAGAGATAGCCCTGGCGCTGCTGCTCGCTGAATTTGACGTGTGGATTGAGCGCGCGGATCTGCAGCTCGGGGTCACCACGCGCGGGTGAGCTGAGCGCGGGCGCCACGAGCTCCACCAGGCGACTGCCGCTGCCGCTCTCCGGATCGTACGCACCTGGCGTGAACGGATCGCGCGGCACGTCGTTGCCCCAGGAGGCGTGCGCGTCCCCCGTGAGCAGGATCACGTTGTCGATGGCCTCGCGCTCCAGCAGGTCAAACAGGCGCTCGCGCGTGGCGGCGTAGCCATCCCAGTAGTCAGCCGACTGCACGCAGCCGAGGCTGTTGCGCCAGAGCGGCGCAAACAGCACCTGCTGCCCGATCAAGCGCCAGCGCGCGCCGCGCGCCTGCGACTGCGATAGCTGCTGCCCGAGCCACGCCTCCTGCTCGGCGCCCAGCAGCTCTCGCGAGGGATCGGCCAGCAGCGGCTGATCACAGGGGTTGACCTGCACGGCCCGCGCCTGATGGCGCGTGTCGAGCATCAGCAGATCCAGCAGCTCGCCGCAGGCGAAGCTGCGGTACAGCGGCGCCTCGGCGCGAGGTCGCAGCGGCAGCCACTCGCGATAGGCCTGCAGCGCAGCCTGCCGGCGCTGCGCGAAATCGCCCTCGTCACTCTGGTGATTCTGCGCGCCGTGCAGGGACGAGTTGTTGGCGACCTCGTGATCATCCCACACCAGCACGAAGGGGTGCTGCCGGTGCACCGCTTGCAGATCCGGATCCCGCTTGTAGTGCGCATGGCGCTGGCGATAGTCGGCCAGGGTGAGCAGCTCGTGCGCGGGCTCCGGCGCTCGCCCGATGGGCGCGCCGGCACCCAGCACGCCGTCGGCGTACTCGTAGATGTAGTCGCCCAGGCACAGCACCAGATCCACGTCGGCAGAGGCGAGCAGCGCATACACGTTGAAGAAGCCGGCGGGGTAGTTGGCACACGACACCACCGCCAGGCGCATGCGCTGCACCGCGCCCGCGGGCAAGGTGCGGGTGCGGCCGCGCGGCGAGGTCTGACCCAGCGCGCGGAACTGATAGTAATACGTAGTGCCGCTGCTGAGGCCGGTGGCGTCCACGTGCACGGTGTAGTCGCGGCCCGGGTCGGTACTCGTCTCGCCTTCCGCAACGATCTGCTCGAGCTCGGGATCGAGCGCGATGCGCCACTGCACCTCTACCTCGAGCTCGCCCTCCACCGGGAGCGAGCTCGCCGCTCCGCTCGCGGGCGGGGTCACGCGCGTCCACAGGATCACCGCGTCGCCCAGTGGATCGCCGCTGGCCACCCCGTGCTCGAAAGGAGAGCTCGCACCCGGTGGGGGCCAGGGCTCCCGCGGCACCTGCAGCGGAGCGCGCGCCTCCTCCGCTCCCCCTGCTCCCTGCAGCACCGTCTCATCACGGGCCGTGAGGCAGCCCGAGAGGCCAAGCACGCCCGGGGCGGCTCGGCTCAGGAAACGGCGCCGGCTCCAGGTCAACGCTCGGACCCTACGGGCACCACCTCGAACAGCTCCAGCGCCTGCCCGGACACCACGCGCAAACGCCGCGCGATGTCCGAGTCGCCCGCGTCCGCTGCGAGGCTGGCGATCTCGGTCAGGGCCGTGCGCGCGCGGCGCAGCTCGGCGATCAGCCAGCGGATGTCACTGGCGGCGGCGTCCGCGCCGGCGCTGCGCGCCCGCTCGATGTCGCGGATGCGCCACTCCACCAGCACGCTCGGGTGCGGGAGCACGCCGGTGCCGCCGCAGTCGGGGCAATCGACGGGCCCCATCTCCGTGCCCACCTCTCCGCTGCCGGAGCAGCTGTTGCAGCGACGCTCCGTGTCCGCGCCCGACTTCACTCCCGTTCCGCTCGCATCGGCCATGATTGCTGCGGCTATATCACGCGGCCCAGCGGCGCCACAGCCTCTCCCGCCTCGTGCGGTCGAGTCGGCCGCGCTCGCCCCCCTGCGGCGCAGCCGTTCAGTCCGCTTGAAAGCTTACGCGGCCAGCGCGCTGCCCGAGCGCTCCAGCTGCCCGCCCTCGGCACCCAGATCGAGCGCCTCGGGGCGCTCGCCCGCCAGGCGCTCCGCCAGGATGGCGCGCAGCTCGGGCAGGGCCGCGGCGCGCATCGTGCGCCGCAGGAGCTCTGCGGAGTCCGGCACCACGCGGCACAGGTAACGCAGCTGCTCCTTCAGCAGGCCCACGGTGCGCCCGGGCGCGAGCTCGCCGAACATGGCCGCCAGCGCGTCAAAGTGGCCGAGCACGTCGTCGCCGCTCGGGCGCGGCAGAGGCAAGCCGCGCACCAGGGCGTCGATCTGCTCGAAGATCCACGGATTGCGCAGCGCCCCGCGGCCGATCATCACGCCGTCACAGCCCGTCTCCCGCCGCATGCGCAGCGCGTCCGCCGCGTACCACACGTCACCGTTGCCGATCACCGGTACCGAGACGGAGCGCTTGATCTCGGCGATGATGCGCCAGTCGCTCACCCCCGCGAAGAAGTCGACCTGCCGGCGCGGATGCACCGCGATCAGGTTGGCGCCGGCCGCCTCGATCAGCCGCGCACTGCGCACGGCACCCGCGGCGTCATCGAAGCCGGCGCGCATCTTGGCGGTGAGCCAGCCGCGCGTGCGGCCGCGCATGGCGCTCACCACGCGCGAGAGCAGCTCCGGATCGCGCAGCATGGCCGAGCCCACGCCCTTGCGCACCACCCGCGGCGCGGGGCAGCCCACGTTCAGGTCGACGAGATCGGCGCCGGCCTGCGCAACGATCTCCGTCGCGTCGGCCATGTGCTCGATGTGGTTGCCCATCACCTGCACCGAGAGCGCGGCGCCCGGCGCGCGTACCACCTGCTCGCGCAGGTGACGGGCGCCCAGACCGGTGGAGCAGATGCGCACGAACTCGGTACACACCACCCCGAGCCCAGGGCGCGCCGCGAGCAGCGCCCGGAATGCGGGGTGCGTGATGCCCTCCATCGGGGCCAGGAACGTCCACGCCTTCTCTGCGCCGGGCCAGCGCGGGCCAAACATGGGAGCGCCTTCTGGCATGGATGCCGGCAAAAGGCCATCTCCGCCGCCAATGTGCCAAGTCACGGTCGAGCGCTGTGCCAGATTGACGATACGGGTTGGTGCACCCGCTCGCAGATGGCGGTTTTTACCGGGGAATCCCGACACCAGGCGTCCGTAGAGGCCGTGGCCGGCTTCTTGCAATCTGCTGGGGCATGTCCCCGAGCTCTCACCATCGCATGCTGGGCCGCTTGTTGTTTGCCATCGGTGCGGGTGGCGCGCTGGGCGCCTGCGGCGCCAAGACCAGCGCGGAGCCCGCCGATCCGATCGAAGACGATCTGACGGTGGCTGCTGGAGCCGCTGGCTCTGCCGCTGGATCTGGCGGGGGCTCTGGCGGGGGCAGCGCCATGCCCACGGAGGATCGCACGCCGAGCCCCGCAGCCGCGAGCTGTAGCTTCGGAGTGGCCGAGACCTTCTGTGTCGACAGGATCCGGATGATGCAGCTGGCGCGCGATGGTGCGGGTCAAATCCCGCGCGAGCCGCCGCGCAGCTCCGCCGAGGTCGAGGCTGGGTTTCTGGAGAACGGCTGCCTGCGGCACGACTGGGTCGCATCCAGCTGCTGCAACGCCGCGCTCGGTCCGGGCGTGCCCGCGGGGGGCGGCGAGTGCTGTTATCAATCGTGCGAGGGGTCGTGCTGCGGGCGCGCGCTGGTGCTGAACGAGCGCACGCTGGTGTCGGCGGCGGAGCAGCGCAATGACTGGCTGGTCATCGACGCTACCCTCACCGGGCTGCCCCATGCGGTGCGGCCCAGCGCCAGCGCTGCCGAGCGCGCGCGCCTGGCGGAGCTGTGGCAAGCCGATGCGCTGATGGAGCACGCCTCCATCGCCAGCTTCGCTCGCTTCAGCCTGCAGCTGCTCGCGCTCGGTGCCCCCGCGCAGCTGGTAGGTGACGCGCAGGCGGCGGGGCTCGATGAGGTCGCCCATGCCGAGCGCGCCTTCAGCATCGCCAGCCGCCTGGCGGGGCGCGCCATCGGTCCTGGCAAGCTGCCGGAGCTCGACCATCCGCTCGAGCTCGACCTGCTCAGCGTGGCGCGCGCCACCCTCGCCGAGGGTTGCATCGGTGAGACGTTCGCCGCCGTCGTCGCGCAGGAGCAAGCCCGCCTGGCGGGCGATTCGAGCGTGCGCCAGGCGCTGCTCGATGTGGCCGAAGACGAGACCCGTCATGCCCAGCTCGCGTTCCGCTTTCTCGCCTGGGCGCTCGCGCAGGGTGGCCCGAAGCAGCGCGCAAACTTGCGGGCAGAGCTGCGGCGCGAGGCCGAGCGCAAGCTCGCGCTGCTGCCAGAGCCCAGCTCCACTGCCGAGCTTTCGCAGCCCGCGCTGCACCACTATGGCCGCCTGAGCTCGGACGAGCAGCGCGAGCTGTACCGGCAAGCCCGCGAGCAGATCCTGCGCCCCGCCTTTGCCGCGCTGCTCGAGGGCGCGGGTGCCGCGCAGTCCGATCGGGCGCCGAGCGCCTCGCTCGAGCACCGCGCGTGAGCCAGCGCTGAGCGGCGCTGCAAACACGTCCAGTGCCGCCAGTCGGCGCTTCCCACGCGGCCCGCCGTGGTGCCATACGTCGCGCCGTGCTCGGCCCGCTCACTCCGCAACAGTTCCTGAGGCGCCACTGGCAGAAGAAGCCGCTGCTCATCCGCGGCGCGCTGCCCGGCTTTGTCTCACCGCTCAGCGCCGATGAGCTCGCGGGGCTGGCGTGTGAGCCCGAGGTCGAGTCTCGCCTGGTGATGGGCAAGCTGGGCAAGCGCTGGTCGCTGGAGCATGGCCCCTTCGAGGAGAAGCGGCTGGCACGGCTACCGAAGAAGGACTGGACCTTGCTGGTCCAGGACGTGGACAAGTGGGTGCCCGAGGTGGCGAGCCTGCTCGCGCCGCTGCGCTGGCTGCCAGACTGGCGCATCGACGACATCATGATCAGCTTTGCCGCCCCCGGCGGCTCGGTGGGGCCGCATCTCGATCAATACGATGTCTTCTTGCTACAGGCGCAGGGCCGCAGGCGCTGGCAGCTCGCCGAGCAGTTTGATCCCGCGCTCCTGCCGGGCGTGGACTTGAAGATCTTGAAGACCTTCCGGCCCGAGCAGGAGCACGTGTGCAGCCCGGGGGATGTGCTGTATCTGCCGCCTAGCGTGGCGCACTACGGCCTGGCGCTGGACGCCTGCATGACCTTTTCGATCGGCTTTCGCGCGCCCGATCAGCGCGAGCTGGTCGGTGCCCTGGCGGAAGAGCTGATGGGGCGCGCCAGCGAGCAGCGCTTTCGCGATCCGGGGCGCGAGCTCACCACCCAGCCCAGCCGCATCGCCGAGTCGGAGCTCGGCGCGCTGCGCGCGCTGGTGCGCTCGGGGCTCGAGCTGAGCGATGGGGAGCTGGACCGCTTTCTCGGCCGCTATCTCACCCGGCCCAAGCTGCAGCTCGAGGTCGAGGGGGATCCGGCGCTGGCGCGCGGGGTGAAGCCGCGGCTCGGGCGCGGGCAGTGGCTGCGGCGGCGGGGGCGCTGGTTGCTGGTGCCGCGCCGGCGGGAGCTGTGGCTGTTCACGGACGGGCGCGAGCTGCAGCTCGAGCCGAGGCAGCTCGCCTGGCTGGAGCCGCTGGCGGACGGCGCCGCATTCGATGCGGCGGCACTGCGGCGCTACCCATCGGCGCTGCCGCTGCTGCAACAGCTGCTGGGCAGCGGCGCGCTGGAGTGGCACGACTCGCCTGCCCCGACTGCGCCGGCTGCAAGCTCCGAGCCGCGGCGCCGCGCGAAGAAGCGCTAGCGGAGCTCAGGGCCTGGGCTTGATCGAGCTCTCGTGGCCGAGCAGCGCGTGTGCGATGGCCTCCGAGCGGCTGGTGAACAGGTTGGCCCGGAAGCCCTCCTTCAGCGCGGCCACCGTCACCATCTGCCCGACCCCGTTGGGGCGCCGCGAGTAGCGCGCGAGCCCGCTGGCAAAGCGCTCGCCATAGCCACGCGCCACCACGCCATACTCCGCCACCACGTTGGGCCGGATCGTCACCCCATCCAGGCACACCACGATGGGAAAGCGGCCGCCGCGCGCGCGCTCGATTTGCTCCAGCTTGGCGTACACCTCGTCGCGCCAGAGCGTGACCTCCTCCAGGGTCTCCAGCACGAGCCCCTGTGGATGCAGGACAAAGGCCACGCCGGCCGCGTCGTCCCAGGTCACCTGCAGCAATCCCTGGCCTTGCCCCGGCGCCGCCGTGCTGCGGCGAGAGGTAGGCGGGGGAATCGAGGCTCGTCCTGCCATGCGCTGTCGTGATTCGATGTGGGCTCAGGTGGACGGCGCCACCGATCGCGTCTGCAGTCTGTCCACTTCGTGAG
Organism: Polyangiaceae bacterium; assembly: GCA_025937895.1. GTDB lineage: Bacteria > Myxococcota_A > Polyangia > Polyangiales > Polyangiaceae > SZUA-265. The sequence continues at coordinate 42,510 of JAICQL010000025.1, read as the reverse complement.
CGACTGTCTCGCTGGAGACTTGAGCCCGGAAGTGAAACAACCCGGCACACTTCTGCGAGGCAGCTGCAGAATGCAGCACGCGCCACAAATGGAGTCGTGCACCGGATTGGCACACCTCTCCCGGCGACCGCGCGCTCGAGCGCTACTTCGTCTTCACGCTGGGCACGTCGATGCCCTCCCCCGCCCGCCGGTAGCGGCGCACCGTCTCCGCCAGGCCCAGGTACAGGGCGTCGGCTATCAGCGCGTGACCGATCGACGCCTCCACGATCTCGGGCACCTCGCGCGCCAGGGTGGGCAGATTGTCGAGATTCAAGTCATGGCCTGCGTTGACGCCCAGCCCCGCGCGCGCGGCGGCCCGGGCCGAGTCACGCACGCGGCCCAGCTCGAAGGCTGCGCGCTCCGTGCCGAACGCGGCGGCATACGGCTCCGTGTAGATCTCCACACGGTCCGCGCCCAGCTCTCTCGCGCCGGCGATGCGCTCGGCGTTCGCGTCCATGAACACCGCCACGCGGATGCCGGCGGCACGAGCTGCGCTGATGACCGGAGCGATCTCCGGGCCCTGGCGCGGCAGATCGTAGCCATGATCGCTGGTCACCTCACCTGGCGTCACGGGTACCAGGGTGAGCTGAGTGGGGCGCAGCGCGAGCGCGAGCGCCACCAGCTCGGGGCGCGGATCGCCCTCCAGGTTGAACTCGACCCCGCGCTGCTTGCACAGCGCAAGGAGCTGCCGCACGTCGTCCTCGCGCGCGTGGCGGCGATCTTCCCGCCAGTGCAAGGTGATGCCCGCGGCCCCCGCCTCGATGCACGTGACCGCCGCCTGCAGCGGGCCAGGGTTATCACTGCCGCGACTGTTGCGCAGCAACGCCACCTTGTTGAGATTCACCGACAGCTGGATCAAGTTCGTGCTCCGCCTCGCTCAATGCCATAGTGCGCGGCGATCTTGAAGGCAATCCCGGGGGAGCCGCGGTGGACCGGGGCTGCTCGTGGAGCCGTGTCCGCCCGACCGCGCTCAGCCGTCCGCGTTCTTGCGCCGCTCGCGCTTGATCTCGCCGCGCGCGCGCTTGTCGGCCACGCGCCGCTTCTTGGCGGCCCGGCTCGGGCGGGTGGCCACGCGCCGGGCCGGAGCAAAGCGGATGGAACGCAACATCTCTGCCAGGCGCTCCAGCGCGTCCCGCTCATTCTGCAGCCGCGAGCGGAAGCGATCGCTGCTCAGGATGAAGTCCCCCGCCGCGGTCACGTGCGAGGGAAAGGCGGCCACCAGCCGCCGCTTCTGCCCAGGTGACAGCGCGGAGCTGGCGCCGAGCTGAAAGCGCAGCTCCACCTTGCTCGCCACCTTGTTCACGTTTTGCCCGCCGGGGCCGCTGCTGCGCACGGAGTGCAGCTCGAGCTCCTCACTCGGGATGATCCAGCCGGGCGCCACCTCGAGCATGAGCCTCGAGCCTAGCAGCAGCGGCGCGCAGCCGCCAAGCGGCGCAGGCCGCCTTCAGCGCCTGGTGCCGGCGGCCACCGGCAGCTGGCTGGTGCCGAGCAGCGACTGCTGCGCCTCGAGCTCGAGCACCTCACCGTCCTCCAGCTGGAATCGCTCGCACTGCCAGGCGAGCAGCAGCAGGGTCTCCACGCGCTCCGCGTGTAACCGTCTCATGCCCCGCTTGCTCCTGGGTCGGCGCATGCTCACGGCAGCTGATACGACGCGCCGCACGGGCCCCGTGTTAGCCTGCGCAGATGCTCCGCTCGAGGCCGCTGGCCCCCGCTCCGCTCCTGGCCCTCACAGCGGCTCTGCTGCCGCCGCTGCTCGGCGCTCTGCTCGCCAGCTGCGGTGAGGAGAGCGCGCCCGCCCCAGCTCCCAGCCCGGACGCCGGCACGAGCTGCGAGAGCGGCACGCAGGGCTGCGCCTGTGGCGAGAGCAACGCCTGCTACGACGGGCTGCTGTGCAACTCCGGCCGCTGCTTGCCCACGGAGGGCAGCCACGAGCAGGAGCCCGCGTTCCGCCCGCCAGTGCAGCTGCCGTGCAGCCCGCTGCCGTGTGACCTCGAGCCCGGTGACACCGGGCCCAGCTCCAGCAGCTGAGGCGCACGCCCCGTCAGTTGCCCTGGATGCCCGTCTCTCGCTTCCAGATGAACGGCACGGTGAAGCTGCCGTCGTCCTGGATGTGGCTACCCCAGACCGTGCTGCTGGCCTGGTGGTTGGTGCTGGAGAAGTTGAGCGTGGTACCGATGCCGATATCCAGCTCCTTCACCCGCGTGTCCAGGGTCTGCATGAAGCCGTCGGTCGTCAGGTTCGAGCCGTGCAGGTTGAGCGCCGTGGTGAACAGCCGCGCCACGATGTAGCCCTCGAGCGAGGTGAAGCTGTACACGCCGCCGTCGAAGGTGCGGATGTCCTCGCGATACTGCACCACCCCGGGCGCCTGCGAGTCGTAGTTGGGCACCACCTGGGTCACGATCACGTTCTCGGCGTAGCTGCGCCGGGTACCGGGCGCGCGCACGTCGTCGTACGCCTCCGGCGTCGCGCGCAGCGCCTCGGACAGCGCATCGCCGCCCACGAACGACACGTTCATGAACAGTACGTCCAGGCGCTCGGCGCGCGCGGGGTCCTGATTGATCCAGTCCTTTACCCCGCGGATGAAGCGGTTGCCGATCTGGTAGGTGTCGATCATGATCACCGCCACCGACTGCACTCCGGTCGTGGAGCGCGCCAGCACGCCGTTCAGATATACGCCCGCCTCCGCGATCGCCGGGTCCACGCTGCCGATGGTGTCACGCTTGTAGTTCACCCGGCGGATGGCGTTGGTGCTGGGCAAGGGCCCCACGGACTGGTTATACGCGCTGACCACGCCGTCGTAGCCCGAGTCGCCGTAGGTATCCTCCTGGGCGAACACCAGGATGCGCTGGTAGTCCGTGGCAGGGTCGTTGATGATGCGCGGGATGCGCGAGCCGCGGATGTAATCCACCATCGCCGCCGTCTCGTCGACGTAGCCGGCGCGGTAGTTGTACACGTACGGCGAGTTGGTGTCGTCGCGCAGATACGCCTGCGCCCCGGTGAACGGACCGAAGAAGATGACTTTGTTCTTCGTGGCCACGGGCGCGGTGACCAGCATGGTGGGGGTGCCCACGTTGCCCACCAGAGCAAACACACCGTTCTTGCCGCGCACGTCCGGCTGATCCTCGCCGGAGACCACCTGCTCCACGTCCAGCAGCTCGTGCATTACGTTGAGGGCCGTGTCGGGATCGTAGTTGTCGTTGCGCGCCTCCAGCACCACCCGCCGGCCGTTCACGCCACCGTCGAGGTTGAAGCGCTCCAGCATGGCGTTGATGCCGCGCCTCATCTCGGTGCCCAGGGCCGCGCTGGGGCCCTGCAGCGGCGCGCTCATGCCGATGCGGATCGGCACATCCCCAGCCGCCTGACAGGCGGAGGCGCCGTTGAAATCAGCACAGATCTCGCCCGTGGCGCAGTCGCTGTCGCTGCTACAGGCAAAGCGCGTCCCCTCCAGCTCCGGGGAGGAGCAGCCTGCCCCCAGCAGGAAGCCCACGAGGCCGGTCAGGCCGGCGACCATCGATGCTCTTCTCGCCATGATCAGAAACTCCCCTGCCAGGTCAGGCTCGAGCCGCTCGGCGACCAGTCCAGGGCCAGGCTCGGGCCCTCGCTGGGGTTCGGCTCCTCCTGGGTCACCAGCATCACCACGTACGTGACGGCGAGCGCGCCGGCCACGCCCAGGCTGATGCCGCCGATCAACTTCTTGCTGTCGCCGGAGTCGACCAACTCCTGCGCCTGCTTGCGGGTGAGGCTCGCCACCTGCGTGTCGTCGCCGTAGCCACGCGCGTCCGTGACCTCGCCGTGATCGTTGGCGCCCATCACATACAGAGTGGTGCCCACCGCCGCGCTCAGCACGCTGCCGCCCAGCGCCACCCAGCGCCACGGGCTCGGGCCGCTGCTGCCCATGTCCGCCACCGGCTCGCCCGCACCTTCGCGCTTGCCGCCATCCGCGGGAACAGCCGGACCGGCGCCAAAGCCGCTGCTGCCGGCGGCCTCCGCCTCGCGCAGCGCCGTCAGCGACTCGCGCGCGCGCTGCCGCCCCTTCGCATCCGCCCCCGGCGTCTTCAAGAACGCCTCGTACTTCTCGATCGCAGCCTGGTTCTCACCCAGCTCCTCGTAGCAGCGGGCGATGTTGAACAGCAGGTTGGGGTCACTGTCGATGGCGTACGCCTGGATGAACTTCTCGATGGCGTGCCTGTAGTCGCGCGCGGCGTAGAAGGCGGCGCCCTCTTCATTGAGCTGAGCAACGCTCGTCTGGTTGCTCGACGGGCTGCTGGCAGAGCCGCCGCGCGGCTCGTTGGCTGCTGCTGCCGGCAAGGCGAACGAGCCCAGCAGGAGTCCGCTGGACAGCAGCAGTGGGAACCGAAGTGAGGCGGAAGCTTTCATTGGATACTGATTCTCCAGTTTTCTGGGCTGTGTCATGCGCGCCTATTCCAGCAGGCGGGCACGACCCTGAGTCTCGAGCAGCTTCACGCGGCTGCGCTCCTGGACCAGCGCCGGGGCGCTGGGCTCCACGCGCTGCACGGGCTCGGGTGCAGGCTCTGCGCTGGCCGCTACCGGCGCCGCCTCCTCGCGCGCTGGCTCCGAGCTCGGGCGCCGTGCAGGCGGAGCGCGGCGGGCAGCGCGCGGCGGGGCAGCAGGTCGAGCGCGCGCGGCAGGCTCGGGGGCGGGCGGCGTGGCGTCCTCGCGCAGGATCACGCGCGTGCGCACTGCCTTGGCCCCGGCGGGCGCGGCGTCGAGCTGCACGAACGCCTGCTCGGTGACATAGCCCTGCTTCGAGATCGACAGCTGCTGCGTGCCCACGGGCAACAAGGTCGAGAGCGGGGTCAAGCCCAGCGCCTGTCCGCCCACCTTCACCAGCGCGCCGCTCGGCTGGCTCTCCACCAGCACCGTGCGCGAGAGCGAGAGCTCGGGCGCCTGCTCCTCCTCGTGCTCGAGCGGCAGCGGCGCCGCCGGCGAGGCCGCGCCCGCCGGGCTCTCCACGCGCGAGCCCGTCGGACCCGAGCGCTGCGCTCCCAGCCAGAGCATCACGCACGTCGCGCCCACCCCGGCCAGGGCTATCCCGGTCAACACGCGCCCCGCACGCGGGTCGGACAGGCCGCGGCTCTCGCGCCGGCCAAACACCGGCGGCGCGCTGATCTCCGGCATGGGCAGCGCCAGGAGTGAGCTCTGCGGGCTCGGCTCACTCACGAACGAGCGGCTCAGCGCCACCGGCAACGGCATGGGCGCCGGGATCACGCTGTCCGTCTTGCCACCCAGGATGGACGACGCGCGCTGCGCATACAGCCGCGCGCGCGACGGCGCGAACGGCAGCAGCGCGATGGCCAGCTCCGCCACGTTCTGGTAGCGGCGCTCGGGGTCCTTCTCCAGGCAGCGATCGATCACGGCCTGCAGCGAGGGCGGCGCCTCCGGACAGTGCAGCGCCAGCGGCGCCGGCGAGGTCTCCAGGATGCGCGTCCACACCTGCCGCACGCTGTCGGCGACGAACGCGCTGCGCGCGGTGAGCAACTCGTACAGCACGGCGCCCAGTGACCAGATGTCCGTGCGATGGTCGATCTCCGCCGCGGCCCGGATCTGCTCCGGCGACATGTACAGGGGCGTGCCCAGCAGGCACTGCGCCTCGACGCTCGACAGCTCGTCGCCGAACACCTTGCCCGTCAGCGCCGCCTTGGAGATGCCAAAGTCGAGCAGCTTGACCAGCTCCAGATCGCCCTTCTGCGTCAGGAACAGGTTCTCGGGCTTGATGTCGCGGTGCGTGATGCCGTTGGAGTGCGCCACGGCCAGGGCTTCGCACGCCTGCATCACGTAGTGCACCGCGCGGCGGATGGTCAGGCGCCCTTCCATCTCCAGGATGGCGCCCAGGTCACGGCCCTCCAGGTACTCCATCACGATGTAGGGGCCGATGCCCTCGGCGGTGCCCACGTCGAACACCTGCGCCACGTGCTCGCTCTTGATGGTGACCGCGGCCTTTGCTTCGCGGGCAAAGCGCTGCATCACCCCCGGCACGCGCTGCATCTCTGCGCGGATGAACTTGATCGCCACGCGCTCGTCCAGCTCCAGATGCCGCGCCGCCAGCACCACCCCCATCGAGCCCACGCCGATCACGTGCTCGATGCGGAACCTGCCCTGGAGGACCTGTCCTACCGCGTAGTCATCCGGGCTGAAGGTGTGGCTCTGGGGAGCAAACAGACCACCGTTCGGGTCGTGTGCCGCAGCGCCTTGGGATGAGCTCTGTGCGTCGCGAGGGAACTTACTGGCGTTCATGCATCCTGCTGGAGCCAAGGGCGAGCCGTCCGCTGACCGCTCACCAGCCCGCATCTCGGCCGTGCGATTCCGTTCACCGAGCGCGCGGGACGCGTTTCACCGCTGATTAGGCCCGCACGCTGGTAGCAACGGGACGACCAGCGTTTCAGACGGTTAAATTGCCCTGCCCCCTCAGGTTGATGATGGGCGCGGCCGAAAACTGGCGCACTGCCGCACGATGAGCCGCGCGAGTAGGCGCCGCTCGCACCGCACGCGCGAGCTGCATGGGCTGGGGCCGTTTCACCGTGCTCGGTTTCAGATGCGGGCAGCCAGCGCGCGGGCGGCACACCCGCTAGTGCTGCAGTGATGCAACACTTGCCCCGCCTGCGGTCGCCCCTGGTCAGTGCCGCCACGGGAGCCTGGCGCCCCCGCGGAAGCCGGTCCCCGCAACCACCGCCCCGGAGCGCCTCCCCCCCGCCAATGGCCACCGAGCACCAGCGATCGCCCCCTCGATCGCGTCACCCGGCGCTTGACGCGATGCTTCAGCGTCAGCCTCCCGACACCGGCCGTTCGGTAGCCAAGCCCCTGACACTCCGGTGCTTGGCCTGGAGGCCACTCCAGCCTATAGGGCTCGTCCGCCAGACGGCGCTGGCTGAGCCCAGCGCATTTGTGAAGGACTCGAGATGAACGACACCGCACCACTCACTGCCCCGGTTTCCGTGGCAGAGCAGCTGCCCGCCTCCATGAATGGAGAGCGCGGGCGCACCCACGGGCTGCCCTTCATCTTCTGGGTGCTGGAGCAGAACATTCTGACGCTGCTCAGCGCGCCCACCGTGGTCGCGCTCCTGGCAGGAGCGCTCAGCGGGTGGAGCTTGCTCACCATGGTGCTGGCGTGGCTCGCCGTGCCGCTGTTCCTGGTGATCTTGCCGCTCGCGTACCTCGTCTACCGCTCGCACGCGCATGACGCGGGCGCCGTGGACTGGCGCTGGGCCATCAACTGGCGCGACGAAGCCGACGCCAAGGCCTGGTTCGGCAAGAAGATCCCGATGGAGATCCTGTACGAGGCCTACATCGCGGGCAAGCTGGACTTCAAGCACGACGTCTACGAGACGATGCTGCGGCGCAACCAGCTGTTTCGCTTCTGCTTCACCTGGGGTGACATCAAGTTCTACTTCAAAGAGTTCCTCACCCAGAACGTCACCCACAGCAAGCGCAGCGATGAGGCGGACATCGCTCACGTGTACAACCGCGGGAACGATTTCTATCACTGGTTCCTGGGCGACACGATGACGTACACCAGCGGCGTCTTCCACGATCCATCGGAGTCACTGGAGACGGCGCAGGAGCGCAAGCTGGAGCTGGTGTGCCAGTACGTGCACATGAAGCCCGGCGATCAACACCTGGACATCGGCTGCGGCTGGGGCCCGCTGATCACCCACGCCGCCAAGCACCACGGCACCTTCAGCACCGGCATCACCCTGGCGCAGGAGCAGGCAGACTGGGCCAACGCGCGGGCGGCGCGCGCGGGCGTGGCGGATCGAGTGCGCGTGATCGTCGACGACTACCGCAACCTGCCCGCCAAGAAGTACGACAAGATCACCTGCCTGGAGATGGCCGAGCACGTCGGCATCAAGAACTTTCAGAAGTTCCTGCTGCAGGTGAAGAGCATGCTGAAGGACGACGGCATCTTCTACCTGCAGATCGCCGGCCTGCGCCGCGCCTGGCAGTTCGAGGATCTGGTCTGGGGCCTGTTCATGGCCAAGTACATCTTCCCCGGTGCCGACGCGAGCTGCCCGCTGGGCTTCGTGGTGTCACAGGCGGAGCGCGCCGGCTTCGAGATCCACCGAGTGGAGAACACCGGCCCGCACTACGCCGTGACGATCTGGAAGTGGTATCAGAACTGGAAGCGCAACGAGGCCGCCATCGTGGCCAAATACGGCCAGCGCTGGTACCGCCTGTGGCTCATGTTCCTCGGCTGGTCCATCATCATCGGCAACCAGGGCAGCTCGGCGCTGTTCATGGTCACCATGACCAAGAACCACAAGAACGACAAATCCACTGTCGGCCCGGATGAGGCGCAGGCGCAGGCCTTCAGCCGGCAAGAGCGCTGGATCAGCCGCAACCCCATCGCCACGCAGCGCTGACGTGGCCACCGGAACACGCCGCGCGTCCCACAGCGCGGCGTGTCGGTGAGTGGCTCGGCCCCAGGCGGCCCCTCCGAGCCTCTAGAATGAGCCCACCACCAAATCAAACCCGCCCAATCAACGGCGCTTCCCCACCCGGGAGGCGCCGTTTTCGTTTCCAGCCTCTAACCCCCGCGATCCCTCACTGCATCGTGCCGGGCATCCTCAAGGCAAAGCCCGCGATCTGCACATCAAACGTCTCGTTGCTGGGGCCCAGCATCTGATACGTGCCGTGCATCGAGCCGAACGGCGTCTTGAGCGGGCACGCGGACGTGTACTCGAACGCCTGCCCGGGCTCGAGGATGGGCTGCTTGCCCACGACGCCGGGACCCTTCACCTCTTCCACCTCACCGTTGGCATCGGTGATGATCCAGTGGCGAGTGAGGAGCTGCACCCGGGTGGGGCCCTCATTGCGAATGGTGATGGTGTACAGGAACACCCACTGGCCGCGTTGCGGGTCGGAGTTCTGCTCCGAGAAGCGCGCCCGCACGCTGACGCGGATGCCCCGCGTGACGGCTTCAGAGGCAGAAGAGCTGAGCACGGCGCCACGCTAGTACCGCGCCCCGAGCGAGGCGATGAGAATTTCGCCGGCCCCGCCGCTCCGGCGCCGTAACCTGCCCGGCGGATTACTCCACCGCGGCGGCCGCACGGTTGGCGGCGGCCGTGGCGGCCAGGGGATGGGCGCCCTTGCGCTTCTTGCGCTTGCCACCGGGCAACAGCCCGGCCTTCTCCAGCCAGTCGAAGCTGCGGCGAGCCGTTAGCTCGGCCGTCGGATTCTCGAAGCGCACGTGCATGTGGGTGGCGTGCCCGGCGCGGTGGCGCACGATCGGGTCGCCCGCCTTCGAGGTGCCGCCAAACACACGGCTCAGCCACTCCGGGTCTTCGCCCTGGGCCTCCGCGTACTCCTTCAGCAGCGGCTGAACCCGAGCGTCCATGAACACGTATTCGACGGGGGTCCGCGAGATCAGCGCCTTCAGCAGCGCCCAGGTGCGCTTTCGATCCAGGTTGCCGGCGTGCGCGCGGCGGTACCAGACCTGCTCGCCAAGATAGTAATAGCCCAGGTCCACGTCGCGCCCCGACTGATGGCTCTTGTGCGGGCGCAGGCGGCCACCGCGCCGCGCGCTGAAGTCGCCGACGTACAGCGGCGGGGTGTCGGCGAACTGCTCGTTGACCGAGCGGATCGCGAACTCGACGAACTCCACCGACTCGCGCGTGCCCCAGGAGTGCAGCGGATCGGCCCGCTTCCACAGCGGCCCATCCTGGAACTCCACGCCGTTGATCAAGATACCGCGGTTGGGCACCCCGATGGAGATGGAGCCGAGCTGCTCCGGATTGGTGGCAACGATCTCGCCGACCTGCTCGTCGTCGAACGCGGCCAGCGGATGAACCACATCCACGTCCACCTGGAGCCGGCTCTGCGCCCCCGGTCCCTGCAGGGCGCTGAGCGTGTGCCGCTCGTCCGTGGGCTGCGATGGCTCGGAGCTAAACGCAGTGCTCCCCTCGCCCGCACCCTCAGCGGAGCCCAGCCAGTACGTGGCGCTGGCTCCTGCGGCGGCCGTGACTGCAACGGCTAGTAGACCCGTGAACCACCGTTTCATGAACGATACAACGATGCCAGTTTGAGGCGTTCCTGCAAAGCCCGGTAGGACCTTGAACGGTTCGAGACCGTGGGGGATCAAATGGAGTTTTACTTACCCCTGCTGGAAAGGCCGGGAATTCCGGCCTCAGCGCTTTCCCGTGTTGCAAAATCTTACAGCATGCTGGTCCGCCTGCACCGAGAGCGGACATTGTATCGAGGCGAGCCTGTGTGCGGCCCCGACAGGAACTGCTGTGACCTGCTGCCGGCGACCTCTCAGAACTGACCGGACACGCCCAGACTGGGCAAGGTGATGGGGCCGACGTAGTCATTCTGACAGCGCCGATCACACGGCCTGCGCAGCACCTCGCGGCTCATCGTGGCGTTCATCACCTCGGCCACCACCGAGATGGACGTCTGCTCCGAGAGCACGAAGCGCTTCTCCAGCCGCAGATCGATGCGGAAGAAGGGCGCCGCGCGCGAGCGATCGAACATGCGCCACGCGCCCAGCGCGCGGCTGCCGGGCACGCCGCTGTACAGCACCGACTGCGCGCTCGCCAGCCAGCGCCTGCCGAGCTCCACGCTGCCGCTCGCGTTCAGCACGTGCGTGCGATCGTAGCCGGACACGGTGTGAATGCGGTCATGGCTGCGCGTGGAGCGCGACAGGGTGTACGAGAGCATGCCGCCGAAGCCGCGGACCAGCGGCCGCTGCAACAGCAGCTCGAGGCCGTAGGCCTGCCCCATCGAGCGCACTCGCGACTCGTCCAGGTCCAGCTCCAGATCCTGACTCTGCCCAAAGGGATCCGTCAGCTGGAAGAAGGCGTTCTGGAACAGGTTCAGCCGCGCGCGCAGGTAGCCCGGCAGCTCTGCCCGCAGCCCCGCGCTGCTCTGCACGCTGCGCTGCAGCCCGCCCGGCAGCCCCGCCACCGCCACACCCGGCACCCCCGGCACGAAATTCGGTGGCTGATCGGCGATGCCAAACGTGTGCTCGAGGGTCAGCTCCGGGCGCAGGCGATAGCTCACGCTCAGCCGCGGGCTCAGGCCCAGCTCGCTCTGCCCCAGCGACGTGTAGCGATCCACGCGCAGCCCGGGGGTGAAGGTCACGCCCGCGCCCAGGTCCAGCACCACGTCGCCGTAAGCCCCCAGCACGGAGTCCCAGCGCGTCGGGAACAGCTCTAGCACCGTGGTGTAGTGCTCGGTGTTGGGGTCGAGGGTCAGATCGTAGCGATCGGCACCCGCGCTCGCGCCCGCGCGCAAGGTGATCCCCGGCGAGAGGCGGCTCTCCAGCTCCACCCGCCCTGCCAGCATGCGGTCGCGCACGCGGCCCTGCGCGCCCTGCGTGACGTCCAGGCCCAGCGTGCCTGCGGCGCGCAGGCGCGTGCCCTCGCCGTAGCGATGGTCGTAGCGCACGTCCAGTCGATGAAACAGCACCGCGCTGTCGCCGTCGCCCACGGCGCTCTCCTCACCCGGCGCTGGCGCGCTGCCACCGGCAAAATCGTAGGCTCCGAACGTGAACACGCTCAGGCGATCACGGCGGGTCAGATCGTAGCTCGCCAGCACCTGGTAGTCCCAGTAGTCCAGCTCGGCCGCGCTCAGCAGCGAGACCAGGAGCGCCGTGTACGAGTAGCGCCCCGCCGCAATCAGGTTGCCCTTGCCCCCCGCAAAAGGCACGTCGAGGAACAAGCCCGCGTCCAGCAGGCGCACCGACCACTCACCGTTCAGCTCGCCGCGCGGCTCCGCCAGCTCGGTGCTGACCACGCCACCCGCAAAGCGCCCCAGGCTGGCGGGGTAGTTGCCGGCGTGCAGCTCCGTGCGCTGCAACAGCCGCGGGTGGACCACCGCCGGCCCCAGGAAGGCGTGGTAGAGCAGCGGCACACGCACGCCATCCACCAGAAAGCCCAGGTTGCCAGGCGGCGCACCGCGCACGTAGAACACGGGCAAGCCCGTCACCATCGGCGCCACCCCCGGCAGCGAGGTCACCGCCCGGAACGGATCGCCAAAGGCGCCCGGCAGGATGCGCGCCTCCACGCTGGAGAGCGAGAGCGCTCCCGGCGTGAGCTCGCCCAGCACCTGCACCCGGGTGACGTGCGGCAGCGGCCGAGGGCTCGGCGGCGCGCTCGCGTCCGGCGCAGGTGCTGCCAGCGGCGCGGGCGGCGTGTACTTCACTTCGAAGCGGATGCGCGCAGGCACGGGCTGACCGTCGCGGCGGGCCGGCTCGAAGCGAAATTCACGCGCGGCCTGCAGCGCCGCGCTCGCGAACGGCTCCGCTCCGCGCTCCACGCTCGCCGAGCGGACCGTGCCATCACGCTCCACGGTGAGCTCCAGCAAGACCTCTGCCTCACCCTCGGCACCCTCCGGATAAGCCAGCGGCGCCGACAAGATGCGCGGCGCCGAGAGCTCTGCTGCCGGCGGCGGCCCTGCTGGCGCCGCTGGCAGCGGCTCGCTGGCGGCGCCGGCGCTGTCCGCCCCCGGTGCGCCCCCAGGGCTCGGTGTAGGCTCGGGCTCGGCCTGCGCCACGCGCTGGGAGCTCGGGTCCGGCGCCGGCTCCGCACCGGCGCCACGGGCCCAGAGCAGCGAAGACGCCTGCGCTCCGGCAAAGCCCAGGGCGGCCCACAGCGCCAAATTCCGGCCAGATCGCCGCACGCGGCCTGCCCCACCGGGGGGCACCCGGCGCCCTCTCGGGCCGCTGCTATACTGGCTGCCGATGCCTGTCTCTGTCCGCCGACTCACACCAGCCCTGACCATGCTCGCGATCGGCGCCAGCATCTCCGCATGCAACCTGGATAGCAACTTTAGCGACCTGGGGGAAAAGCTTCTCAACCCCGACGTCCAGGGCTTTGACATTCCCGGGCAGCGGCTGCTCAGCGGTGCGCATTTCGATCTCAGTGTGCAGCCGGATGCTGCAGGCGTGCGCCATGCGCTGGCGCGCGACGAGCAGAGCGTGCTCAGCATCGTGAACCTGAGCACGCGCGCGCAGTGCACGGTGGGCGTGGTGGCGCGCTATGGCAACACCATCTTCGCCCCCGATCAGCCAGCGCTCATCCCAGTCTTGTTGCTGGACGAGAGCGCGGGGCCACAGCTCGGCTTCAGCACGCTCGGCTGCGAGCTGCTGCCCTTCACGGTGCCCGCCGCGGGCTTGCCGCTGGAGGTGGTGGAGCGGCTGCCGGGCGGCTCCGGCACGAGCCTGCTGGTGCGCACCCCGGAGGAGGGCATGAGCCTCGTCGATCCCTGGCAGCAGAGCGCTCGCTTGCTGGCCAGCGCGCTGCGCAACGAGCCGCTCACGGCGCTGGGCCACTACCTGTGGGTCGATGGCGGTAGCATCGTCATCAGCAATGATGAGCTGATCCCCGTGGCGCGCTTCGGCACCATGGTCGCGGAGCTCACGTTCTCGAGCCAGGATGCCGAGCTGGCGTACACCGAGCGCAGCGGCAGCAGCGGCGGAGGCGCGCTGTTCGTGGTGGACGCGCTCGGCAATCGCGAGCCGCGCGAGGTGGCGCAGGACGCCTGCGGTCTGCGCTACCTGGGCGTGGGCGATCGGCGCAAGCTGGCCTATCTGTCGCCCTGCGCCGAGCGTCGCCTGGTGCTGCGCGACGTGCAGGACGAATCGACCCTGGTGATCGCCGACGGGGTCGGCGCCAGCCCCGCCGTGCATCGCATCAACGGCCAGTGGCTCATCACCTACGTCACCGGCAGCGACTCGACGGGGACGCTCTGGGCGCGCCCGGCGGAGCCCGACGCCGAGCCCATCTTGATCGCCGAGAACGCGCGCGCCACGCCCAGCGCCGTCACCCTCGACGGCGGCGGCCTGCTCACCTTGCTCGACTGGTCCAACACCGGCGGGCGGCTGGTGGAGTGGCGCGGCGATACTCTCACCGACGTGGCCAGCGGCGTGGTCGAGCTGGCGCCGCTCGGACAGCTCGCCAATCGCGATCTGACGTTGCTGGCCAACTTCGACGGCGTCACCGGCGATCTGCTGCGCCTGAGCAGCGATCTATCCACCGAGCTGCTCGCCAGCAGGGTGCCACCGCGCGCGGCGAGCCAGGATGCGTTCCTGGCCAACTTCGACGGTGAGCAGGGCGAGCTGCGGCTGTTCAACCGCAACGACGGCAGCTCCCAGCTGCTGGGCAGCGGCGTGAGCCGCGGCAGCTTCCGCTTCGCGCAGCAGTTCAGCGCCATGATGATGCTGACCAGCCGCGATCCAGAGAGCAACACCAGCACCTTCGCGGTGCGCCTGCTCGACACGCAGGAGGACTACCTGCTGAACACCGGCGTGACGGAGGCGCGCGAGGTGGCGTTCCCGAGCGCGGGCTTCCTGTACAACGTCGTGTCGGGGGATCAAGCGGGCGTTTGGTTCTCGAAGACGCTGTGATCCGCCATCCCCGGCCGCGCGACCCGGCGCCCAGGGTTGCCCCGTCCTGCTCGCCGTCGCTTGACGCCTCCGCCGGCCCCGGCCTACGCGAGCGCCCATGAGCTCGCGCGCCGCCATCGATATCGGGAGTAACTCCGTTCGCTTGTTGATCGCCGACGAGCAGGGCACCGAGCTCTGCCGCGAGATGCACATCACGCGCCTGGCCGAGGGCGTCGACAGGACGGGTGAGCTGGCGGAGACCGCCATGCAGCGCACGCAGCTGGTGCTGGAGCGCTATGCAGGCTTCCTGCAGCGACAGCGAGTGCAGCGGCTGCGCGTCACGGGCACCAGCGCCGCGCGCGACGCGCGCAACCGCGACGTGTTCTTCGAGAGGGTGCGCCAGACCGTGGGCAGCGCGCCCGAGCTGCTGTCCGGCGAGCAAGAGGCCGCGCTGGCGTTTGCAGGCGCCACCTTCGGCCGTGACCCTGGCGCGGGCCCCTTCGTCACCCTGGACATCGGCGGTGGCTCGACCGAGTTCGCCTACGGACAGACCTCGCCCGAGAGCAGCATCTCGCTGAACGTGGGCTGCGTGCGGGTCACCGAGCGCTTCTTCAGCAGCGATCCACCGTCCGCTACCGAGCTCGCCCGCGCGCGCGACTTTCTGCACGGCGAGCTCGCCCGGGTGGAGCGCGCCGTGCCCGTGCGCAAGGCGCGCACCTGGCTGGGCCTGGCAGGCACCGTCACCAGCCTGGCCGCGCGCGACGCCGGGCTCGGCAAATACGATCCCAGCGTCACCGACGGCTACGTGCTGAAGCGCGAGCGGGTGCTCGCCCTGCACGAGGAGCTGTGCGCGCTGCCGCAGGCGGAGCGCGCACGGCGCCTGCTCGAGCCGCAGCGCGCCGGCGTCATCCTGGGCGGCAGCATCGTGCTGGCCGAGGTGCTGCGCTACTTCGAGCTGCCCGAGATCGTCGTCTCCGAGCGCGACATCCTGGACGGGCTGGTGGCCTCGATCGGAGCCGGCTGATGCCGGAGCTGCCCGAGGTCGAGGTGTGCCGGCGCCTGCTCGCGCCGAAGCTGGTCGGGCGCCGCATCGCCTCGGTGCGCTGTGGCCCGCCCAGCTACTTCTTCCTCACCCCGCCGCGGCGCCTGGAGCAGAGCCTGGTGGGCGAGCCCGTGACCGCCCTGGAGCGGCAGGGCAAGTACCTGCTGATGGCCCTGGGCGAGGGCCGCCGCCTGCTGTTGCACCTGGGCATGACAGGCCAGCTGTACATCGCCGGCGCGCGCAGCCCGCGCCTGATCCGCCGCGTCGAGCGCGAGCGCCTGGCGCAGGGCAGTGCCGCGGTCGAGAGTGATCCGCACACCCATCTGATGCTGGAGTTCGAGGACGGCGGCCCCGGCCTGCGCTTCCGTGACGTGCGCAAGTTCGGCAAGGTGCGCCTGCTCGCCGCCGGCGAGAGCGACAGCCGGCTCGACAAGCTCGGGCGGGACGCGCTCAGCGTGGACGGGGAGCTGCTGTTCGCGGCCAGCCGCGGGCGCAAGGTGCCGATCAAGACGCTGCTGCTCGATCAAGGCGTGCTGGCCGGGGTCGGCAACATCTACGCCGACGAGGCGCTGTTTCTCGCCGGCATTCGCCCCACCCGCCCCGCCCGAAGGGTCACCCGCGAGCAGTGTGCGCGGCTCGCCGAGCAGGTGCGCCGCGTGCTGGAGCGCTCCATCGAGACCGGCGGCAGCAGCATCAGCGACTACATCGCGCCCGACGGCAACGACGGCCAGTTCCAGAACGAGCGCCGCGTATACGCCCGCGAGGGCGAGGCGTGCGGCACCTGCGCCAGCGTGATCAAGCGCATCGTGATCGCCACGCGCAGCTCGCACTACTGCCCGCGCTGCCAGCGCTAGCCCCGCGCCTGCCGCCGTCAGAAGGCCTGCGGCGTGCACTTCGAGCCGCGGCACGCGTGCACGTCCACCTTGCGCAGCTTGAGCGCCTGCTGGGCCCAGCAGCCCTCCAGGGCCGTGTTGTAGCTGAGCTCGTACACGCGCGCCCCCGGCTCCGTGTTGCTGAACACCTCCGACACGAAGCGGTTGCCGCCGGAGAGCTTGATCTCCGCCAGGAAGCGGTAGTGGTTGCGCTGTGGCGCGGTCTCCTGATAGCCGCTCGCGGGCGCGTCGAAGTACAGTCGCGCGCGCACCACGCAGCCCACGTCGTTGGCGGTGACCCGCTGGAAGGGGTGCTCGAACACGCGCACCGCCAGCTCCGCCTCGTCCCGCCACACGGGCCCTGCGGCGTGGGTGGGGCTCGGCGCTGCGCTGGCGGCGAGCGCCAGCAGGAGGGCCCGACCCACGTACCTGGGCGTGCGGACGTCAAAGAACGCCCGCGCGATGCTGCTACTCATGTTGCCTCCTCGTCATCTGCGATCGGCTCCGGGATGTCGTCCAGCCCTCGGCCCCCCTGCACGGGAATGTCACGCGCCGCAGCCACCCGCTCCAGCTCCGCCGCCAGCCCGTCCCGGTCCCCCACCGCCGGCAGCACTGCGCGCTGGCCGTCCCACAGCTCCACCGTGAAACGGGGCTGATCGAGCACGATGCGCGCCATCTGCGGCCAGCGATAGCGGCGCACGCGCGGAAAGAACAGCTGCGTGACCTCGCGCGCCTCCACCCCATCGCCAAAGATCCGCACGCCGCGCATGTTACCGCGCAACACCGATGCGATCGCCCCCAGGCTGAGCACGACCGCAAACGTGCGCGAGCTGATCAGGCGCACGTGATCCTGCACCACCACGTAGTTGAACAGCCAGCTGCTGGGATCGCTGTGCTCGCCCACCAGCACCAGCACGACCACCACCACCGCCGCCGCCAGGTAGACGAGCGACGGGATGCGTTCCATCCAGGGAATCGAGTAGACCGCCTCGCTCGGTCGGTAGGTCATGTCAAACCCCGGGGGGCGCGACGCTCGACTCACCACTGCCCTGACGTACCACTAATCAGAGTGTTAACGGGTACGTGAAAAGTTCGAGCCCGGCGAAAGCAAGCTCGAGGCCAGCTTGCCACCTGGCCGAGGCCGTGCCCGGCGTGTTTCAGGGTGCCTGCTGCGCGCCCTCCTCGGGCCGGGCCGAGAGATAGCGGACCAGGAAATCCAGCCGACCTTCGCGCACATCCCCGCGGCCCAGCGCGACCAGGATGGCTGTGAGCGCGACGAACAACAGCACCGTGGCCTGGTGGAAATGCAGCGGCACGTCCTCGACCAGCACCGTCCAGTATTGCGCGACGCACAAGCCCAGCAAGCTGAGCCAGATCCAGCCGTCCGTCGAGGTGAGCAAGGTAGCGCCATCGGGGCCGCGTCGCTCGCGCACCAGCAGCGGCAACAAGCAGATGACGTGGATGTAATAGTTGGCGGCGTAGAAGACCACCGGCACCAGCAGCAGCCCGAGCGTGGCCGCTTGCTCCAGCGCTCGCTGCCGCGCCACCAGCACGACCGCGCCCACGTACAGAGCGATGCCAACGACATACAGCGGCATGCGCGCCGAGAGCAGGGCGTGATGCCCCGTCTCCCAGCCCGCGACCAGGCCGCGCAGCGCCACGGAGTTAGCGTGCGGATCCGCCGACAGCTTCGCCACCTTCCAGAACCAGTCCGCCCAGGCAGGCCAGGACCAGCGCAGGGTGGTGACCGCCACCAGCAGCACCCCGGTGACCAGCGCGCCCGCCAGGAGCCGCAACGTGGGCTCGTGCGCTTCACGCAGCTCTCGCCAGGTGGGGCGCCGCTGCTGCGCGCGAGAGAGCTCGACCAGCCACCACAGCGCCGGCAGGCTGGCGGTGAGCAGGGTGATGGCCGGGAACGCCCGGATCAGCGTGGACAGCCCGAGAAGAACGCCGCCCAGCGCCGGCCAGCCGCGCTTCAGCGCGCAAGCCGCCAGCCCGATGTACATCAGCCAGTCGTGGCGCAAGGTGGCGCCGGCCCAGTTGCTGCCGTACATGATGAAATCATTGGCGCCGAAGACCACCATCACCACGCACATGGTGCGGTAGCCAAAGCACCAGCCGATGGCGCCGAAGGTGACCAGGAACAGCAGCGGATCGAGCAGGCCCGTGAGCAGAAATGCGCTGGTGTTGGCAGTGAACGCGCTGAACATGAAGTGCGCGATGCTGATCCAGACCGGGGTGGCGTTGCCACCGAAGTCGAACATGTACTTCAGGTAGTCGCGCTGGCCCATCATCTCGCGGAAGTAGCGCGCGTCCTGCTTGTACTCCTCCCAGCGCTCCGGCGTGAATTTCTGCCGCACCGCCTCGATGCGAGCTCGCTGCTCACCGATGGTGGTCATGCGGTGAGTGGAGAGATCGCGCATCGGCGTGTCGCGCAGGCTATCCAGGCTCACGCCCGGCGTGTCCTCCACGTATGCGGCCATGTCGGCCAGATACATGTCGCGATAGCCCAGCTCGTCGAAGTACTTCGCCGTCTGGTAGTACTGGCGCAGGTCCAGCAAGTGCACGGGGGTCGGCTCTTGCTTCTGTCCGTCCCAGAACTGCGGGCGCCCCAGGTTGTAGAACGCCAGCACCGCGATCAGCGCGCTCGCGCCCAGGCAGCCCAGCACCGCGGGCCGCCAGGCGGGAAAGCGCGACGGCGCGTACAGCTCGCGCAGCAGCGCCGCGGCGGCCACGGCAGCGGAGGCTGCTCGCACCAGTGATACACCTCGCTGCTCCACCGGCCACGCTCGCAGCATGCTCTGCACCGCCTCCACCCCGGCCACCAGCGGCAGCAGCGCACACAGCAGCAACCACCAGAGCGGAGCGCCCGCGAAGGTGAGGACCAGGAACGCGACCAGGGCCGCCGCCGTCAGGATCACGCGGGTGCGCACCACCGTCTCCAGCGGCATGCCGCGGCGCCGCGACAGCTCGGGCGGAAACACTGCCGGGCGCTCGCTGAACACGGCCAGCTCCGCGACCGCGTAGCGGCCATCGCCGCGCGAGGGCTCCACGCGCAGGTAGCGGCCCTTGCCCTCCAGCTTGTCGCTGGAGCGATCCTGCATGCCCATCGCTCGAACGGTGGGTGCGTCCCAGAGCGGCTCGAACACCTCGCCGTCCTCCGAGATCAAGAAGCGGTACAGGTCGTTGTGATCGGCATTGAACCAGATCGCACGCACCGGCACCGACGCGCCCAGGTCGAAGGTGACGAACGACTCCTCGCCCTCGAGCTGCGCGTTGATGTCGGTGTCCCAGTCGGCGCCAGCGATGGCGGAGACGCCATCCGTCAGCCGCTCTGCGGCGCTCGCACCCGCGCTCGCCACCGGCTTCAGCCCGCGCAGCACGTTGCCCTGCGCGTCGGGGCCAGCGCTGCGCTGGCAGCTGCCGAGCAGCGCCATGCACACCAGGGTGGGCAAGACCCAGCAGAACGTGCGAGCTCCGGCGAGCAAGCAGCCTGCAATGCGGGCTACTACCGTCAGCCCCCTATCCTTCCATGACCTCGCTCCACGACCGAGAAGCCACCCGATGAGCATTGGCACACGGCTCTAATACGCCGCCCCAGCCCAGGCGATGGGAATCCGCTCTCCGGCTTGTTGGCCCAAGGCCCTCGGCGGACGCTCCGTGGCACTGTTCCTGGGGCTTCCGGGCTTGTCGAGCTGCAGCGCGAGACGTATCACCAGGCCGTGATCACCATCGTCGATTACGACGCCGGCAACCCCACGTCCGTGCAGCGCGCCCTGGCTGCCGTCGGCGCAGATTCGCGCATCAGCCCGGATCCGGAGCATGTACGGCGCGCCGAGCGGGTGATCTTCCCGGGGGTGGGACACGCGCGCAGCGCGATGGAGGTGTTGCAGCGACGGGGGCTCGATCAGGCGCTGCGTGAGGCATTGCAGCAGGGCACTCCCGTCCTCGGGGTGTGCGTGGGTGCCCAGCTCAGCTTGACCCGCTCGGAGGAGGGCGACACATCGTGCCTGGATCTCGTCCCCGGACAGGTGCGCCGCTTTCCGGAGCTGCCGCGCGAGCTGAAGGTCCCGCACATGGGCTGGAACCGTATTGAAGTGCGGCAGCCCGCACACCCCTTGTTGCAGGGCGTCCCTGCGCAGAACGAGTTCTACTTCGTGCACTCCTATTATCTCGACCCCGCCGACGGCGAGAGCGTGCTGGCCACCAGCGAGCACGGGCTGCGCTTCGCCGCCGCCTTCGCCCGCCGCAACCTGGCCGCCGTGCAGTTTCACCCGGAAAAGAGCGGCCCGCTCGGCCTGGCGCTGCTCGAGCGCTTCACCCGCTGGAGCCCGCAATGCTGACCAAGCGCGTCATCAGCTGTCTGGACGTGCGCGACGGCAAGCTCGCCAAGAGCGTGCAGTTCCAGGACACGAAGGACATCGGCGATCCGGTGGAGAAGGCGCACGAGTATTACCTGGCCGGGCTGGACGAGCTGGTTTTCTACGACATCACCGCGTCCCACGAGCGCCGCGGCATCCTGCTGGACGTGGTGCGGCGGGTGGCCGAGCAGGTGTTCATCCCCTTCTCCGTGGGCGGCGGGCTGCGCACCGTCAGCGACGCGGGGCGGGTGCTGGAGGCGGGCGCCGAGAAGGTCAACTACAACTCCGGCGCGGTGGAGCGGCCCGAGGTGCTCGCCGAGGCCTCGCGCGCCTTCGGCGCACAGTGCGTGGTGCTGTCGATGGACGTGCTGCGCACCGCTCCCACGCCGGCCCTGCCCTCCGGCTTCGAGATCGTGACCCACGGCGGGCGGCAGCGCCGGGGCATCGACGCGCTGGAGTGGGCGCGCCGCGCCGAGCAGCTCGGCGCGGGGGAGATTGTGGTCAACTCCATCGACGCCGACGGCACTCGCCAGGGCTACGACGTGGAGCTGACCCGGGCCATCGCCCACACCGTCTCGCTGCCGGTGATCGCCTCCGGCGGCGGCGGGGAGAGCGAGCACCTGCGCCAGGTGCTGAGCGAAGGCCACGCCGACGCAGCGCTGGTGGCCTCCATGTTGCACTACGGCAGCCACACCGTGGCCGAAATCAAGAGCTATCTGAGCGAGCGGGGCATCGCCGTGCGCACCCCGCCGGCAGCTTTTTCAGCACACCATCTTTCGCCCTGACCTCCCGCGCGGGGCCGCCGCTGGCCCCGGCGACGTGCTGACATCCGGCGAGCCGCGGGGTTGTTCGCCGTGCGGCCACGGTAGTAAGAACCGGGCATGACGGCTTCCCTCGCAGCGCAGGATCTCTCGAGCCGCCCCGTACCGCTCACCGCCTTCGAGCGGCGCTTCAAGCATCCGCCAGGGCTCGTGGTCCTGTTCTTCACGGAGATGTGGGAGCGCTTCAGCTACTACGGCATGCGCGGGCTCTTGAAGCTGTACATGGCGAACTACCTGTTCGTCACCGCGCGCGAGGCGCTGCAGGGCTGCAGCCAGCTGAGCACGCCCTGCCAGCTGGTGCCGGGTGATCCCGAGCAGGTGCTGTTCTGGCCGCTGATCCGCGGCATGCTGCCGTCACACCCCGGAGAGGCAGCGTCCCTGCTGTATGGCACGTACACCGCGCTCGTGTACCTGACCCCGCTGTTCGGCGGCATCGTGGCAGATCGCTGGCTCGGGCAGCGGCGCACGGTCGTGGTAGGCGCCGCGCTGATGGCGATCGGCCATTTCGTGATGGCGATCGAGAGCTCGTTTTTCCTGGCGCTGCTGCTGTTGATCGCGGGCAACGGCGCCTTCAAGCCCAACGTCTCCACCCAGGTGGGCAGCCTGTATGCGCCGGGAGATCCCCGTCGCGACGGCGCGTACACCATCTTCTACATGGGCATCAACCTGGGCGCCTTCATCTGCAACATCGTGTGCGGCACGCTGGCTGCGCTGTATGGCTGGCACTACGGCTTCGGCGCGGCAGGCGTGGGCATGGTGATCGGCCTGTGCGTGTATCTGTGGGGTCAGCGCTACCTGGCGCCGGACCAGCTGGCTCGCGGCCAGGCCGCCGCCAGCGCGGCGGGTGCTGCCGCGCCCGCTGTGCCGCTCAGCCGCGAGGAGAAGCGGCGCGTCTTTGCGCTGGTAGCGCTGTGCGCGCTGAACGTGGTGTTCTGGGCCGTGTACGAGCAGCAGGGCAACACCATGCAGACCTGGGCGGACGAGCGCACCGTGTGGCCGCAGCTGCTCGGCTTTCAGATTCCGTCGACCTGGTTTCAGTCGTTCAATCCGCTGATGATCATCCTGCTGGCGCCGCTGCTGGACATCTTCTGGCGCTGGCAGCAGCGGCGCGGCAGCGAGCCCAGCAGCGTGACCAAGATGGCCATCGGCTGCGTGCTGCTGGGCGTGTCGTTCATCGTGATGATCGTCGGCGCGCAGGTCATTGGCGTCGGTAAGGGCAGCCCCTTCTGGCCGCTGTTCTGCACGGCGCTGCTGACGGTGGGCGAGCTCTACCTGTCCCCGATCGGGCTGTCGCTGGTCACCAAGGTCTCGCCCGCCCGCATCGTGTCCATGATGATGGGCGTGTGGTTCATGTCCAGCTTCCTCGGTAACTTCCTGAGCGGCGTGATCGGGCTCTTGTACACGCGCTGGAGCGCGGAGGCGTTCTTCGTGCTGCTCACCGTGCTCGGCGTGGGCGCGGGCATCGCCATCTGGCTATTCAACCGTCCGTTGCGCGCCGCCATGGGTCACTCCTGATTCACCGCTGGTCGCCGACCTGCTGGAGCTGAGCCGACCTGGCTGGAGCTGAGCTGACCCGGCTGAGCTGAGCTGACCCGGCTGAGCTGAGCCCTGGAGCAATTGGGCGCCCCCGGCGGGTTGCGTGCTGCGCCGGGGCGGAAGGAGCAGCGCGGCGGTGTCGCCGCCGCCATCACTACCCCCCACCGCCGGTGTTTCGAGGCCGTGACCGTGCGTGCCGCAGAACGCCGCTGCCAGATGCCAGACGGGCCCCGCCGCGCTCGGGGCGCCGAGCTCAAGCAGTGCCGGCTGAACGTGCCTGTGGCCCCGGTGTCCAGGCGGATCGCACTCGCCATGCGCGGGGTGCGCAGCGCGCGCTCAGCCAAGAGGGGCTGAAGCTTCGAAATGATACGAGCGTCAAAAATGCGCGAAGCTTCGAAATGATACAGGCATCGAAATGATACAAATAGATAGGAAAAACCGCTGGACGCGGGAGTGCGCCTTGTCCTTTACTGTAGGGTGGTGGCAGGAGTCGGTCGGAATGCTCGGGCGGGTCATGACAAGCGTGTCACGCTTCGGCCAATGCCAGCGATGACCTCAGGTGCAGTGCGCGAGCGACGCAGCTCGCGCAGCGCTCTGCTCGAGAGCTGCGCTGTGTTCGAGAGCGCTGTGTTCGAGAGCGCTCTGCTCGAGAGCTGCGCTGTGTTCGAGAGCGCTGTGTTCGAGAGCGCTGTGTTGGCGCGCAGCGCTCTGCTCGAGAGCTGCGCTGTGTTCGCGTTCTGGAACAGTGCGCGGCACGTGAACGGTACGCGCGGCGGGCGCAGCTCGAGCCCAGACAGGCGGTGCGCGCCATGATGCCGCGACAGGGAACGGTGGTGGCCGATCGCTACCGGCTGGAGCGCAAGGTCGGCGGCGGCAAGGTCTCCGCCATGTGGCGCGTGCAGGATCAGGTCACGGACTCGACCTGCGCGATCAAGCTGTTGCACCGCTCCATGAATGATCATCCAGAGGCGCTCGCCCGCTTCTCGCTGGAAGATCGGCTCTCGCGCGAGCTCACCGGTGACTACTTCCCGGAGCGCGTGGGCTCCGGCAGCTGGCACTCCCTGCGCTACATCGCCTGGCGCTGGTGCGAGGGCGAGTGCCTGCGTTCGCTGTTCGAGCGCAACCCGAAGCAAGACGTACAGACCGTGTATTCGATCGTGCAGGAGACCTGCCAGGCGCTGGCCCTCGTGCACGCAGCCGGCTACAGCCATGGCGATCTGAAGCCGGAGAACCTGTTCTTCGCCGACCGCCCTGGGGATTCGTCCCGGCAGCTCAAGCTGCTCGGCTTCGGGGTAGCCTCGCGCATCGCGCGGCCGCTGCTGGGCTCACAGGCTCGCCGCACTCCGGGGCAGATCGTCGGTACCCCCCTGTACTTGAGCCCGGATATCATCCTCGGGCGCGTGCCGCGCGGCGGGCAGGCAGATCTGTGGGCGCTCGCGGTCATCGTGTACGAGGCGCTGACCGGGCGCGCCCCCTTCCTGGGCATGGATCTGAGCGAGGTGCTGCAGGCCATCCTGGAGCGCAGGGCCGCGCGCCCCAGCACCATCGCCAACCTACCCGCCACGTTTGACGTGTGGTGGACGCAGGCGCTGGAGCAGCAGTTCGCGACCCCGAGTGACTTTTCCACGTCGCTGGCGCGGGCCCTGGCCCCCGCGCTGCGCAGCTCGCGCACGCAGCGCTCCGCTTCGCTGCCCGATCGCATCAGCCCGGTCGGGCAAGGGCTGGTCTGGCGCACCGAGGCCAGCACGCCGCGCGCCGGCGAAGCCACGCCCGGCAAGACGCGCGCGCCCACCCTCACGGGTGGCGCATCGGCTAGCACCGCAACTTCGCCCTCCTCGCCAGCGCAGCGCGCCCCCAGCAGGCCGCCCGCAGCCAGCAAGGCGGCCGCCAGCAGGCCCGCAGCCGGCAAGCAGCGCACGGGCGAGCTCAACGGCAGCGCTGAAGCGCTGCAGGGCGCCGAGCCTGCTGTCCCCACCGATGCCTCGGGGGGTCAGGCAGCCTCGGGTCAGGCAGCCTCGGGCGCTGCAAAGACCCGCAGCTCACCCGGTGTGGTCGCAGCAGCGAGCCCTGCTGATCTGCCCGCTGCGGCCCTGCCTTCTGCGGCCTGGCCTTCTGCCCTCGCTCCCGCTGCTCCGTCACCATCCCCCGCCGGTCCAGCCGTCGGCGCCTCGGCGAACGTATCCGAGCCGGTGGCTGCTCCCTCGGCAGCGGTCTTGTCGGACACGGCTGTGTCGCCCGGCGCGGACCCCGCCCCTGCGGCATCTCCCGATGCCGCAGCAGCCGCCCCCGCAGGTTTCTCGCCTGCAACGGCCCCGGCGCCTGCGGCCTCCGCCGGCTCCGCTGCTGACGCAGCCAGCCCGCTTGCCAGCGATGCTGCCGCGCCCGGGCGCGCGCCAGCGCTCCCGGCCAGCACCACGGCCGCGGGCCTGGGCAGCTCGCCGCTGGCCGGCAACGGGCCAGGCGCTGCTCGGGTAGCCTCCACGGCAGCAGGTCTCGGTGGTGCCCCCAGCGCTCCCGCTGTGGCCGCCGCCGCTGCGGGCCAGGCAGCCTCGAACGCTTTCGCTCGCGAGGAGCGCCGCCCGGAGCCTACCCCTCCGCGCCCGCAATCCCGCCCGGCGCAACGCGGCATTGAGGCCAGCGCGGCAGCCGCCGAGCCGCAGCGCCCGAACATCACGTCCACGACCGTCGCCGGCATCGGGCCTGCTGCGCTGTCGCTGATGCTCAACAAGAACGGCGCATCAGCCATTGCCCCCAGCCCGGCGCCAGCGCCTGACCCGGCCCCCATGGATGCGGGCGGGGAGCTCGCAGCGCCAGCGCCCGGCGGAGATTTCGGGCTGCTGCCCCCCGCGCTGCGCGATCTGGGGGTCGGCACCCGCAAGACGCTGGTGGGCATCATTCCTCCTTCGGCATTGCCCCCCGCGCCCGCGCCGGCAGCAAACCCCGCCGCAGCGCCTGCCGCGGTCGCCGCCAGCCCTGCAGCGGCCAGCCCGGGGCAGTCGCTCGTCATCGCCGGCACCCCCTGCCGCAGCATCGAGGTCTCGGCAGACGACGAGGCGGTGGACTCGGTCGTCCCCTTGCGGCGCCTGGGCCACTCCACGGTGCCCTTCCCTCGCCCGCGCGCCGCCGCACGGGGCGCGCGGCTGGAGGACATCCGCGATGACGAGCTGCTGGCGCAGGAAGTAGCTCAGGAGGACCGAGACGGCCCTCGCAGCTGGCGCAATCGCACGTCCAACACGCTGCGCGTGGTGCTGACGGATCCCGACCACCGCCCGCACCTGGTCGCGGGTCTGCTGGTCTGCTCCGCCGCTGCGCTGGTCATCTTCGCGCTGGGGCGGTCCCCGGTGTCGGGTACGGGCATGCTCGGGCAGACCACCGGCTCGCTCTCGGGGCGGGACGGCGCGTCGCCCGCCGCAACCGAGGCGCCAGGCTCCCGCAGCGTGCCGCCGGGCTCCGCACCCGAGGTGTCCGGCACGGCTGCGAGCGCTGGGGAGCCCCCCGGCAGCCAGTCGCCCGGCAGCCAGCCAATCAGCAGCCAGCCCACCAGCAGCACCGCTGCGCCGGGCTCGGCTCTGCCCGGGGAAGAGCTGGCACCTGGCCTGGTCGTGCCTCCGCGTCCGGCGCCCCCTCCGGCAGACGCGGTGAAGCCGTCCAGCCCTTCCCCTGCGCCGCTGCCGGCTGGACACGGCTCGCAGAGCGGGCCCGCCCCTTCCCCGCCGCCGGCCCCGCGCGCGTCCAGCTCTGCACTGGCTTCTCCGCCACCGTCGGCTAGCGCTCCTCCCGCGCCGCGCCCGGCGCCCGCGTCGGAGCCTCCTGCGCCCCGCGCGGTGCCGCAGCGCAAGCCAGGCGACTCAGCGCCTCCGCGGCCCGTCAATCCAGACTTCGACTTTGGTATCTGAAGGGAGCCATGAAACTTCGCTTATCTCTCGCTTTGCTGGCAGCGATCAGCCTCGGGCCTGGGCTGGCGGTCGCTCAGGATGGGCCGTCCGCGGCGGACCGGGCCACGGCGCGTCGCCTGGCCACCGAAGGGCAGATCGCCCTGAAGAAGGGCGACTTCGACACCGCCGCCGATCGCTTCGAGCGGGCCAATGACCTGCTCAGCGCCCCGACCTTTCTGGTGCGCCTGGCGCGCGCGCGTGTGGGCCAGGGCCGGCTGGTGGAGGCTCACGAGATCTATCGCAAGGTGATCCGCGAAGGAGTGGCGCCGGACGCGCCCGATGCGTTCCGGCGCGCGCTGTCGGAGGCAAAGGTCGAGGTCAAGGCGGTCGAGCCGCGCCTGGCCTGGGTGTCCGTGAACGTGGTGGGTGCCAACCCCGACGTGGTCGAGGTACGGCTGAACAACGCGGTGATCCCCCGCTCCGCGCTCGGCGCGCAGCGTCCCGTGGACCCGGGCACGTTGCAGGTGCGGGCCACGGCAGAGGGCTACCGAACGGCGGAGGCCGAGGTACAGCTGGCTGAAGGCGAGCACTTGCCGCAGATCGAGCTGAAGATGATCGCCCTGCCCCGGCAGCAGGCCGCGATCGCCCTGAACGACAGCGGCGGCCCGGTGATGACGGAGGACGGCGGCGAACCCGCGTTCATCTCGCAGAACACCCTGGGCTATCTCACACTCGGGCTGGGTGGCGTGGGCCTGGCCGTGGGCGGGGTCACCGGCTTGCTCGCGATCAACGCCCGCCAGGATCTGCTCGATCTCTGTCCGGACCGCGACGGCAACTACTGCCTGGTGGTGGACGACCCCAGCTTCTCGAAGCGAGCCGAGGCCAAGCAAGACAAGCGGGACCTGGACCTGTTCGCCTCCACCGCGACCATCTCCTTCATCGCTGGCGGCGCCCTGGCTGCCACCGGTCTCATCCTGCTGCTCACCGCCCCTGATGAGTCCGGCAGTGATCCCGATGGCGAACAGGCCAAGGTGCTGCCCTACGTCGGCTTTGGTACGATCGGGGCCGTGGGAAGCTTCTGATGCCGCGAGGGGCGCCGCTCTCGCGAGGCGCCGGGCTCCTGCTGCTGCTGGCCACCGCTTGCGCGCAGATCCTCGGCGCTGACGGCCTGGTCCTGGCTCCGGAGGGGGCCGCGGGCAGCCTGGAGCCGCCACCGCCTCCGGTGTGCGCACCGCTCGAGGTGCGCTGCGAGGGCGCGGCGCTGCAGCTCTGCCGGGCGGACCAGCGAGGCTTTCGCACCGCCCGCGTCTGCTCCACGCCGGCGCTGTGCTGCGACGACCCCGCGCGCTGCCCGGATGGCCTGGGGTGCCAGCCACCCGCCTGCGCCGCCGGCGAGTTCCGCTGTGAAGGGGCCGTGCTCAGCGTGTGCAATGACGAGCAGACCGGCTGGGCACCGCTGACCACCTGCCCCAGCGCCGCGCAGTGCAGCACCAGCCTCGGGCGCTGCACCGAGCAAGCCTGCAGCGCGACCACCCCCTTGCTGCAGTGCAACCAGGGCGCGCTGCAGGAGTGCCGTGCTGGTGGCTGGTCGCTGGTGGCGCAGTGCCAGAGCCCCGTCGTGTGCGACAGCAGCGCCGGCGAGAGCGGCTGCCGCATCACGGGCTGCACGGACGTGCGCGGCGACGGCCAGTCGGACCTGCCCAGCCCCTTCAAGTGCGACAATGGCGAGCTGCTGCGGTGCAATGATCGCCAGGCCGAGTGGGAGTTCGTCGAGACCTGTCTCAACCTCCTGCACTGCAACGATCTGAGCAACGTGCTCGGCGATCTGCAGGCCGCGCGCTTGCCCCTCAGCGAGCTGGCGCAGCTCGGCTGCACGCCGCCCGGCTGCACCCCGGGCAAATACCGCTGCGACGGCTCACAGCTCCTGCGCTGCAACGCCGATCGCACCGGGTACAGCACGCCAGTGCAGGACTGCGGCAGCCCCGGGCGCTGCAACGCCTCGCTCGGCGCCTGTACGCCGGAGGACTGCAGCGAGGGCACCACGCAGTGCAGCGGCAACGAGTATCAGGTCTGCACGGCGGAGCGCACCTGGCGGGTGGAGGCGACCTGCGCCGGCGCTGCCCAGTGTGATGCCCGTGACGGCTGCCGCGCGCCGGTCTGCGAGGTCACGGAGTATCGCTGCAACGGCGCCGCGCTCGAGCGCTGCAACGTGGATGGCACGGCCTGGATCCCCATCGCCACGTGCGAGAGCGCCGAGCTGTGCAACGGCAGCGCCAAGCGCTGTGACCCGCCGCTCTGCCGCCAGGGCGAGCTGCGCTGCAGCCGCGACGGCAAGCTGCAGCGCTGCAGCGCCGGGAAGAATGCCTGGCAGACCACGAGTGACTGCCGCGCCCTGGCCCAGCTGGGCCCGGAGGCGCCGCCGGAGCGCGTCGCTGCCAGCTGTGAGCTGAGCGGTGAGGGCAGCTGCAATCCCGTACCAGGCTGCAGCGATGGCAGCCTGCGCTGCAGTGGCCAGTTCCTGGAGCGCTGCGCCGCCGGCGGCTGGCAGCCGGTGGAGCGCTGCGTGAGCGGCGCTGCCTGCGATGCAGCCGCGGGTGCGTGCAGGCCCAACGTGTGTCGCCCTGGAGAGCACCGCTGCGTGACCCCGGGGGCCACGCCGCGGGTGGCCGAGCCCGGCGAAGACACGCAGGGCCTCACGCTCCAGGTGTGCGACGAGGCGGGCACCGGCTTCCGCAACGTGCGCGACTGCGGCGCGGACAACTACTGCGACGCGAGGCACGGACAGTGTGATCTCTGCCGCCCGCTCGAGCCGCTGTGTTTTGGCGGCTCGCTGTATCGCTGCTCGGCGGACGGACAAGAGCGGGAGCTGGAAAAAGCCTGCACGTCGGGCTGCGTGGTTACCCCTGGCGCAACCCCCCGGTCCGGTGACCGACCCAGCTGCCGAGAGGATGTTGCAGCGCCTTGAGCCCCGCTCCCCGGCGCTGCGGTGAGCAAGGACTGTGGTTTCATCTGGGTACGGGTGCTCCAACGCGGCGCGCCGCCCCCCTGATGGTTCCGCTTCTCTGGCGCTGCCGCGAGGCTTTGCTCCAGCCCTTCCGCGCGCCGTGCTACACATGGGTCCGATTCGAGGAGGCCGCATGAGCACCGACGATCGCGACATCGAGTCCAGCAATCCCTCGAAGAACTTCAAGGTCGGAGACTTTGACCAGCGCTCCGGGTTCTTCACTCCGGTGTGGGAGAGCAAGCGTCGCATTCGCTCCGAGCCGCCTGCGCCGCCCTCCTCACCCGCGGGCTCGAGCCGCAACGGCCGCAGCCCATCGCGTCCGCCACCGGCCGAGGTCGGGGGCGCGGACGGGGCCAGCAGCCACGGCAGCAGGAGCGGCGCCCCGCGCACTCGTGCCGGCACGGGCGGCGGCAAGTCCAGGCGCTCGAGCTCCGCGCGGAGCGCCACGCCCACGCCGCCATCGGCGAGCGAGGGCACCCCTGCAACGCCGGGCACGCCGGCGCCCGGAGGGTTGCCCGCGGCGGTGTTGCCGCCAGCCGTGGCCGCGGTGTTCAACCCTGGTCTGGAGCTGGAGCCGCTGGCAACGGCGAGTAGTGCAGTTGCCGAGCCCTCGGTGCCCTCGGTGCACGCAGCAGGGGCGGCCCATGCCGAGCCACCCGCGCAGCCCGGCACTCCGCCGCAGCCCAGTGCGCCCCCGCAGCCCAGTGCGCCCCCGCAGCCCAGTGCAGCCCCGCAGCCCGGTGCGCCCCCGCGGCCCAGTGCAGCCGCACGGGCGCTGCGTGATGCGGGACCGGAGCTGCCACCCGCCGCTTTCCTCGATCCCGAGCCAGAGCTTCGCGATCATGGCACCGGCGCTGCTGCGCGCGGCATCTCCGCGCGCCAGGGTCAATCCCCCGAGCAGCGCACGGACAGGAGCCCCCTTCACCAGCGCTCGCTGCGTGCCACCAGCGCCGCTGCTCGGGTGCACGAGCAGCTCAAGGCAAAGCTGCAGGCCGAGGCCGCGGAGCTCGACCAGAGCCGCTTCGAGCTGGCGCCGGATAGCCAGCTTCCGCCGATGCCGGCGCAGGATGAGAACGATCCGTATCCACAGTCGCTGCTGCGCCGCCTGCGGCGCACCATTCGTCTGTCCAGCCCCGTGCCGGATCCCATCCGCTCGCTGATCTCCAAGTACGATCGCGGCTGAGCCACCGGCGGCGCAGCTGCTGGCTCATCGCAGCTGACGTGTCGATGCGGAGCATCGCTGGAGCTGCCTCCACCCGTGTGGTGTGCGAGCGCCGCACGGCTGCGCCCTGCGCACACTCGTGCCCGGCGAGCCGCTCGCGCGATTGCTGCCATCCGGCGGCAGCATGACGACGTTGGCGGCGCGACACCGACACGTTCGAGCCCTCTGTCTCGTTTGCTCTCGGGTAACCGGTGCTGCGCGCCGTCATGTTTGTGACAGTGGCAAGTCACCGGTCGCGGTCGCGCGCCGGGCGCACGCGCCAGGCTCATTTCTTTCGTGAAACGCGCGCCAGCAGCGCTGTGTTGCAGCGCGAGGTCCGCTGCGCTTCAAGGTCAAGAATCTGACGACTCTGATGTGCGTGTGCCAGTCGAGCGCCGCCGCCAGCAGCAAACCCCGAGGAAGAATGCGATCACATCTCATCGATAGAGCGCGAGGCATCGTCTTTGCTAGAACCGGCGCCGTGCACATCCATCTCGCGGTGCTCCTCGCACTCTGCTTCTTCTTCCAATCCGCCGCTGCAGCGGCCAATGCCACAGAGGCCACGGCTGCTGCGACGGCCGCTGCGGCCCCTGCCCGCCCTTTCAAGACGCAGGGCATTTATGTGCAGCAATACACCGCGCTGAAGAAGAGCAAGCTCGATCACCTGATCAACAACTCGCTGGAAGTCGGCGTGGACACGATGGTGGTCGACCTGTGGTGGCCCAGCGCCAAGTACAAGAGTGCCATCCAGCGCATCCAGGAGCACGGTCTGCGCTACGTGCCGCGCATTACCATGTTTCCCGATGGCGGCACTCATGAGCAGATCACCAGCAAGGCCTACTGGGAGGAGCGCTGGAAGCTGGCCAAATATGCGCTCGATCTCGGCGCCAAGGACATCCAGCTCGACTACATCCGCTACAGCTCCAAGAACCGAGCGTCGCCCTCCAACGCGCTCAACGTCCGTGAGGTGCTGCGCTTCTTCAAGAAGCGCGTGAACGAGCACGGGGCGCAGCTGCAGATCGACGTGTTCGGCGAGGTCGGGCTCGCGCCTTCGATGCACATCGGGCAGGACATCAGCATCTTTGCCCCGGAGATCGACGCGGTCTGCCCGATGGTCTATCCATCCCACTACGCGCCCTACGCCGAGAGCTCTCAGCGCCCTTTCGAGACGGTCTTCACCTCGCTCAAGGGCATCAAGCGCCAGATGGGTGAGCAGCAGGTGCCGGTGCTGGCCTACATCGAGCTGTTCAACTTCCGCAAGAAGATGAACACCGTCGAGCGTGTCAAGTACATCCGTGCACAGCTGCGTGCAGTGCGCGAGGCCCAGGCCGAGGGCTGGCTGGCCTGGAGCGCCGGCAATCACTACGATTTGCTGTTCGAGATTCTGCGCCAATACAAGGATCAGGCCGCCGGCTGAACCGCTGCCACGGCAAGCGCCGCGCCGGCGCTTGCCCGCACTGGGCGGACCACAGCATGGCCCACTGAAGGGCCAGCAAATTCGCCACATCAGCCCTGCCTGCGAAATCGCCGTGAGCTGATAAAGAAGGTTTCAGAGTGGGTCGTTGTCGATCGCGTGGCGAATCCACATCGTGCCGAGCTGGAACCTGACGCCTCCGCCGACGCCGAGCAGCGCAAGGACTCGGGTATGCGGCGCGCCTCGCGCGAGGAAGAGATCCAGCGCCTGTACCGCCAGCTGAGCGAGGGCAGCCTCGACCTCTCTCCGCCCAGCGTGCCACCGCTCATGGGCGGACGCGACGACGACGATGAGCCCATCACCGAGCAGTTCGAGCTGCCCGCGAGCGAGAGCTTGCCCGCCGCCGCCCGGGATCGCGGGGTGCTGGTGCGCGTGGACGGGCCCTCCAACGGCCAGGTCTTCTCGCTGGAGGCGGCCGAGCTGGTGATCGGACGAGGCGCGGCCTCGGATTTCCGTCTTGGAGATGAGGGCGTCAGCCGCCGGCACGCGCTGCTGCTCCACACGCGCGGGCACTACTTCATCCAGGACCTGGACTCCAGCAACGGCACCTTCCTGGAGGGCCGGCGCGTGAAGCGCGCGCCGCTGATGGAGGGGGACCTGCTGCAGTTCGGGCCCCACGCCAGCTTCCGCTTCTGCATGATGGACGAAAAGCAGGAGCAAGCCATGATGCGCCTGTACGAGGAGACGACGGTGGACGCGCTCACGCGCGCGTACAATCGCCGCTTCATCGACAAGCGCTTCGACGAGGAGCTGGCGTACGCCCTGCGCCACCAGAGCGAGCTGTCCGTCGTCATGCTGGACGTCGACTACTTCAAGAGCGTCAATGATCGGCACGGGCACAGCTCGGGCGATCTGGTGCTGCGCAACATCGCCGAGGTCATCAGCGACCAGCTGCGCACCGAGGACGTGCTGGCGCGCTACGGCGGTGAAGAATTCCTGGTGCTCTTGCGCGGAATTCCCCAGAGCGGCGCCAGCAGCGTGGCCGAGCGGGTGCGCCAGGCCGTGCAGAACGCGCAGCTGAAGGTCGGCAGGGTGACTCTGCGCGTCACGGTCAGCGGCGGCGTGGCCTCGCTCAGCTCCTGCCCGTCGAACACCAAAGAGGACCTGATCGCTCAGGTGGACGAGCGCCTGTACCGCGCCAAGCACCAGGGCCGAAACCAGATCTGCGCCGACTGAGCCTGGCGGCGCCCGGCTGAGCCCGGCGGCGCCGCGCTCACGTTTTCCCGCCGCCGCGGCTGTCTGATGTGTTCTAGTCTGCCTGCGTGTACCGCACGCTGGCTGGGCTGATCGCCGTGTTGGCAGCGGGCCTGCTGCTCGCGGGGCTGTCGTTCTCCACGTCCGCGCTGCCGCCCGCCCAGGTGCGCTTCGTCAATGGCGTGGAGCCGAACACGCTCGATCCACACCTGCTCACCGGGCAGCCCGATGGGCGCATTGCCACCGCGCTGTTCGAGGGCTTGACCCGCTCGGAGGCCAAGTCGATGCGCCCCGCCCCCGGCGTCGCCAGCTCCTGGGAGATCTCCGACGACGGGCTGCGCTACGCGTTCCGCCTGCGCCAGGACAGCAGCTGGAGCGACGGCGTGCCCGTCACGGCCGCGGACTTCATCTATTCCTGGCGGCGCGTGCTCGATCCCAAGCTGGGCGCCGAATACGCGTACATGCTCCACTGCGTGCGCGGCGCGCGCGCGCTAAACACCTTCGCAGCGCTGGCCGACACCATCGAGCGCGAGCTGCTGCCGGCCTTCGCCGGTCCGGCGGAGCAGGGCCTGAGCGCCGGAGCCTGGCGCGAGCGGGTCGCCAGCTTGCCCCTCCACGACAGCCTGCAGCACAGCCGCGACCCAGACCTGCGCAAGCTGCTCGACACCGATCCGAGCACGGCAGCCAGCATCTCCGCTGCCGAGCTCGCGCGCTTCCGGTCCGCCCTGCAGCGCGAGGTGCCGCGCCTGCGCGAAGAGGCGCGTGACGTGGCGGCACGCTTCGGCGAGTCGCTCGGCATCTACGCTCCGGACCCGTACACGGTGATCGTGGAGCTGGAGGCCCCCACCCCATATTTCCTGGACATCACCTCTTTTTATCCGGCGCTGCCGGTGCCGCAGCACGTGGTCGAGGCCCACGGCGGCGCCTGGTTTCTACCGGAGACAGTAGTGAGCAATGGGCCCTTCGTGCTGGAGACCTGGCTCGTCAACGATCGCATCCGCCTGAAGCGCAACCAGCGCTACTGGGGCCGAGCAGAGGTGCTGGCCGAGAGCATCGAGGCACTGCCCACCGAAAACGCCACCACGTCCCTGAACCTCTACCTCACCGGTCAGGTGCACTGGCTGCCCTCCCCCAACTATCCGCTCGATCTCGTCGATCAGCTGAAGGCCCGCCCGGACTTCTACCGGCACGCCTCCTTCACCACTTACTACTATCGCTTCAACACGCGCCGGAAGCCGCTGGACGACGTCAGGGTGCGCGAGGCGCTGAACCTGGCCATCGATCGTGAGGTCATCACCCGCGAGGTGCTCGGGCTGGGCCAGCTGCCCGCAACGCGCTTTGTGCCGCCCGGGGTACCCGGGTACGAGCCGCCGCCCACTCACATCCGGCTGGATGTGGAGCGCGCCCGCCAGCTCCTGGCCGAGGCCGGTTATCCCGAGGGCCGCGGCTTTCCGTCGATCGGCATCCTGTACAACACGCTGGAGGCGCACAAGAAGATCGCCGAGGTCGTGTCCGATCAGCTGGCGCGCAACCTGGGCATCCAGGTCGTGGCCTACAATCAGGAGTGGCAATCCTATCTGGCCACGCAGCGCACCCGGAACTACGACCTCGCGCGCGCCACCTGGATCGGTGACTATCTCGATCCCAACACCTTCCTCGACATGTGGGTCACCAACGGCGGCAATAACCAGACCGGCTTCAGCTCGCCGAAGTATGACGCCATCATCCGCGCTGCCGCCAACATGGAGGGCTTCGCCGAGCAGGGCGGCGCCCTGCTCGCTCAGCTACGGGGGCGCGCGGAGATCGAGGCGCTGCTCGCGCAGCGCAAGGCCAGCAGCGAGCTGAGCGAGCGGCGCGCGCTGCTGGACCGCGCGCGCATGAAGCTCCTGGCCGAGGCAGAGGCCATCCTGGTGCAGGAAGAGTTCCCGGTGATGCCGCTCTATTTCTACGTCGAGGCGGGCATGATCGCTCCCGGTCTGCGCGGCATCTACACGGAGCTGGAGCTGCCCGACGGCAGCCACGTGCCCAACCTGCGCGGCATCCACCCCCTGCGCGACATCTGGTTCGAGGAGCCGCAGCGCTGAGATGAACGAGCGCTCGCCCTTGCTCGTCTGGCTTGCCGCGCACCGCGCGCGGCTCATCGGTCTGGCGCTGGCCATCGCGCTGCTGCTCGCGCTCGCGCGAGCGATCGGGCTGGCCGCCGCGCTGAGCACCGCCGCCGGCTTCGGGCTGCTGGTGGGCGCCGCTTGGCTGCCCGATGGGGCCGTGCGCAAGCTCGGCCCCGTGCTGCTCGGCGGGCTGCTCTTTGCGCTGCTCCGCCCCACCCTGGGGGCTGCAATGGGCGCGACCGCGGCGCTGCTCGGGGCGCTGGCGGCGTACCGCGTGGCGTCGCTGGCAGTGCTGCGCCGGGTGACGTTCATCGTGCCCTCGTTGCTGCTGCTGATCTTCGTGACCACCTTGCTCATGTACCTCGCGCCGGGTAACCCGTTTGCGCGCGAGCGCGTGGCCAGCCCGCGGGTGGAGGAGGCGCTGCGCGCCGTCTATGGCGTGCCGCACGGGCCGCTGGAGTTCTTCGAGATCTACATGCGCCGCTTGCTCCTCGAGGGCAGCCTCGGCCCCTCCATCAAGGTGCAGGGTCGCACGGTGGAAGAGCTGCTGGGGCCCGCGCTCCCGGTGAGCCTGGCGCTCGGCACGCTGGCGCTGACCCTGGCCGTGGCAATGGGTCTGGTCCTGGGCATCTGCGCGGGGCTGCGGCCCAACTCCAGGGCAGACTACGCCAGCATGGGCGTGGCCATGCTGGGCATCTCACTGCCCAACTTCGTGATCGGTGCGCTGCTGGTCATTGCCTTCGCACTGTCCTGGCGAGTCTTGCCGGTGGCAGGCTGGGGCAGCTACCGGCACCTGATCTTGCCAGCGATCACCCTGGGCTTGCCCTACGCGGCGTACATCGCTCGGCTCGCGCGCAACGGCACCATCGAGGTGATGCAGCAGGACTTCATCCGCACGGCGCGCGCCAAGGGGCTGCCCGAGCACCAGGTGGTGCTGGTCCACGCGCTGAAGGGCGCGCTGCTGCCCGTCGTGTCCTTTCTCGGCCCTGCTGCCGCCGGCATCCTCACTGGCTCCTTCGTCGTGGAGAGCCTGTTCGGCATTCCGGGCATGGGTCAGTGGTTTGTGAAGGGCGCCATCAACCGCGACTACTCCCTCGTGCTGGGCAGCGCGATCCTGTACGCGACCCTGGTCACCCTGTTCAACCTGCTGGTGGATCTGGCCTACGCCTGGCTCGATCCCAGGCTGCGGGGCAGCCTGTGACGGCGGCAGGCACGGGGTCACCGCCCGTCCCTGCGGGGCTCAGCCCCGGGCGCCAGGCACTGCGCAGGTTGCGGCGGAACCGCTTTGCCATCCTCGGCTCCGTGCTGCTGCTCCTGATCTTCGCCGCATGTTTTCTGGTGCCCTTCGCGCTGGGCCTGGATCCCGTCAGCGTCTATCCCGCCCAGCGCCACCAGCCACCTTCGCTGCTGCATCCGTTCGGCACCGACAATGTGGGCCGCGACTATCTCGCGCGCGTGCTGGTGGGGGGCCAGACGTCGCTGCTGGTGGGCCTGGCCGCCACGCTCGCGTCCGTCACCGTCGGCGTGCTGGTGGGCGCGCTGGCAGGGTACTTTGCCGGGCGCGTGGACGAGGTGCTGATGCGGCTGGTCGATTTCCTCTACGGCATCCCGTACATGTTCCTGGTCATCCTGATCATGCTCATGTTCTCCGAGACGGCGCGGGGCGAGGCTCTGCCCGTGTTCCTGGCGCTGGGTCTGGTGCAGTGGCTGACGATGGCGCGGGTCGTGCGCGGTCAGGTCGCGGCCCTGCGACGCCGCGAGTTCGTGCTCGCGGCGCGTCTCGCAGGGGCAAGCGACTTGCGCGTCATCGTGAGCCACATTCTGCCCAACGTGGCGGGTGTGATCCTGGTGTACGCCACGCTCACCGTGCCCGCGGTGATCATCCTGGAGTCCTTCCTGTCGTTTCTGGGCCTCGGGGTGAAGCTCTCCTGGGGCCAGCTGGTGGCCGAGGCTGTCAGCGTCGTGAACCCGATTCGCTCGTTCTGGTGGCTCTTGTGGTGGCCCGGCGCTCTGCTGGCGCTGACCTTGCTGAGCCTCAACTACCTGGGCGACGGGCTGCGAGACGCCCTCGATCCCAAGACCCGCGCGGCTGGCAGCAAGTGACGTCTCGAGTGCTCCCGCTGCTGTCCGTCCGTGGTCTGGTCAGTGAGTTTGCCGGCGAGCAGTCCGTCGTGCGTGCCGTGGATGGGGTCAGCTTCGAGCTGCAGCGTGGCGAGGTGCTGGGCATCGTGGGGGAGTCGGGCTCGGGCAAGAGCGTGACGGCGCTCAGCATCCTCGGGCTGCTGCCGCGGCCGCACGGGCGGGTCGTGAGCGGCTCCATTCGTTTCGACGGTCAGGAGCTGCTAGGGCTGCCGGAAGCACGGCTGCGCCAGCTGCGCGGAGCGCGCATCGCCATGATCTTCCAGGATCCCATGAGCAGCCTGAACCCCTACCTGAAGGTGGGCGATCAGCTCGCCGAGGTGTGCCAGCTGCACCTGGGGTTCAGCCGCGCCCGCGCCTGGGAGCGCGCCGTGGAGCTCCTTGCCCGCGTCCAGATCCCGGACGCCGCGAGCCGCGCCAGACAGTACCCGCACGAGCTCAGCGGCGGCATGCGCCAGCGCGCCATGATCGCCATGGGGCTCTGCTGCCAGCCGGATCTGCTGATCGCCGACGAGCCCACCACGGCGCTGGACGTGACCATCCAGGCGCAGATCCTCGAACTCCTGCTGGAGCTGCGACGGGAGCAGGGGCTGTCGATCTTGCTCATCACCCACGACCTGGGGGTCGTCAACGGCAGCTGTGATCGGGTGCTGGTCATGTACGCCGGAAGGGTGGTGGAGTCCGCGCCGGCCAAGGCGCTGTTCACCGCGCCCCATCATCCCTACGCACGCGCGCTGCTCGACAGCGTGCCGCGCACGTCCGGCGCGCAGCGGCAGAAGCTCGCGGCGCTGCCGGGCTTGCCGCCGCGGCTCGACCTCGGGCCGTTTACGGCGTGCAGCTTTGCGCCGCGCTGCCCGCATGTCCACGATGCCTGTCACCGGGGCGAGCCCGAGCTGCGCGCGACGGCGCCCGAGCGGCTGGCGCGCTGCGTGCTGGAGCCGGGGGAGTGGTCATGAGCCAGCCCCTGCTGGAGGTCGACGAGCTCGCCGTCCACTTCGCCAGCACCGCAGGTGTGGTGCGGGCGGTGGACGGCGTCAGCCTGAGCCTGAGCCAGGGGGAAACGCTCGCCATAGTGGGCGAGTCTGGCTCGGGCAAGTCCACCCTGGCTCGCGCCATCCTCGGCCTCGAGCCGGCGCGCGCGGGCCGCATTCGCTTCGCCGGGAAAGAGCTGCCCACCAGCGCGGCCGCGCGCCGCGAGCTGTGGCGAGCGCTGCAGATGATCTTTCAAGATCCGGATGCCAGCCTGAACCCGCGCATGACCATCGGTAACGCCGTGGCAGAGCCGCTCCAGCTGCGCCGCCAGCTGCGCGGCGCCGCGCGGGTGGAGGCAGCGCGCCAGCAGCTGCACCAGGTGGGCATCGATCCCAGCCTGTATGACCGCTATCCGCACGAGCTCTCGGGCGGGCAACGCCAGCGGGTCAGCATCGCGCGCGCGCTCGCCGTCCAGCCCCAGGCGCTGATCCTGGATGAGGCAGTCTCGGCGCTGGACGTGTCGATTCGCGCGCAGATCCTGAACTTGCTCGTGCAGCTGCAGAGCGAGCTCGGGCTGGCGTACGTCTTCATCACGCACGATCTCGGCGTGGTGCGCTATCTCGCGCATCGCGTGGCGGTGATGTACCTCGGCCAGATCGTGGAGCTGGCAGACACGGAGGCCCTCTTCACGGACCCGCAGCACCCCTACACGCGCGCGTTGCTCGCGGCCGTGCCCGACATCGATCCCAACAGCGCCCTCGTCACCTCCCGGCTGCACGGCGAGCTCCCCTCACCGCTCTCGCCGCCGCTGGGCTGCCGCTTTCACACGCGCTGTCCGGAAGTGTTTCAGCGCTGCCGTGAGGAGGCTCCAGCGCTGCTACAGCTCGAGCGGCGCAGCTCCCGCTGCTTTCTCGCCGGACAGCTGCCGCGCGAGCCCGCCGGCTCGTGAGAGCTCCGGAAGGAGGCCGTGACGGCCGCACCTGCGCGGCGCTCAGAAGCGCACGTTGAGCTCAGCGCCGACGTGACGCGGGCCGAAGCTGGGCAGCAGCCGCGCCTCGGTGGGCGTGTCTTCCCCCGCGGGGGCCGGGGCGTCATCCCCGAACAGCAACAGAGCACCCGCGGTCACCGCTGCAGCTCCTGCGAGCGAAAACCCGACCACACTGTATAGCCCCACCCGATCTCGCCGGTCTTCCAGATTGTTCGCGAGCGGCAGATTGGGCTCCTCACCACTGCGGGCGGCGTTGATGTCGTCCGCTAGCTTGCCGGTCTCCAGCATGAAATACGTGCCGCCCAGCGCAAAAGCGCCCGCCACACCGGCCCAGAGCCCCCAGCGCTCCCAAATCAGCGGCTTGTCCACGATGGTGGAGGGGTTTACGTCGTTGCCTGCGGCAGCATCGACGTCGATCGCCTTCAGCTCGTTGCCGGTCTCGTCGTGCAGCACCACGCGGATGCTGGTGACATCCGAGTCCACCTCCACGCGCTGTGCCTTCGGCTCCAGCTTGGCCGTGCCGACGTCTCCGCTCGATTTGGTCATCGAGACCTCGATGTCCTTGACCAGCTTCAACGGATCGTTGGGCAGCCGGATCTGCAGCACACCGCCCGCCAGGGTGGCAGAGGCCTCGAGCGCGCCCACCTCGGTGACCCGGCTGCGCGCCTCGTCGAGGCGCTCGCGGATCTTCGGGGAGCCACCCGCCGGAAACAGCGTGCTCGGCTGGATCATGAGCGCGAGATAGAAGGCGTCCGTGGACTCCACCACGTTGCCCAGCGCTGCCTCCACTTCACCGATGCCGAAATAGGCCTTCGAGAGCTGCTCGGAGTTGGCCTTGCCCGACTCGATGATGGCGAGCAGCATCTGCTGACCCTCGGTGTAGTTCAGCTGCTCGATCTGCTTCAGCGCCTGCTCCAGCTTCAGCGCCACCTCGCTCGGCGGCTCCGCAGGCTGCTCTTCGGCGTCGCCCTCGGCGGCGAAAGCCGCGCTGCTCCAGGCGAGGCTGGTGGCCAGGCAGGCCGCGCACGCCCAGGCCAGTGGTTGACGAGACATCAGCTTTCGATTGCTCACAGCTCCGACCGCTCCGCGTCTAACGGGCTCTTCAGGCGCCCGGGTCGCCATGCTAGCGGCTCGCCCAGCACATGGCGAGCCCTCGGCTCGCAACTAAGACCCGTGATTACCCGACCGGCTAGCGCCCGTGCCACTCAGGCACGGCCGCGAGCCCAGCGCCACTCGGGCACGGCCGCGAGCCCAGCGCCACTCGGGCACGGCCGCGAGCCCAGCGTCACTCTTCCTCGCCCCAGACGACCTTCACCGTCTCCGTCTTGCCGGCGTCCAGCTGCAGCGTGTAGCGCTTGATCTTGCCGTCTTCTGCGCGCGCCACCATGCGGTGCAGGCCAGGGGCCAGCTCGAGCCGTACCAGGGGGGTGATGCCCTTCTTCTCGCCGTCGATGAACACCGTGGCGTAGGGGTTCGCGTCCACACTGAGGTACGCCATCTTCGGGGCGCCCTCTTCGATGACCAGATCGGAATCCCCGGGCTTGCCGGCTGCGGGGGTGGAACCGGGGGCCGCCGGCTGCGCAGGCACCGGCGCTGCGGGCTCGTCATCTTCCGCCGCTTCCGGCAGCTCCTCGACAGCCACCGTGGCAGGCTCGGCCTGCGCCGCTGGCCGCGCCGGCCGCGGGCTCTCCGCCGCTCCAGCACGCGGCGCAGCGGCACGCGGCGCAGCACGCCGCGGCGTGGCCGCTGCGCGGCGCAGCACTGCCCGTGCGGGAGTCCGCTGGGCTCGCCCCTCCGCGCGCTCCTCGTCCGCGCGCTCCTTCTCGGAGGCCGCCGTGCTGGCTCGCTCCGTCGGGTCGTTCGCAACAGTGCCGCCCAGAGCTGCCAGCGCGGCGCTAGAGCTACCCGACCCAGCCGCTCCCTCTTCGCTGGCTGGCTGAGCTGCGGTCGCGCGCTCCTGCGCCGCCGGCTTCTCCTTTGCGGGCTCGATGGCGCTCTTGCGCTCCTCGGCCACTCGCGCTGGCTCCGCTGCCGAGGCGATGCGTGGCTCGGCGCTGCCCTCTTTGGGCACGCTCCCCATGGAGCGCGTGGCCATGATGGCCGCGCCCGAGGCGACGGCCACGAGCACGCTCAGCAGGCCACCCACGGCCCAGCGTGACCAGCCCTGGCGCACCGGCTCACCGGGGCCGCTATCCTGCATCCATGCTTGCGGTTGAGCTGGCCCCTCTGCTTCGAGGTCCTCACCGTCGTAGATCCGGGTCACCGCGTCGTCTCCCGTTTCTTCCTGATACTCCCCGAGGTCGAGCCGTTCTTCCTCCAGCGGCGCCCCAGCAAGGGCCGGGTTATCACCCTCCGGCTCTACGCCGGACTCCACATCACCGGACGGCGGCGGCGCGCTGTGGGCATCGCGCTGATCGGCCCACTCCACCTCTCGCAGGCTCCGTACCTGTCGGCGCCGCTCGAGCAGGTATTGCTCGCACACGCCCCGCACCTGTGCGCCAATGCTCTGCCGCGCGACCACCGTGCCTGTCCGGCGCACCGCG
>JAICQL010000328.1 GCA_025937895.1 Polyangiaceae bacterium | reverse complement strand
GGACGGCAGCTGGGTGGAGTATCCGGAGCTGCAGGCGCAGTTCTGCGCTGCGCTGGGCCGCGCCGCGGGCAGCGCGCTGGTGCTGGAGGGGGAGCTCGGCGCCAGCTTGCGCGAGCTGCCGGTGGTGCAACAGTCCCGGCGCATCTGCTCGCTGTTGCCCGCCTTCGCGGGCAACGTGGCGCCGCCCAGCGCGCCGCACGACTATCGCGACATCGACCTGCTGCTCGTGCCTGCAGAGCTGGGCGTGGCGGAGAGCGGCGCCGTCTGGCTGCAGGAGCGGGTGCTGCCCGCCCGCAGCGGGCTGTTTCTCACGCAGCACCTGTTGTTGCTCTTGCCGCGCGGCGCGCTGGTGCCGCACCTGCACGCAGCCTATCAGCGGCTCGGCAGCAGGATCGGGCAGAGCGGCTACGGCTGCTTCATCTGTGGCCCCTCGAAGACGGCCGACATCGAGCAAGCGCTGGTGGTGGGGGCGCATGGCCCGCGCTCGCTCACGGTCGTGCTGGCCTAGCGAGAGCGGCGCTCAGGGTGCGGTGACGCGCACGTTGTCGAAGCGTGCGCTGGCGCGCACGGTGCACAGCCCGATCGCGCCACTCGGCAGCTCATCATCGCTGTGGGAGAACAT
Source organism: Polyangiaceae bacterium (assembly GCA_025937895.1). Taxonomy (GTDB): domain Bacteria; phylum Myxococcota_A; class Polyangia; order Polyangiales; family Polyangiaceae; genus SZUA-265. The sequence continues at coordinate 5,964 of JAICQL010000328.1, read as the reverse complement.
CAGCTGCCCATCGAGATAGGCCGTGATGGTGGGGCCCACCGCCTCCACGCGCAGGTGATACCAGACGTCGGTGGTGCCCTGGTCGAGCTCGGACTGGACGAGATTGCTGGCATCCTCGGCGTAGCGGCGCAGGCCGAGCTTGCCATCGTTGCTGCGGATGCCGATCAGATAGAAGCTGTCGAGGTCGCGAGCTCGCACGCACAGCCCGGCCATGTAAGAGCTGCTGCTGCCGTTGAACTCCAGGATCTGCAGGTCGGCCTCCACGATGACGTCGCGCCACGCGGCATCGCCAGCCAGGCTCACGTTGGGCTGGCTGCGGGCCGTCTCGGTCTGCGCGTAGACGGTGCTGACCCGCTCGGTATCCGTCTGCAGCTCCCACTCGCTCCCCGCAGAGCTGGTCCAGGCAGAGGAGCTGGCCGCGAAGTTCTCGAAGTTCTCCTCCAGCAGCACCATCCCGCTCACGAAGCTCGGGCCGGCGTCGGCTGCAGGCGCAACCGGCACGTTGCCGGCGCCGCCGCTGGATAGCCCCGAGGGCGGAGCCGGCGCCTTGTCAGCGCTCTGCGGCCCGGGCTGCTGCGGAGCTGGCTGGCTGGGCGGGGCTGTGGTGTCCGCCCTCGGCGCGGAGCTGCGCCCGCCAGCGCCGTCTGCTGCCGGCCGCTCACCGGGGCCCAGCCGGGACGGTGGATCCTCCCGAGTGACGCTGGCGCAAGACAGTGCGGCCAAGCACAGCAAAACGCAGGGGAGCAGCAGAGCGCAGCGGCACAGCAGACCGCAGCGGCACGGCAGACCGCAGCGGCACGGCAGAGCGCCGGTGGTCAGCGGGAGCCCGGGTGCGCGTGCGGCGTGGAACGACGGATGCAACATGCGGCCCCCAAAGGGTAGTCAGCCGCCCCGGTTGCGCAATGTCGCTCGCCGCCGCGAGCGCCGGGATTTGCCGATCCGCGTGCAGTCGAGCCGCGAGTGCGGCGATTTGCCGCCCCGCTCACGCTCCTGCGAGCTCAGCCGGCTCAGCGCCGTGCGCGCGCTTGCTGCCGGGCCTGCTGGCGCAGCTGCGCCGCTTCACGGCTCAGGATGCCCTCCGGAAAGCGCTCGGCATAGCGCTCCAGCTCACGCAGCGCCGCCGCGCGGGACCCGCGCTCGAGCGCGGTCCGAGCCTGATCGAGCAGCAGGATCTCTTCGCGCAGCTGGCGGGCGCCCGGATCCTCCGCTGCCAGCTCGAGTGTCTCGGCAGGGGCGGGAGCGGCAGCATTCGCAGCCTCGACGGCATTCGCAGCCTCGACGGCATTCGCAGCCTCGACAGCGGGTACGGCCGAGGTCGCGACGCTCACCGGCGCAGCGCGCTCCACCTCGCCGCTCGAGCCCACGGCGACCGCCGCAGCCAGGCCGACCACGACAACCCCCAGCGCGCTCTTGCCGGCCACGGTGGCCAGCGCTGCCCGCGCCGCGCCCAGCCACGCCACGGGCCCCGTCAAGCCCAGCGTGCTCCGCATGCGGGCCTGCAGCTGCGGCGACGGACGCTCGCGCCGGACCGCGTTCAACAGCTGGCGCTCGAAGTCGCTCGCGTCGTCGCGCAGCAGTGGCTTCAGCTCTTTCATGACAACGCTCTCATCTCTTCCTCGAGGTGCCTGCCATGCTCAGCGTGCCTGTCCGGCATACGCGAGCTCCATGCGGCGAGCGGCAGCGCGAAAGGTGGCGCGAGCGCGGCGCAGCCGCGATGCCACCGTCCCCACCGGAATGTCGATCAGCTCGGAGATCTCCGGGGCGGAGAGCCCCTCGAGCTCGAACAAGACGAACACCGTCACCAGATCCGCATCCGTCTTGGCAAAGACTCGATCCATCAGCTCGACGGCGCTGCAGTGATTGGTCAACTGCTCGCTGCGCGCCCCTGGATCGATGTGCACGTCCATGTCGCTCTCCAGCTGGCAACGCTGGCTGCGCCGGAAATTGGTGCGGGCCAGGCCGATTGCCGTACTGAACAGGAACGCTCGCTCCGAGCCAAAGCGGATGTCTCCCAGGCGCTCGGCCGCGATCAGGTACGCCTGCTGCGTGGTATCGGCTGCCAGATCCGGCGACAGACCCAGGCGCCGCAAGGTGCGCCAGATGAGCTCGTGATGTGAGCGAAACATCTGCTCGAGGCGGATTCTCGAGGCCGCACGGGCACCGAGTGATGCCTCTTCCGCGGTCTGCTCGATCATCATGGTCGCACTGGGCATTGCGATCCTCAAATGCCGAGCGAGCCCTTCGGGATCACGAAACGACGAAGGAGAACCCGGAATTTCGTCCTTCCAGGCCGCGCAGCCGGCGGGCACCTCGGGTGAGCTGATGGCTGTTCAGAACCCGTACACGACGCCCAGCGAGGGTTCTACCACGACTCCGACGGAAGGCAGCATCAGCATGGCATTGAGATGCACCTGCAACGCCATGTCGTGGGTCAGCCCCACCAGCGCACCGCCCCCGGTCGTGACAAAGGCATTGCCGAGCTTGCGATAGGCGTCGAGCCGGCGCTCGGGCAGCTCGGGTTGATTGGCAGAGTCGTACGCGCCCGTCGCGGCGATACAGTCGAGAAAATCCGAGCGCACCGCTTCCTCCGAGCAATCGCGCACCGTCACATCGGATTTTTTCAGATCGACTTGCGCGATGCCTCCGCCCAGGTGCAGGTACGGGCGCACCCCATTCGCTCGAGCTGGCCGCAGCCAGTAGCTGATGCGGCCCTCGGCGTGCAGCGGCAGGAAGCTGCTGCCCGAGAGGGGACGGGGCCCGCCACCGAAGGCGTAGCCCAGCCGTGCCGTGGCCGAGAGCCGCTCGGAGAGCAAGCGTTCGTAGCTGAGCAAGATGCGCCACGTGCCGCTCGATGCCCCCGTGCCGATGCCGGTGCCTGGATAGACATCGCCCAGCTCGCCCGGATCACGCGCCAGCTCGGGAGAGAGCGGCGCAGGGTAGGGCGACTCCGCTCCGGCGTTGAAGCAGTCGAAGTCCTGATTGCTGGCGGCGCACACGTTGGAGCCGCCGATGAAGCCCACATCGGCCGCCACATGTAGGCCCAGCCACTGCTGTATCGGCTTTGCACGGGGCTCGGCCCCAGGCAGATCCTCGGCGGCCAGCCCCTGATCGCAGCCGGGAAAATCGGGCGGGCAGTGGATCAGCTCGGCGCAGCGCGGCGGCGCATCCTCGCCTGGAAAGGCCGGGGCCACCCGCGAGCGGCCGTCGATGCGATAGCTCTCCGGGCGCGCCTTCGTGCCGAAGGTGTCGAGCGGCGCTCCGGTGGCATCGCTCGCGACCACGAACAGATCGAGCGCCCCCGCGTTCATCGTCGCGCTGCAGGGGATCTGCGCGCGGAATGCGCCGCCGTGGCGATCCATCTCCACGGTGGTCCACTGCTCGGTGCCGCGCTCGCGGTAGCGCAAGGTCATGCGCACCGTCTCGTCGTCCGCCTGACATTGCAGCGGCAGCGGCCGGCGCGTCTGCAGCTCGCGCTGGCTGGGCTCACAGGTGAGCGCCCCCTCGCCGGGGGCTGCCGCTGCCTCCCGAACGCCGCCGCTGACCAGGCCCACCCCCAGCGCGCAGAGCAGTGCCGCCGACCTCAAACCATGCTCGATCACTCTCGCCATCACCGCTCGCCCGAGGCCGCGACTCTAGTATCGCGGTTGCGGCGAGGCGACGGCTATCAGCAGCTCAGCGCGGAACGATGATCTGGCTGCGGCACGTGAACAGCACGCGCACGGCGGCCAGCGGGTCGCTGCGCACCTGCGCGCAGGCCTCGGGGCACAGGTTCAGACGACCGTCGACGACGTAGAATGCGTCACTCTGGCACTCCTGCGCCGTGCGAGCCTGGCCGAGCTGCGTGGTGACGCCCCCCGTGCCCGAGGAGGTCTCCACCGCCACGTTCTCCAGGATCAGCTCGCGGCCGCGCGGCGCGGGCGGCACCTCGAAGTCGCACGCCACGTCTCGCTGGAACACCACGTCCTCGGCGATGCGCTGGAACACCACGTCGTAGGCGTCGTACTGGCACAGCGGAAAGCGCAGCCCGCCCGTCGAGCGGCTCAGCTCCTGGTACGTCTCGCCAGCGCTGGTCACGTCGCCGTCGTTGCCCGTGCACTCCTCGGCCTGCACCGGCTCCTCGGGCAGGTACGCCGAGGTCACTGGCTCCTTCTCGGCCAGGCCCACGATGCTGTGGAACACGAAGCTGGGGCTGGCGACATCCGTACCGAAGTGCTGTGGCGCCATGCGCACCAGCTCGGCGGTGAAATCTGCCGCGCTCATGTCCTCGTCATCGTCGGTGACCTCCAGGAACACCTTCTTGGCGTCGGGCCGCAGCCACTCGGACCAGCCGAGCGGCGCCTGACCGTATTTCTCCCTGCGATCGTTGTCTTCCAGCGGCAGCTCGAAGGTATCGAGCGCGACGTCGAAGGAGTCATCGCTCTCGATCTTGGTGCTGTATTGCTTGAAGCGCTCGGTGAAGACGGGCCGCTCCGCCTCCTCGCAGCTGGCCAGGCCGCTGAGCGGCGCCTGCACGCACACGGAGGTGTTGGCCTCCTCGTTCTCGTCCTCCTCACCCTCCACCGGCGTGGTGCGCGGCCTCACGCGGTGGCGGGTCAGCAGGATCACGCGGTAGTCCACCCCGCTCTCTGCCAGCACGTTGGCGAAGTTGACGTTGATGTTGGCCTCCACCGCGGCGGCCTCGTCGATCATGCTGCCGGAGTTGTCGAGCAGCACGATGATGTCGACGGGCTGCTTCACCAGCACCGCCGGCGCGTCGCCGATGACGCAGGAGGTCTCGATGTTGATGGGCGGCGCCGCCACCGGCTCTTGCCCCTCCACCAGATCCTCGAACGGGTTGTCCGGGCTCACCGGCGGCGGCGAGCTGCCCGCCATCAGCGGCTCGTAGAACACCGGCCCCTCGGGGTCGCCCTCCTGCACGAGCAGCGGGGTGCGGCTGCGATCCCGCGGGCTGCAGGCCAGGGCCGCTGCTGCCAGTCCGAGCAGCAGCCACCGCCGCGAGGCGCCCGTCATGGCGCGGCAGCGATCAGGGGAAAACACAGTGAGCATGGGATTCGATCGAGCAATCCATGCGGCCGCGGCCGGGGACGATCACGAATTTGCTTCAGTATTGGCCGCCGCGCCCGTCGCGCCGCGCTCGCGCGCTCCCCGAGCTTTGCCCGCCAGCGCGCCCGAGCGCCACAAAACTCGTTGGAAAAGCGAAGTTCGCCGCGCACTTGCCGCCTCCCGGCCCAGCCGCTACGACTCGGCTGGCGTGCAATTTAGGTGCGGTCTGGTGCGCTGGCGGCTGACCTGGCAGCGCCTCCGGCGCGCCCGCTGGGCCGTGCTCGGCTGTGGACTGTTCTGGAGCACCTGGCCGGCTCGCGCGCAGGAGCCCGCGCCGCTCCAGGCGCAGATCGAGTGGGACGCTGCCCGCTGTGGCAAGCCAGGCGACTTTGCTGCTCGCGTCTCGCGGCGCACCCGTCACGTGCGCTTCTCGGCGGCGGGCCGGCAGCTGCTGCTGCGGGTGCGGATCGAGCCCGGCGCCGCGGGCCAGCTGCGTGCGGAGGTCAGCTTGCAGAGCTCGGGCAAGCCGCCGGTGCTGCGGCGCATCGAGAGCCCCGACTGTGAAGATGCGCTCGATGCGCTGGCCCTGGTGGCGGCCATCGGCATCGATCAGCGCTGGCGCGAGCTGCGCGCCACATCCGCGGCGCCGCGCCCGCGCCGCGCCGAGCGCAAATCCGCGGCGCCCGCAGATCCCGCCGGCACCGAGCGCGGGCCTGCAGCGGCAGTGCTGGAGCTGCCCGCGGTCACGCTCGGCCTGCCGCCGCCCGCGCCCGCGGCTCGTGCTCCTGCGCGCCCGCTGCCGGTGGCAGTGAGGCCCGCCGCGCGCTCTGTACCCGAGCGCTGGAGCTTTGCCGCCGGGCTCGCAGCGCGGCTGACGCATGGGGTGGCCCCGGAGTCGCTGCTGGGCGGAGAGCTGTGGCT
>JAICQL010000413.1 GCA_025937895.1 Polyangiaceae bacterium | reverse complement strand
GTCTCGTATAATGGAGTTTGTGGCGGTAAAGTGGAACCAACTCAGGAGTGAGGTTGGTTTCAACATGGCAAAGCGACACGGTAAGCTACATCTCAATGCGTTTCTGATGAACGTGGGCCACCACGAGGCCGCATGGCGGCTCCGCGAGAGTGACCCCTTTGCCAGCACCAACGTGCGCCACTACATCGAGCTGGCGCGCGCGGCGGAGCGGGCCAAGCTCGACTCGCTCTTCCTGGCGGACAGCCCGGTGCTCTGGACGGACATCGGGCAGCGCCCCGCGGGCACCCTGGAGCCCACGGTATTGCTCACGGCACTGGCCGGCGCGACCGAGCACATCGGCCTGATCGCCACCGCGTCCACCACCTACAACGAGCCGTACAATCTGGCGCGCCGCTTCAGCTCGCTCGACCACATCAGCGGCGGCCGCGCCGGCTGGAACATCGTGACCACGGCCGGGCTGGACGCGGCCCGCAACTTCAATCTGACCGCGCTGCCAGCCCATGCCGACCGCTACGCGCGCGCGGCGGAGTTCGTGGACGTCTCGCTGAAGCTCTGGGACAGCTGGGCAGACGACGCGCCCATCGGTGACAAGCAGAGTGGCGTCTGGGGCGACAATACCAAGCTCTATCCACCCCGGCACGTGGGCAAATACTTCCGTGTGGAGGGCGCGCTCAACCTGCCGCGCTCGCCGCAAGGCTACCCGCTCCTGGTCCAGGCGGGCTCGTCCGAAGACGGCAAGGAGCTGGCTGCACGGTACGCCGAGGCCGTGTTCACGGCACAGCAGACACTGGAGGACGCACAGGCCTTCTATTCGGACCTGAAGGCGCGCACCCGCGCTCTCGGCCGCCACCCTGACTCGATCAAGATCCTGCCCGGCATCGTGCCCGCGCTGGGCAGCACGGAGGCAGAGGCTCGGCGCCTGGAGGAGGAGCTGGAGCAGCTGATCAAGCCGGAGTACGCGCGCCTGCAGCTCGCCCAGGTGCTGCGCGTCGAGCCGGAGCTGCTGCACCTGGACCGGGAGCTGCCGGAGCTGCCGACCGAAGACGCCATCGAGTCACAGAAGAGCCGCTACACGCTGATCGTCAACATCGCGCGCCGCGAGCGGCTCACCGTGCGGCAGCTGCTCGGGCGCCTCGGCGGCGGCCGCGGTCACCGAACCTTCGCCGGCACGCCGGAGCAGGTGGCGGACGCCATCCAGCACTGGTGGGAGAGCGGCGCGGCCGACGGCTTCAACGTGATGCCGCCGGTGCTGCCCTCGGGGCTGACGGCCTTCGTCGAGCACGTGGTGCCCTTGCTGCTGCGCCGCGGCATCTTCCGCAGCGAGTACGAAGGCAAGACCCTGCGTGACAACTACGGCTTGCCGCGGCCGCCCAACCGCAACCAGCAGCAGCCCCTGGTGGGCGCAGCGTGACTCGGTGCTGGCGGCGCCAGGGGGGGTGGCGCCGCGCCGGACGTGGTGCTGGTCGCCAACGTGGAGGGCGGTTACACCGGCAACGGCGAGCTGAGCGCGCACTCGGATCATCACGCCGCTGCCCTCTGCGGGCTCGCTGCTGTATGCGCTGGAGGTACCCGAGCGAGGAGGCGACACCTCCTTCTACAACATGCACCTGGCGTACGAGGCGCTGGACAGCGCCACCAAGCAGCGCATCGAGGGCCTGCAGCTCATCACGTACAATCCCTTCCTGCAGGACAAGGGCGAGCCGCGCAGCAAGTACCGCCTGGAGCCGAAGCCGCTGATCAGCCCCGTGTTCCCGCATCCGCTGGTGCGCACGCATCCGGACAGCGGCAAGCGCATCCTGTATCTCGATACCGCGAGGAGGTGGAGGTCGTGGGGCTGGAGCCGCGCCTGGGTGCCGAGTGCAGCTACTCGGCGGGTGAGCTGGCGTGTTGTCCGCGCGCGTCACCCATGGCCCGCGGCCGGTAGGAGCTACCCGTGGCCAGGCCGCCCACGAACAGCACCAGCAGCACGGCGCCGATGG
>JAICQL010000125.1 GCA_025937895.1 Polyangiaceae bacterium | reverse complement strand
GACGAGCGGGATCCCAGCCGCGAGGTGCTGGCGTGGACGCGGTTCTGGGAGGAGCACGCGATCGACTATCGACCGAGCGTGGCGCGCCGAGCCGTGCTGCGGCTGGCTCAGCGCAGCACGCAGCTGCGCGACACCGAGGTGCGGCAGCTCGACACCTACGCGCTGGACGAGCTGATCGCGCAGATGCCGCCTCGCGGTGGCGGCGACGTGGAGCGCACGCGGCGGCTGGCGCAGCTGGCCGCTGACATCACCGGGCAGGTGGGCCTGGTGCTGCCGGCAAGCGCCGATTTTTCCCGCGCACAGGCGGTGGCTGGAGCCTGGCAGGACTGGTGGGCCCGCCATCGCAGCCGCTACCAGACGTACAGCGGCACGGAGCGGGTCGCGGCGATGCTGCGCGACACCCGTTACGGTGGCTGGGCGGCGCAGGCGGTGCGCCGCAAGCTGGGGCTGCTGCGCAGCGGGCGGCCCGTGTGGGATGTGCTGCGCGAGGGCGCCTGCGTGACGTTGCCCTTGTTTGGCTGCGGGCTGCTCGGCGCCTGGCTGGGCGCGATCGGCGCTGGGGTGATGCGGTCATTCGCCGCGCGGCGCTGGACGCGCTGGCTGGCATGGGGTGCGCTCGTGGCTGCAGCGCTGCCCGCGCTGGTGCTGGCCGTGCTGGCCGTGCGCTGGCTGGGCGCGGGAGCCAGCAGCCCGTGGCTGGCTGCGCTGCTGATGCTGGTCTCGGGCGCGCCACTGGCCGTGGTCGCGGGCGCTGAGGGCAGCGCAGGGTCCAGCGCTGGCTTCGTGCGCACCCTGGCCGCGCTCGGTGTGTCGCCCTGGCGAGCCGGGCTCAGCACCGTGCGGCTGTCCAGCGCGCGGCTGGTCGTGCTGCTCGGCGCGCACCTCTCCAACTTGCTGACCCTGACCTGCGTGGTCGAATACGTGCTTGGCCTGGAGGGTCTGGGGCGAGAGACCATCGCTGCGCTGCGCGAGCCCGATCTGAACTGGCTGATGGCCATCACGGTTGGCGCGTCGCTGTTCGCGGGTCTGTGGCACGTGTTTGGCGAGTGGCTGGCAAGCTTGCTGGATCCGCGCTGGCTGGGTGCTGCCGGTAGCGCGGGAGAGCCTTCGTGAGGCGCGCAGGGCTGGCGCGGAAGCTCGCGCTGGCGCTGCTCGCTGCGCTGTTGCTGGTCGGTCTGTTCTCGGACTGGATCGCCGGTGGCAGCGGACACTTCGCCTTGCAGCTGCAGGCCGGGCTGGCCGAGGCGCGAGGGGCCGAGGTGTTGCGCTGGTGGGTGCTGGCGACGCGCAACGTGCTCTCGGTGAGCGCGACCGCCACCTTGCTCGGCGCGCTGCTCGGCAGCGCGCTCGGTGCGCTGGCCATCTATGGCAGCGGCGGGCTCACTGGCGCGCTCTCGCGCCTCGTCGGCTTCACCGGCGCGTTTCCCGGGCTGCTGCTGGTCGGCTTGTTTCGCCTGGGCGATCCGAGCCGGGGGGTGCTGGCGCTGCTCGCGGCGCTGAGCCTGCTGCGCACGCTGGAGATAGCGCAGCTGGTGCGCGCCGAGCTGTCGAGCGCGCTGCTCGGCGAATACGTCGAGGCCTCGCGCGCGCTCGGCGCCTCCCGCCGCTGGCAGCTGCGCGCTCACGTAGTGCCGCGCGTGGCCCGCCCGCTGCTCGCCAACCTGTTGCAGGGCGGCTGCGGGCTCATTGGCCTGGAAGCCGCTTTGAGCTTTGTCGGGCTGGGCTTGCCCGAGGGCGTGCCCTCCTGGGGTGGCGGTCTTGCAGCGGTGGGCGCTGCCGGACCCTGGCCGCCGCTGGCCCTGGCCGCCGCCAGCATCGGCGCGACCTGCGCCGCGCTGTATTGGCTCGGCGCCCATCTGGCCGCTCCTCCCAGCTCGGCGGGAAGGAACGCCGCCGTCGCTGGTTGAGCTTGGCGTGGCCAGGTCCGGGAGTTAAAGGAGGGCGATGGCGAAGCTGCAGCAGGTCACGGAAAAAGACTTCGAACGAGAGGTGCTCGTGAGCGAGCTGCCGGTGCTGGTGGAGTTTGGCGCCACGTGGTGCGGCCCCTGCAAGGTGGTGGAGCCGGAGCTGCAGGCGCTGGCCCAAGAGTATGCCGGCCGCGCCAAGGTCCTGACCGTCGACATCGATCAGTCACCCTTCCTCGCTCGACAGCTCGGCATCCAGTCTGTCCCCACCTTCCTGGTGTTTCATCAGGGGCGCCCGGTGACGGGCAAAGCCGGCGCGATGAAGAAGGCGCAGCTGGCGGAGCTGCTGGAGCCCGTGCTGCCGCGGCCAGCAGGTGCGCTCAAGCCAAAGGAGGTGGCCCAGCTGGCCAAGGCCAAGCAGATCTGCCTGGTCGACATCCGCCCGGCAGAGGTCTACCAGCGCGCGCACATCGCTGGCGCAATCAGCGTGCCCAAGGAGGAGATCGAGCAGCGTCTGGAGGAGCTGCTGGAGTTGCCCGCGCCGCCCGTCCTGTATTGCCGCGGCGGTGTGGACTCGAAGACGGTGGCCGGGGAGCTGGCACAGAACGGCACGCCGGTGGCCTTCCTGGAGGGCGGGGTGCTGGGCTGGGAGGCAGACGGCTTCTCGCTCGAGCGCCCGAACTGATTCGCTCTGTCCCGGCGCCCTGCGCGGACGTGCTGCAGCTGGCGTTCTGCCGCTGTCCGCCTTGCGCTGCGATCAGGGAGCGCCGTGCAGCAGCTGTGCCCGGGCAGCGGTGAGCGCGACCTGAATGACTTCCTTCACCGGGACGCCATGAGCTTCGGCCTGGCGCGCGCACACGTCGAACTCGGGCTTGATCTGCGGGTTGCCCCAGGGGCCGCTGCTCACCTTGATGGGGATGGTGCCCCAGGGCGTCTGCACCTCGATGGTGCGCCGCGGGCGCTCGCCGCGGGTGACCGGGCTCTTGCGGTAGCCAAGGCTGCTGGTCTCGCGCAGCAGCACCGCGCCCAGGCGATCGGCTGAGCTGGCGGGGCCCAGCGCGGACAGGATCAGCCCCGGGCGGCCCTTCTTCATCTGGATCGGGGTCAACCAGGCATCGAGCGCGCCCTCGCGCAGCAGCGCTGCCAGCGCATGCCCGGCGAGCTCGCCCGTCAGATCGTCCACGTTGGCCTCGACCACCACGTGGGTGGCGCTGGTGCTGCTGCTGCCCTGCCACGGCTCACCCAGCACCGCGCGCAGCACGTTCGGACGATCGGCAAGCTCACGCGTGCCCTTGCCCCAGCCCACGTGCTCGGGGATGAAGCTCGGCCAGCTGACGAAGGAGCTGGCCACGGTGGCGACGATGGCAGCGCCGGTGGGCGTGACCAGCTCCGCCTCGATGCCGGCGTCATACGTCGGCACGCCGCGCAGGCACAGCAATGCCGCAGGCGCGGGCAAGGGCAGGCGGCCGTGCCGGCAATCGACGGAGCCGCGCCCCAGCGGCAGCGGGCTCGCCACCACCTCGGCGCCCAGGAAATCGAAGCACGCCGCGGCGCCCACGATATCGACGATCGCGTCGACAGCGCCCACCTCGTGGAAGTGCACGTCTTCGATCGACATGCGATGCACCTCGGCCTCGGCCTCGGCCAGGCACCGGAAGATGGCGCGCGCCAGGCTCTGCGTCCGCGGCGGCAGCGGTGCCTGCGCCAGCAGCGCGTCGATCTCCGTGTAGTGGCGCTCCGGCTGCGGGGTGTGCACGTGGACGTCGAAGTGGCTGGCGCCGATCGCTCCCGCGAAGCCGTGCTGCAGCTCCAGTCGGTAACCCTCCAGCGGCAAGCACGCGACGGCGCGTTGCACCTCGCCGAAGGGCACCCCCAGATCGACCAGCGCCGCGATCGTCATGTCGCCCGCCAGCCCGCTGGGCGCATCCAGGAACAGCAAGCGCCCCTCCCCAGCACCTCGCTCCAGCTCACGACGAGCGAATCGCTGGTCCGCACGCCCGTGCCCGTGCCCGTGAGCATGCTCATGCTCATGAGTATGCCCACGCTCATGATGCCCATGCTCATGAGTATGCCCATGCCCGTGCAGCAAAGGCTGCAACAGCACATTCTCATGCTGGTGGTGCCCGTGCGCGTGCTCATGGTCACGATCGTGCCCGTGCTCATGATCGGCATCATGCGCATGACGATGGTGGGGATCGTGCCCATGATCGTGATCGTGGTCATGATCATGATCGTGGTCGTGAGCCCCAGCAGGCGAGCCGCCGTGTGAATGCGGGTGTGTGTGCCTCATCGAGCTATCCTCGCGCGCTGGCGTCGCTCAGCGGACGCCGTAGCAATCGCACCAGTGCCATGGCAGCGCCGAAGCCGTTGTCGATGTTGACGACCGTGACCCCCGCCGCGCAGCTCGACAGCATGCCCAGCAGCGCTGCCACGCCACCGAACGACGCCCCGTAGCCCACCGACGTGGGCACGGCGATCACCGGCGCCGCCACCAGCCCTCCGACCACGCTGGCCAGCGCGCCCTCCATGCCGGCGCACACGATCAACCCCGGCGCGCGCTCCAGCGCGTCCAGGTGGCTCACGATGCGGTGCAGCCCCGCCACCCCCACATCCGCGATGCCGCGCGCCGGCACCCCAAACATGCGCAGCGTCTCCAGCGCCTCTGCTGCCACGGGCAGGTCGCTGGTGCCCGCCGTGATCACCAGCGCCGTCTGACTGGTGAGCGGCGGGGGCGGGCTGCTCGCGTACGACGCCGTTCGCGACAGCTCATCATAACGAAGCTCAGGCATGCTCTGCGCGAGCTCGCCGGCCTTGCTGCGATCCAGGCGCGTCACCAGCACGGACTGGCCGGCGTCGATCACGGCGCGAGCCACCCCGGCAATCTGCGCCGCGGTCTTGGACTCGCCGAAGATCACCTCCGGCACCCCCTGACGCAACGCGCGATGGTGATCGACGTGTGCGAAGCCGAGATCTTGAAACGGCAATCGCCGCAGCTGCTGGAGCACGCTGTCGACGTCGGTGGCGCCGGCGCGCAACTGCTCGAGGAGGGCGCGCACGCGCTCTGGATCCATGCCGGCGGGTGTAGTTCGGGAACCACGATCAGGTAAAGCCCGGGAAAAGGCGCCACTCGCTTTGCGGCAGCAGGCCAGCTGTGGCACCTGTTGCAGATGCCCGCTCTGAGCGCGCCGTTGCTCGGGTTTGCCCTGGGGGCCGGACTGTTCTGGTCGACAGCGCGCGAGCTGGCGCGGCAAGTTCGTCCGATCGCGGGGCAAGCGTTGCTGATCGCGGCGCTGCTGGGGCTGTGCGCCTACGCGCCTGCCGTTGCCTTTCTGATCAGTGCTCAGCCGGACTGGGCCTATGCGTATCTGGTGCCAGCGCAGGGGCTGCCGCGCTGGCTCGGGCCCTGCTTGGTACTGCTGTCGGGCGCCAGCGTACCTCTCGGCTTCGGCCTGGGGCTGCGCGCCTCGCGCGGGCGTCCGGCCTTTGCCCAGCGCTGGTTCTGGATCCCGCTGGGCCTGGCGCTCGCGCCGTTGCTGCTGCTGGCGGCGCGCCTGCGCCTGGCGGCCACTTTCGAGCAATTTCATGGCGGCTTTGGCGAGCGAGCGCTGCTGGAGGGGCCGCTCGGCTACTTGCTAGGCTGGCTGCTGGTCTCGCTGCTGGCTGCCATCTGGTTCGCGCGCCGCTGTCTCGAGTGGCTCGCGGCCGGCGCGGTCGAGGGCAGCTGAGCAGCAGAAGGTGGGCCCGCCCGGCAGCGGCATTTCCAGCAGCCCCAACTGTTGCTACCTGAGGGATATGACCGATCGAGCGGAAGCAGAGCGCCTACAGGGGATCGCGGCCCGACTAGTGGAGGAGGCCCGGCGGCGCGGGGCCGACGTGGCAGAGGCCAGCGCGAGCTCCGGCTGGGAGCTGACCACCAAGGTACGGCTGGGCAAGCCGGAGCTGGTGCAGGAGGCGGGGCACCGCAACGTGGCCTTGCGCGTGATGCAGTCCCAGCGCGTGGCCAGCACGTCCACGAGCGACTGGACGGTGGAAGGTCTCGAGCGCTGCGTGAGCGACGCCATGGCGCTGGTGGAGCTGAGCGAGCCGGATCCTTTCGCTGGCCCGGCAGATCCCAGCTTGCTCTCGCGCGGGCCCTATCCGGAGCTGGATTTATTCGATCCCGCCGTGGACGGCATCGGCGCGGACGTTGCGCTGCAGAAGGCAGAGCAGGCCGAGCGCGCGGCGCTCGACAGCGACCCCCGCTTGCAGCTGAGCGAGGGGGCCACCTTGTCGCGCGTCTCCGGCTGGTCGGCGCTGGCGTTCTCCAGCGGCTTCGCCGCCACCCGGCGCGGCTCCTTCGTCTCGCTCTCGGTCGTTCCCGTGGTCGAAGATCAGGGCGGCAAGAAGCGGCGCGGCCACTACTGGACGGGCCACCGCCACCTGGTCGGGCTGGAGCCGCTGGAGGTGGTGGGGCGCAAGGCTGCCGAGCGCACCTTGCGGCAGCTCGGCGCGCGCAAGGTGCCGACGTGCACGGCGCCGATCCTGTTCGAGGCGGACGCCGCGCGCTCCCTGGTGTCGAGCTTCATCGGCTGCGTGCTGGGTGGCGCGGTCTGGCGCCGCTCCAGCTATTTGGCAGAGCGCGAGGGGAGCCGCGTCGCGAGCCCGCTCGTGGAGCTCGTGGACGATCCGCTGATCCCGCGTGGCCCCGGCTCGCGCGCGTTTGACGGCGAGGGCCTGGCCTCGCGCGTGAACGTGGTGGTGGAGGGCGGCATCCTGCGCACGTTCCTGCTCGACAGCTACTCCGCGCGCAAGCTGAAGCGCCAGTCCACCGCCAGCGCGGGGCGCTCTGGCGGCGGGGTGAGCTCGGGCACCAGCAACCTGATCATGAAGGCGGGCCAGCAGACCCCGGAGGAGCTGATCGCCTCCACCCCACGCGGCCTGTACGTGACCGAGATGATGGGCTTCGGCTTCAACGCAGTGACCGGGGACTTCTCCCGCGGCGCCTCGGGCTTCTGGATCGAAGACGGCAAGCTGGCGTTCCCGGTGAGCGAGGTCACCATCTCCTCCAACCTGGATCAGATGCTGCAGAACATCGACGGCGTCGCCAATGATCTCGTGCTCAAGACGTCCCTGGCCTGTCCGACCCTGCGCGTATCGGAGATGACGATCGCCGGAGAAGGATGATCCTCTCGGATCGTGACATCCGCGCGCGGCTGGCGGCCGGCGATCTGGCGCTGGAGCCGCTCGCCAATCCCGAGCTGCAGATCCAGCCGGCGAGCATCGATCTGAGGTTGGGGCGCGAGTTTCTGGTGTACCGCCCCGCACAGGTGACCGTGCTCGACCCGGGCGATCCCGAGAGCATCGCCGCCTCGATGGAGCGGGTGGAGGTGGCAGCGGAGCGCGCGTTCGTGCTGCATCCGGGTGAGTTCGCGCTTGGCACCACGATCGAGCGCGTGAAGCTGCCGCCTGATCTCGTGGGCATGGTGGACGGTCGCAGCAGCATCGGCCGGCTCGCGGTGGTGGTGCACGCCACCGCGGGCTTCATCGATCCCGGCTTCGAGGGCCAGATCACCCTCGAGCTGTCCAACATTGGCTCGATCGCGGTGAAGCTGTATCCGGGCATGCGCATCGCGCAGATCGTGCTGCACCAGCTGTCGTCGCCCGCGGAGCTGCCGTATGGCCTGGAGCGCGGCAGCCACTACCACCTGCAGAGCGGGCCGCGCCCCAGCCAGATCCGCCTGGATCCAGACTGACCCCGAGGCTGACCCTCAGAGGGAGCGCTCGAGGGCGCGACGGCAGAGCAGGTACGTGAGCAGCAGCAGCAGCTCGCTCGCCTGCTCCAGTGCGCCCAGCAGATCGCCGGTGATGCCGCCGACCCTGCGCCGATAGTAGCGTGCGGCGGCCGCGCTGAGCAGCACTGCCGCTGCAACCAGCCAGGCGCTGGTACTCCAGCGCAGCGGGCCTGCGAGCACCGCGACCAGCAGCGGGCACAGTGCCCAGCCCACCGCAACGAGCAGCTGCGCTCGTCCGATCGGCAGAAAATGCGGGCTGCGTGCGGTCTCCGCGGCGCTCACGTACCGCTCGCTCAGCATCAGCCGCACCGGCCCGAGCCGCGCCAGGGCGTGCACCAGCGGCAACAACAGCCACTCGGCGCGCGACAGGCTGGCCAGCGCCGCCACCCTCCCGAGCAGGCTCAGGCCCAGGGCGAGCGCGCCGTAGCTGCCGATGCGGCTGTCTTTCATGATGGCCAGCGCGCGCGCGGGGTCGTGCCCGCCACCCAGGCCGTCTGCGGCGTCCGCCAGGCCGTCTTCGTGCAAGGCTCCGGTGGCGAGCAGCGATGCGGCCACCGCCAGAGTGGCTGCGAGCAGCGCCGATAGCCCCGCCGCCAGGCACAGCCACCAGACCCCCGCCGCGATGCAGCCCACCACCACTCCCACCAGCGGCAGGTGCGCAGCGGCCCAGCGCCACTCGTTCGCCTGGTAGGGATAGCCACCCAGCGGCAGCCGCGAGAAGCTGACGAAGGCCGCGCGTACACCGCGCAGCGCGGCACCCACACCGCGCGGCGCAGCACCCATGCCCTTGCGCTCAGCGGCCATCGGGGGCGCGCCCCTTGACGTAGTGCGCGATCCCGGCCACCAGCCAGGCGACATTGTCGGCGCGGGCAGCGATGTGCTGATTCACCAGCCCCTGCAGGTCGACGAACTGGCGCCCCAGCTCCGTGGGGGCGTGCAGGCTCTGCCCCAGCTCGTTGGAGACCAGGATCAGCTGCGCCTGGCGCGCCGCCAGGCGATCGATGATGGCGCTGGCGCGCTCCAGGCAGCGCTCCACGTCCGAGCCCTCGTCGCTGAAGAAGTTGGTGAGCCAGAGGGTGACGCAGTCGATCACCGCGACCTCGCCGTCGAGCGGCAGCTGATCGAGAGCGAGCTCGCACTCCACGGTGCGCCACTCTGGCCCCCGATCGCGCTGATGGCGCGCGATGCGCTGGGCGTGCGCCTCATCCCAGATGCGAGACGTGGCCACGTACAGCGGCCGCTCCGACAGTGCGCGCGCCAGCTGCTGCGCGTGCCGGCTCTTGCCCGAGCGTGTGCCGCCCAGCACCAGGGTGATCACGGCGCCACCTCGGTGCTCGCAGCCTGCGCGCGAAAGCCCAGGCGATCGCCGGGGATCAGGCGCACGCCGTAGGTCTGCTCCGCAGCAACCAGGAACTCCTGCGCCTGCGGCGCCGCAACAATCTGTGCCCGGCCCGCGTCCAGCAGCACGGCTCGCGAGGCATGGCGTAACACGTCGTCGAGATCGTGGAGCACGAGCAGCACACAATAGCCGTCCGCGGCCAGCTCGGCGAGCAGCTCGAACAGCCGCAGCGCGTGTCGCAGATCGAGGGACGCCGTCGGCTCATCCAGCAGCAGGATGCGGGCGCCCGTGGCCAGCGCCCGCGCGATCAGCACCAGCCGCTGCTGCCCGCCCGACAGCTGCGGATACGCCCGCTGCGCCAGCTCGCTCAGCTGAGTGCGGGCCAGCGCCTGTTCCACGAACGCGTCGTCACTGCGCGTCGCGCTGTACCAGCCAGGGCGGCTGGCATATCGGCCCAGCGTCACCACCTCGCGCACGCTCAGCGCGGCGCGCAGCCCGGAGCTCTGCGGCAGATAGGCGACGCGCCGGGCTCGCTCGGCCGCGCTCAGCGAGCCCAGCTCGCGGCGCAGCTCGCCTGGTCCCGTCCCCTCGGGCTCGCTCGCCAGCACCTGGCCCTGGTACGGCAGCAGGCCCGCCAGCGCACGCAGCAGCGTGGTCTTTCCGGAGCCGTTGGGCCCGACGATGGCGGTGATGGCGCCGCTGGCGGCCGCAAAGCTCACGTCATCGACGATCCAGCGCGGTCCGAGCTGCACGCGGAGCTGTTGCACCAGCAAACCGCGCTGCGCGTCTGCCGCCGCCGGCTCGCCCTCGCTCGGCGCGCGGCTCACGGCGCTTGCTCCTCCGGATACGCTGCGCGATGCACGGCCTCGCTGGCCTCCAGCAGCCCGAAGCCTGGATCGCTCAGCAGCCTGCCATCCAGCTCGATCACGCCGGAGGGTGCGGAGCAGGCGCGCAGGCGCCCGAGCTCGCTGCGCTGGCAGAGCGCAGAGCCCATGCCGAGCTGGGTGACGATCAGCTCCGGATCCAGCGCCAGAAGCTGCTCCGGCGCGAACGTCGGCCAGCCCTGATGCTCGCGCGCGGCCACGTCGAGCAGACCGGCAAAGCGCAGCACGTCGTGATAGCTGGTGCCGCGCGTGCCGCCGAAGAGCTGGCTGCCGTGGATGCCCAGATACATGCCGCTGCGCCTCGCTTCGGGTGGCAGGTGCCGCGCGATCGCCGTCAGGCGCTCGCGGAGCTGGCGCTCCAGCTCGCGCGCGGCGTCCACGCGCCCCACCAGCCAGCCCACGGCCAGCAGGTTACGACGGAAGGTCTCCACGCCGCGCATGGGCCCGAGGTCAAACACACGCAGGCCGGCGTCACGCAGCTTCTGCACCCAGGCGTGGTCGCCGAGGCTGTTGACCAGCACCAGCTCGGGCCGCACGGCGAGCAGATCCTCCAGCCGCCGCGCATTGACGCTCGGCCTGCCCGCGTAGCGGTGCGCATCGCGCGCGTCCGGCGCGCGCGCCGAAAACGACGCGATCTCGTCGGGTGCACACAGCTCGAGCAAGATCGGATCGGCGATGGAGCTGCCCGAGGACACGCGCCGGTAGGGGCCGAAGGCAATCAGCTGCCCGGTGGCGTCGCTCAGGGACTCTCCAGCTCGAGCGGGTGGCAGCGGTGCGCTCTCGTCCGGCAACCTCGCTCCGGCGGGCAAGGAGCTCGTGGGGGCGCGGCTCACGCCGTTCAGCGCCAGATGAGTGGAGAGGCCCAGCGCCAGCAGGGCAGCGCCGAGATTGAGCCACTCGACGCTGCGCGCCGACGGCGCGGCGCGCTCAGACGGCATAGCTCTCACGGCGGTGCTGCAGGAGCAGCCACAGGAACGTGGGCGCGCCGATCAGCCCGGTGATCACCCCCAACGGCACCTCACTGCGCCCGGGGATGACACGGCAGAGCACGTCGCACAGCGTGACAAACGCCGCGCCGCCCAGCGCGGCCGCCGGCACCAGACGGCGGTGCAACACACCGACCAGCGGCCGCAGCGCGTGCGGCACGATCAGACCCACGAAGCCGACGTTGCCGCCCAGGGAGACGGCCGCGCCGGTGAGCACCGCTGTCCAGATCACGATCCAGCGCCGCAGCGAGACCAGCTCCACCCCCAGGCTGCGGGCTTCGTCCTCGCCGCTCAGCATCAGATCCAGCGGGGCAGCCCAGCTCCAGCCCAGCAGGCAGCCCGCGAGCACCAGCGGCAGCGCCAGAGCGATCTGACGGGCACCCACGCCGCTCATGTCGCCGAGCGCGAAGCTGAGCAGCGCCCGCGACAGCTCCCAGCGCTCCTGCGCCAGGCTGGTGATGAAGCCCTCCAGGCTGGAGAAGGCAGAGGCCAGCAGGAAGCCGGTCAAGAGCAGCACCACCAGATCATCGCGAACCCGGCTGACCAGCAGCAGCAAGGCCAGGGCGCCGAGCGCACCCAGCACCGTGCCGAACGGTATCGCCACGTCGGGCGGCAGCGCCGGCAGCTGGCCGGAAGCGAGCAGAAACTGGATACCGAGCAGGGCGACACGCCCGCCCAGGCTGGCGCCCGCCGTGGTCCCCAGCACCGAGGGGCTGGCGAGAGGGTTGCGAAACAGGCCCTGCACCAGCACGCCCGCGACCGACAGCGCGGCGCCCGAGAGCATGGCGCCGAACAGGCGCTGCGCGCGGAGCTCCAGCAGCACGCCGCGCAGGCTCGGGTCGCTCAGATCGCCGTGCCCCAGCGCCAGCGACAGCGCGCTCGCCAGCAGCAGTGCCAGGATCAGTGCTGCAAAGCTGAGCCTGGCGTCGAGCGGACGCAGTGCTTTGCCGGTGGCGTCCGTCACGGCTCCGGGCTCTGGCGCACGCGCCGACTCACTCGACCGGCGGCGGGACCGCCGGCGCGGGCTCGGGGATGGCCGGCATCTCACCCGCCGGTGCCTCGGGCTCGGCGGGCGCCTCTTCCGGTGCCGGCACGGCCTCGGCGGGAGGCTCCGCAGGCGTGGTATCCAGCTGCCCTGGCGGAACCACGCCAGGTGCCACTCCGCTCACCGGCGGCACCACCAGACGCGCAAACGACGAGCGATCGCCGCTGCGCACCCTGACGAAGGCGGGACGGCTCACCTCCAGCCGCCCCACGAACGCATCCATGCCCAGCTCCTGTCCGGACCACCTGGCATTCAGCCGTGCGTGCACCTCATACAGACCAGGGCGAGCAAAGCTGCGCCGGGGGCAGACCTCGATCAGGCGCACCACGGCCCGTTCGGCGCCGTGCGGAGGCAGGGTCGAGAACGACGCGAAGTCCGGCGAACCCACGTCGGAGCCCGGGCACTCGAAGAAGCCATCGGGGCCCTGTACCTCGTAAGAGAGCAGCTCGCGTCGCACGAAGACCTTTTGCGGGCGGTCGCTGGTGTTGAGCACACCGAACGTGATCGTTGCGCTGCGCTCGTCCTCCGCGTCTGCGCCGGCCAGCATCACCAGCTCGATCTCGCTGTCGGGCGGCGGGGGAGCCGTGCCGGCCCAGGCGGAGTAGGAGGGGGCCAGCTCCAGGCTCGCGCCCTGCACTGATTTCAATCCCTCCCTGGGCGGAGTCCAGGCGCGCGCGGGAGGATCCTCGCCAGCGCCCGCCTCCTCGGCATCGGGGGGAGGACCCGGAGGCGCCGCGTCGCTGGCAGCGGTAGCGCTCAGCCGCCACGCCACGAACGGAGGCTGCGCCGGGCCTGAAGCAGCCATGCTCGCCGCTCGGCGCGCCACGGCACGCTTCTTTGGCGTCGGGGCGGCGACCACCTCCGGCTTCCAGCCGAAGTGAGGCGTGACCTTTGCTCCCGGCACGAGCAACACCTGGCCGAGCTCGGCGAAGCAGAAGAAGCGAGGATCCAGCCGGCGGCTGTATTGCTGGCCCGGTTGCAGGATCAAGACCGACTTGCGCTGCATGGCCGCGGGGCGCAGCGGCTCCGGCAAGACACAGCTCTGCGCAGGGCGCCCGGGCACCGTGACCTCGAACCACAGCAGCCCGGGATCGGCGATGAAGCCCAGCGGCGCGCTGCCGCGGTTCGCCAGGGTCACCGTCCAGGGCTGATTGGGGCCGTCCTCGCTCACGGTCAACGTGAGATCCTGGGCTAGCGTCACCAACCCGCCGTCAGCGCTCGCCCCAGGGTCCTGGGTTGTCACGGAGCCCTGCGTTGTCGCGGAGCCCTGCGTTGCCGCGCCGCCGCTCGAGCTGGCGGCGCTCGAGACCTCGTTGGCGGGCGACTCGGCCGCCTGGGCTCTCGACCTCGCTTCAGCCGCCCCCGTCCAGGCCAGCCAGCACCCGGCGGCTGCGCAGGTGGCGCGTTGGATCCAGCGTTGCATGCTGCTCAGCTAGCACAGCCGCGCACTCGATTCGACTCCGCTCGATTCAGTAACTATGCTCGCGAGGATGCGCGGGCTGTACGCCATCATCGACTACGACTTTTTGGCAAAACGCGGGATAGCACCGCTGGAGCAGCTGGAGCGCCTGCTCGTGGTGCGCCCCGCGGCGCTGCAGCTGCGGGCGAAGGGCGCCGGCGCGCGCGAAGCGCTCGAGCTGGCGAGAGTCATGGCGGCTGCCTGCCGCGCCCGCCAGGTGCCGTTCTTCATGAACGACCGCCCCGATCTGGCGGTGCTGGCCGAGAGCTCCGGCGTCCACCTGGGCCAGCAGGATCTGCCCGCGCGAGAGGTGCGGCGCCTGACTCCCAGACTACGTATCGGGCTCTCTACCCATTGCCTGGAGGAGGTCGAGCAAGCGCTGGCAGAAGCTCCCGATTACGTTGCCTTCGGGCCGGTGTTTCCGACCTCGAGCAAGCGCAACCCCGAGCCCGTCGTCGGGCTCGCCGGGCTGGAGCAGGCGGCACGACTGTGCCGGCAAGCCCGGGTGCCGCTGGTCGCGATCGGCGGCATAGAAGAGGCCACGGCAGCCGAGGTTGCGCGGCACGCCGACGCGGCGGCGTTCATCTCTGCGCTGCTGCCGCCAGGAGGCTTGGCCCAGGTGACGGCCGCTGCGCAGGGCCTGCACCTGGCGCTCGGCGGGCAGCTATCGGAGGGCGAGAGCGCGAGCTGACGGCCAGCTGGAGACCGCCGGTCGGAGCGGGCAGGGCAGCGCCTGCCGTGTGCCCGGGAGCGCCATCAGGAACGTCGCAGCCGGGCGATGAGCGCCTCCAGGGTCAGCGCCGGCGGCCCGTTGCGCTCCAGCGCCTGACGCGCGGCCAGTACCTCGCCGTAGCGCCGCGCGTTGCGGGCGGCACCTGCTCCCCCCTCGTTCACCCGAGCGCGCGCCTCGAAGGCAAAATGCTGGGCAAGGCCCCGCAGATCCTCCTGCAGCGTCGCGCGCTCGCCCGACTCGGATGCAGCCAGCTCCACGGCTGCGCCCAGATCCGGGGCCGCCAGCGCCTGCAGCACCGAGCTCACGAAGTGCCGGCGCCGCTCCACTCGCTCCGGGTCACACAAGCTGAGCGCCTGGCTCGCGCTACCCGCGGCGAGCGCGAGCGTGTCGGCCGTGAGCTCATGCCCCTCACCTCGGGCGATGGTGCGGACATCGTCGTCTGCCAGAGGACCAAAGCGGATGGGCAAGGAGCGAGAGCGCACCGTGTCGAGCAGCCGCCGCGGCTGGTCCGTGAGCAGCACGAAATGTACGTTGGAGCGCGGCTCCTCCAGGGTCTTGAGCAGCGCGTTGGCGGCG
Source organism: Polyangiaceae bacterium (assembly GCA_025937895.1). Taxonomy (GTDB): domain Bacteria; phylum Myxococcota_A; class Polyangia; order Polyangiales; family Polyangiaceae; genus SZUA-265. The sequence goes on along the minus strand of JAICQL010000125.1, from coordinate 9,318 downwards.
CTCACCGTCAGCTCGTGAGCGGCGCGAAAGATGAACAGCAGGTGCGCGGCCTCATGAGGGGGAAAGGTCGCGCGGGTCAGCACGATGCGCCGGATCTGCTCCACGCCGATGCCTGTCGTCTCGGGGCTGGAGCGGCCGAGCACGCCGGCGGGGTAGAGGCCACGCTCCACCAGCACCACGTCGGGATGTGCCGGGACGTGGGGCGGCTCCGCGGAGAGCGTGACGACGCGGGTGCAGGCGGAGCAGACTCCGCAGCCCTCGAGGGGCCGCTCCGTGCAGACCAGCGCCTGAGCCAGGGCGAATGCGCAGCGCTCCTTGCCCACGCCGTCGGGGCCCTCGAACCGAAGCGCGTGGTGAAGGCGCCCTGCGGCCAGCGCCCGGCGCAAGGTCTGCACCGCGGTCAGTTGGCCCAAGATCTCGCTGAACACCATCTTCGCAGGCAGCCAAGGAACGAAAGCTCCTGGGTGCGCTCGCGCGCGTTCCCAGGAGCCACGAGAGGACGCCGCTGGTAGCAGCCATCCTCGAGCCCGCCGCCCGTGCAGGCGGAGGCAGGTTTCAGAAAACGGTCAGGCGCTCCCTCTCCCGTGGGAGGTCCGCGCAGGGGGGAAGCTCAGCTCGGATTGCCGGCAGCCGCTTGCTGTGGGCTGCCACCCGGGCTGGAGGTCGAGAGCGTGCTGGGCTGTTTGCCGCCGGCGGCGAGCAGAGCGAGGAACATCTCGTACGACTTCTGAACCTGCGCGTCGTGGCCCTCGACGTATTCGGAGACTGCCAGTCCGTTCAGCACGCTCATCACCAGGGTGCTCAGCGGACGTAGCGGCACGTTGTTGGCCCCGCTCGGTCCGAGCAGCGCTCGCAGGCCGTCCTCGATGACCTTGCGCTTCTCTTCCTGCAGGGCTTGGGCGCGGCGGCGCAGCTCCTCGTCATTGCGCGAGGCGCTCCAGACCTCGATGTTCAAGCCCACGTCGCCCTCCCCGACGGCGGCCCACAGCGCGCGCATGGCAACGTGTGCGGGATCCCCGCTGCTGCCGGCCGCCTGAATGGCCTCTTTCACGCGATCCAGGTACTTCTGGTACGTGTAGCTCTGCACCTCGTGGATCAGCGCTGCCTTGCTGGCAAAGTAGTAGTGCACGATGCTCTTGCGCAGGCCCAGCTCCTTGCCGATCTCCGCCAGCGTCGTCGCGCTGAAGCCCTTGCGCGCGAAGCACTTCGCCGCCGCATCCAGGATGGCGGCCACGCGTGGGTTGTTCCAATCCACGCTCCGCGGCGTCGCGCCGTTGTCCTTGGGTTGCTCGTTCATCGGGTGGAACTGCTGGGCAGTGGGATCTACAGTCGTCATAGGTTCTACTGGGCTGTCTCGACCGGTCGGTCGAGGGTCACATTAGTATCGAGCGCGTGCTCGAGGGGAGAGGTCATCGAAGCTAACCGCACGGTTGTTCGGAATATCACCCCCGGTTACGATGTCGTCAACTGTCGCAGGCTCAGATCCGGACCGCTGGCGAGCACCGGCCCTGCCCATACACCCTTTGCTGGCCGAAGAGAACCCGAACGGTCGGTCGCGTAAGTTAAATCTACTGCTTTCGAAGCGATTCCAATAAGTTGAACGCGATTCGGAAGTCGCTGTCAGCAACCTGGTTTTTGGGCCGAAGGCATTGCGATTACCGGGCCGGGTGTCTGGGCTGGCTAGCCGATCGCCTCTAGTTGCGAACCGCCCCGAGAGCCCGGTCGGTCTCGCTAGGGGTCCCTCGTGAGTCGATCCGGCCCCGTCTTGGTAGCGTTTCCAGGACCCCACGCGGCTCCCCACTGCGGCCGGCCAGTTGCGGCGGGCGCATCGATGAGCGCGCTCGCAGGCGATGGCGAATTACGCGGTGCGCTGCACGGTCGTCAAGCAGGGCATCGGGGGCTAGTCTCGGAAGGGAGCGCAGAGTAGGCGCTTGGTGCCATGTCCGAGAGTGCCTCTTCCGATGAGCCAGGGCGGTCTGATGTCGCGCCCGCCGCGCCGGCGCCGCGCCAGCAGCCTGCCAGCGAGCCTCCGTTTTCGCCGGAGGAGCTGGAGAGCCGGCTAGCAGCGCTACCGGCTAGACCCGGCTGCTATATCTTCCGCGATCGCCGCGGCGAGGTGCTGTACGTGGGCAAGGCCAAGAGCTTGCGCTCCCGCGTGCGCAGCTACTTCCAGGCCGGCTCCAGCGATGATCGCGCCTTTCTGCCGTTCCTGCGCAGCGCTTTCGGCCGCTTCGAGACCCTGGTCACGGAGACGGAAAAAGAAGCCGCAATCCTTGAAAATAGCCTGATCAAGGAGCAGCGGCCGCGCTTCAACGTGAAGCTGCGCGACGACAAGGAGTTCCTGACCTTGCGCCTGGACCCGCAGCAAGCCTGGCCGCGCCTGGATCTGGTGCGGCGTCCAGAGCCGGATCGCGCTCGGTATTTTGGCCCCTATCACTCCGCAACGGCCGCGCGGCGCACGCTGCACCTGGTGGAGAAGCACTTTCAGCTGCGCACCTGCACCGATCGTGACTTCGAGAGCCGGACGCGCCCTTGCTTGCAGTACCAGATCAAGCGCTGCTCGGGCCCTTGCGTGTATGAGGTCGACGCCAGGCTGTACGAGGAGCAAGTACGGGCGGTCAGCCTCTTCCTGGAGGGCCGCCACGACGAGCTCAGCCGGCAGCTCGACGAGCAGATGCGTGCGGCCAGCGAGCAGCTCGAGTTCGAGCTGGCGGCCCTGTACAGAGATCAGATGCAGGCCATCGAGAGCGTGCGGCAGCAGCAGCGCGTGGTGGCGATTACTGACAAAGACCAGGACGTGGTCGGGCTCTACCGCGAGGGGGACCTGGTGGAGCTGGCCGTGCTGTACGTGCGCTCCGGTCGGGTCATCGAGGCCGCAACGTTCTCCCAGCCCCGGGTGGAGGTGCCGGACGCCGAGGTGATCGCCAGCTACCTGCGCGATCACTACGGTGAAGAAGGCCTCGATCTCCTGATCCCGGACGAAGTGATCGTCCCGGAGCTACCCGAGGGTGCGGAGGGTGTGGCCGAGTGGCTGAGCGAGCGACGCGGCGCCTCGGCGGCAAAGACCGGTCGCAAGCCGCGCAAGACCCAGCTCTTCTGTCCCGAGCGCGGGGTGCGCCGCCAGCTGCTGGAGCTGGCCCAGGACAACGCGCGCCATGCGTTCGAGGAGAAGCGCCGCGCGGAGCAGGATGTGGAGGAGCGTCTCGGGCGCCTGCAGGCGCGCCTGCGGCTGCCGGTGTTGCCCCGCCACATCGAGTGCATCGACATCTCTCATCTCGCCGGTCAGGACACGTATGGCTCGATAGTGGCCCTGAAGGATGGCATGCCGAGCAAGCGTGACTATCGCTCGTACCGGGTGAAGACGGCCGCCGCCGGGGATGATTATGCGGCGATCTACGAGGTGCTCTCCCGCCGCTTCATGCGCGGGCAGCAGGCTCGGCGGAACGCAGCCGAGCAAGAGGCCGGCGAGCAGGAGAGGGCGGAGGCGAGCCGTGATGATCGTGATGATGAGGTGGAGGAGGCCACCTCCGTTGGCGCCGCCCCCGGCGCTTCGCGCCCGGCATGGACTCTGCCCGATCTGCTCGTGGTCGATGGCGGGCGAGGGCAGCTGGCCGTGGCGCTGGCGGCTGCGCACGATCTCGGCCTGCGTGATCTGAGCATCGTCGGACTCGCCAAGGAGAAGGAGAACGTCCAGGGCGAGAAGCTGATTGATCGCGTCTACCTGCCTGGCCAGAAGAATCCCGTCGGGCTCAAGCCCAACGCACCGGAGCTATTCTGGCTGGCGCGAGCTCGCGATGAGGCACATCGCTTTGCGAACCGTATGCGCAAGAAGGCCGGCAAGCGCCGCCGCCTGACCTCTGCGCTGGACGCCGTCGCCGGCATCGGGCCGAAGACACGGCAACTGCTGCTGAAGCACGTCGGTGGTCCCGAGCAGATCCAGTCGGCCAGCGACGCGCAGTTGCTCGCCATCGCCGGGGTCGGGGCACGCCACGTCCGCGCGCTGCGAGCACATTTTGCGCGCGCCAGCGGCCAGGCTGGAGCACCAGCGGCGCACGCTGGTGCAGAGCCGGAGCCGACGGTGGACGAGCCGCTCACGGATGCGGCGAGCGCTCCTGAATCGGAGCAGTCCTCGCCGTCGAGTCAGCTCACCCACGAGGTGCGCGGCGCTTCCGAGGCAGCGGCGGCTGGCGCGGCCCATGCCAGTCCGGAGTAGCGCCCTCCGGTCCGCTTTTGCCCCGGCTTTGCGCTGCGTTTGGCGCCGGCGCGCGCCTCGGAGGGGCGACGCGGTGCGCCGATTGCTGCCGGGAATTCGCCGGGTTGCCTACATCGAAAAGCCGGGAGACCTGGTTGCTCCGAGTTTGTGGAGATGTTATCCCGATGAGCGGGTACGACAGTATGCAAATAACTTCTGAGCGCGGTTTCGGACGCTGGGCGGCATCGCTCGTGGCGCGTGTGGTCCCGGGGCAGACGGCTGAGGTGAGCGGCGCCGGTCCAGGTGGGCAGGGCCCGAAGCTCCGGCGTTCGAAGGCGCCGGTCTGGATGGCCTCGCTCTGGGTGGGCGGTGGCATCGCACTGGCCGCTGCTGCTTGCCTCGATCGCCCGATCGGCTCTCCCGATCCGGTCACGACCAACATCTTCGTGGACAAGATCACGCAGACGGCGGTCGACAAGATCGACCTGCTGTTCATGATCGATAACTCGATCTCCATGAGCGACAAGCAGGAGGTGCTGCGGCTCGCCGTGCCCGATCTGGTGAGTCGCCTCGTCAACCCGGTCTGCGTCGACGCGAATGGCAACCAGTATGATCCTCCGCCGGAGGGCTCCACCACGTGCCCGCTGGGGCCGCAGGGGCAGACGCTGACGCAGGAGTTCAACCCGATCCGCGACATCAACATCGGCATCGTGTCGTCCAGCCTGGGTGACGTCGGCGCCAACGTGGCCTGTCCCTCGGCGCGCAATCATCCCAAGTACAAGCCGGATCAGGTCGACATGGCACACCTGATCGGCAGCCTGGAGCGCAGCGATGCGCAGACCAACCAGCAGGGCTTCCTGGAGTGGCGCGTGGGCGCCAACGGGCAGGGCACAGATCTCGACGACTTCAACCTGAACTTCCAGCGCATGGTCACGGACGTCGGTGAAGACGGCTGCGGCTGGGAGGCCTCGCTGGAGAGCTGGTATCGCTTCTTGGTCGATCCAGTGCCGTACCGCGAGCTGGCGCGCGTGCAGTGCCGTAACAGCCCGTCGACCGCGCTCAACTGCGTGCAGCCCTCGACGGACAACAACAACCGGATCCTGCTCGACGATACCTTGCTCGCGCAGCGCGACGCGTTCCTGCGCGACGACTCGCTGGTGGCCATCATCATGCTCACCGACGAGAACGACTGCTCCGCGCAGGTGGGCAACCAGACCTGGGTGGTGTTCAACATCGAGGACACGCGGCCCATGTTCAAGGGCTCGTCCGAGTGCGCGCAGGATCCGAACGCCAAGTGCTGTTATTCCTGTCCGCTGGCGCCGCCCGCGGGTTGCCCGGTGGATCCCGCTTGTGCGGCCTCGGAGAATCGCCTCGCCCCCGAGCTCGATGGCCAGAACCTGCGCTGCTACCAGCAGAAGCGCCGTTTTGGTGTCGACTTCCTGTATCCGACCCAGCGCTACGTGAATGCGCTGACCCAGTTTGAGCTGTGCTGGAACAAGCTGGACCTGAGCACGGTGGACTGCCCGCGCGACGATCTGCGTCTCAATCCGCTGTTCGAGGGCGGTCGCTTGCAGTCGCTGGTCTTCCTCGGCGGCATCGTCGGCGTGCCCTGGCAGGCCATCGACTCCGACGTGGATGCCAATGGCCGTCCCATCGCGGAGAACAACCTGCGCTTCAAGACGTACGACGAGCTGACCCGCGACAACGTGTGGGCCGAGATCCTCGGCTCCCCGGGCGTGCCGTGGAAGCCGGCGGAGGGCTCACAACCCGAGGTGGCGGGCTCGCCGGGTACGCCGCCCACGATGCCGCAGATGCTGGAGAGCCCGAATATCCGTACCGGTGTCACGGTGGGCAACACCATCAACGGGCGTGACTACGACACCACCCAGGGCACGGCCACGCAGACCGGCTCGCAGCCGCGCGCCGACGACCTGCAGTACGCCTGCATCCTGCCGCTGGCCACGCCCCGCAACTGCGCTGAACTCGATCCGAACACGGACAACTGCGATTGCTACGACGGTGTGGACGACCGCCCGCTGTGCGAGCAGAGGCCAGGCCAGGACCCGCCCGGCACCACGCAGTACTGGGCCAAGGCCTATCCGGGCACGCGCGAGCTGCAGGTCCTCAAGGACTTCGGCGAGGCATCCACGAACTCCATCGTGGCCTCCATCTGTGCTCGCAACGTGACGAACGAGACGGCTCCCGACTTCGGCTATCGCCCGGCCATCGCGGCGATCGTCGATCGCTTGAAGGAGCAGCTGGGTAATCGCTGTCTGCCGCGTGAGCTGGAGGTGGACGATCAGGGCAACGTGCCGTGCACCCTGGTGGAGACCACGCCGCAGCCGCCGCGCGATCCGGTCACGGGCGCCCAGCTGGCCTGTCCGCCGTGCGAGGCGCAGTTTGCACGCAAGGATCCGGACGCCGAGGTCGACGCGGTGGTTCGCGGGCAGCTGGCGATCGAGATCGGCAGGCCTTGCGGTCAGGATGATCCGAGCTGCAGCCGGGCTTGCCTGTGCGAGATCCAGCAGGTGCAGCAGGTGCAGGGCGTGAACCCGGCAGAGGCGCTGCGCGTCTGCCGCAACGACTTGGACGCCGCGGGTATCGAAGGCTGGTGCTATGTGGACGACGGCGAGGGCAGCAACCCCGAGCTGGTTGCCAACTGCCCGGCCACCCAGCGCCGCCTGCTGCGCTTCGTGGGCCGCGGTCTGGGTGCGAACACGACCACGTTCGTGGCGTGCACCGGCTCGTCCTTCGCAGCTCGTTAACGAGACGGAGCGTCGTTTTAGCGGCCGGCGGCGCAGAGACCTGTGCCGGCGGCCGCTGCCGTTTTGTGAGCCCTGGGACGGGGTCACCGCCTGGCAGCCCGACGGGTCAACCCTCCGCTGCTGAGGGTGCGGCTCAGCTGACCGGGGCAGCGGCTCCTGGCGGTGGCGCTCGGAGCTCGGCTCGACTCGGACGGGGCAGCGCTTCCTCCTGGAGAGAGGGGGCTCGGCTCACGCAGGATCGGGCAGCGCCCCGGGCAAGGGCACCGGGGTCTGCAGCTCGCGTACCTGTCGCAGCAGTATGTGGGCACCCACCAGCAGCCACACCAGCAGCGGCCCGAGCGAGCCCCCGCGCACGACGCCAAACTCGAGGCCCAGGTTGGACGCGCCAGTGAGCAGCGCCAGCTTGCCGCTGAACAGCCGCGCGTAGACAAAGTCCAGCAGCACGTCTCCGTGCTCCGGCGCCTCCAGACCGACGGCGCTGATGGCCAGCATGTTGAACACGGCCAGCGCTCCCAGCACCACACAGGCCACGCGTAGCCAGCGGCGTTGCCACAGCCAGGGCAACCCGAGGCCGAGCAGCCCGAGGACGGGCACCAGATGGCGGGGCGCCGCGGCGGCTCCCCCCCACCACATGTAGTAGCTGCCGTTCACCAGCAGCAGCGCCACGAAGCCGGCCAGCGCGGCCAGGGCTGCGCGATCACGCGCTCGGGCTCTGATGCACACGCCGAGCAGCAGGAGCAGCGCGAACGGCGAGACATAGAACAGCCCGCGCAAGCGGCCGAAGGTGAGGCCCCACAGCGCGTCAAGGCTGGGCAAGCGAATGCCGAGCAGCCCGGTGGCATGCCCGGCGGCGAACTTGGGATCGACCACGAAGGAGTAGCCGGTGCGCCACGGAGCGCCAAAACAGACCCAGTGGTACGCGCCGATGACGAGCGCAGGCCCCAGGGCACCGGCCCCCAGCAGCAGCAGCCAGCGCAGCAGGGCGGCCGGGCTGGGCCGCTCCGCCGCTGGCCCGCGGAGCGCGCTACCCAGATACACGAGCACCATCATCGCTGCCGGTACGGCGCTCAGGTACTCACAGCCGACGCTGGCGGCCAGGCAGGCCCCCGCGCCCACGGTCGCCCAGCGCGAGCTGGCGTGCGCGGGAGCCGCCCCGCTCTCGAGCAGCAACACTGTTGCGATCAGGAACGCTGCGGCGACGGTATGGCCGTAGAAGCTGGTCGCGTAAGGGAACAGGGGGGTGCCCAGCACGGCGACGGCCGACCCAGCGAGCGCGGCCACTGCGGACATGCGCCGCCGCAGTAGCTCAAACAGAGCGAGACCAATCCCCACACCGGCGAGCCCCGCCGTCGCGAGCGAACATACATAGAGCGCGCGCTGGAAGGACCGGTTGACCACGAGCCGGGTAGGGGGCTGCCCCGGGGTGCCGGTGACCTGATAGGCCGGTGCCTTGCCGCGGGCGCGTTCCATCCAGTGGTACGCCTGGTATGCCGGCAGGGCTAGCAAGGATACTAGCGGCGCCTTGTCGGTGTACCAGTGGTCGCCCCGGCGCGCGCGGTCGCCCGTGTTGTCGACGTAGGCATCGATGCTGAACGTGCCCCGCTCGACGACGGAGCGGGTCAGGTCGAAGCGAGAGACCGGGTTCCAGGTAGCCGCTGGCAGGAAGTAGCAGAACACGCCAAACAGCCAGGCTGCGTACCCGATGCGCAGGCGGTGTAGAGGGTGCTCGAGCGCTCCCGTCAGGGAGTCTCGCCAGCGCAGCGGCAAGGTCAGCGTCTGTTGCATAGCAAGGCCGGTGAGGCGCACCCGTCCCAGGTTGGCGCCAAGCTACTGCGCCTACCATTTGCACAGCGCGACAGCCAGATCAGGGGACGAGCACCTCACCGTCTGGACGTTGGCCGCATTTTTGGCTGCGGCACCGTTTGTGCTTAGTCTGGTGGTCAGCCTCGCCCGGTGAACGGTGGCGCTAGGGGCTTGGCGCGTGTGCCACGCTTGCTGAATGCAAGCTAGCGCCGCTCCGGGCGGCTTATCCTCCCTCCTTTCTTGCCTTACAGCCGCGGGTCGCTCCAGACCCGCGGCATACTTCAAAAGTTTGTTCGCACCCTCACAGAATCCTAAACCGCCGAAAGCACGCGCCGTACTTGGAGCGTCGCCGGTACCGGCAAGCACGGAGAGGGTGACCCGATTGGGTCGAGGCGTGACACGTATCCGTGAGCGCGCCTCAATCAGGAAGAGGGCAGCTCAGAACGCGACAGCTCAGAAGAACCGGCGGCGACAGATCGTACCTGCGACAGTCTTCAACCTGAGGGGCCTTCAACCTGAGGGGCCTTCAACCTGAGGGGCCTTCAACCTGAGGGGCCT
>JAICQL010000089.1 GCA_025937895.1 Polyangiaceae bacterium | reverse complement strand
GGCGCTGACCCGGGAAGCCGGTCAGCGCCAGCAGCCGGGACAGCACGCGGGCGCTCGCGGTCTGGTCGTGGCAATACGTGGGCGCGATCAGCAGACCCCCCGGCTTCAGCACCCTCCGCAGGGCTGCCAGCCCTGCGGGCAAGTCCGGCAGCAGGTGCAGCAGGTTGGCTGCCACGACTGCGTCGAACGAGCCCGGCTCGAAGCGCAGCGCATACACATCCGCCTGCTCGCACTGCACGTTGCCCAGCCCCGCGCGCGACACCCTCAGCTCGAGCTGCCGCACCATCCGCTCCGCGTAGTCCGTGGCGACCACCTGCTGCGCGCTGCGCGCCAGCGCGGCCGTGACCAGGCCCGTGCCCGCCCCCACCTCCAGCACCCGCCCGGCACCGCGCACCGCCTGCGCCGCGAGCTCGATGGCGCGCGGCAGCGGACCACCGAGCAACAGCATCGATCGATCGTAACTTCCGGCATGCCGCTCCCAGAACTGCCGCTGGTTGTGTTCTCGGTCCATGGGTCGCTCCTGAAGAGGAGGTAGCACAGGGGCAGAGGCGCCGTGCAGCGCATGATTTTGGGGAGAGCGAGCTTTGTGCCGCACAGCGCGTCGCAAAGCCCGCTTGCCCCCAAATCCCCCTGTGACCATTCAGCGCAGCGCCGGGAGATTGCCGTCCAGCATCGCTGGTAGTACATCGGCGGTAAACGTTCTCAGCTCGCGGCCGTGGTGCCTTGCAGGCCCCCCTCGGTGCCTTGCAGGCCGCCTCGGCGCCGTACGGCCCAGCGCTCACCGATCGGCTCGAACATGCGTCGTTCTCGTCTTCAGCAGCTAGGGATCGCGCTCTGCTCGTGGGTGCTGGTGACGCGAGCTGGCGCTGCCTCGGCCGAGCCGGGCCCGCTCACCCGCGAGCGCGTGAGCGAGCTGGTGCGGCAGGCGCCGCCAGCACGGGTGGCGCGCTCCGAGGCCGCGGTGTACGGCGCTGCAGCGGCGGGAGCGGGCGGGCCCTCGGAGAATCCGGTGCTCTCCGGTATGGGCGGCATCCGTCGCAACCCGGACGGCAGCCGCCCGCTGAGCGCGCAGGCCAGCCTGGCGTGGCCCATCGAGCTCGGCGGGCAGAGCAGCAAGCGCAGCGCCGTGGCGCGCGCCGAGCACCAGGCATCGCTGCTGGCCGCGCAGGGCAGCGAGCGGCTCGCGCTACTGGAGGCGCTGCTGCAATACCAGCTGGTGCTGAAGGACGAGCGTGAGCTGGCGCTGGCGGAGGCGCGGCACGCGCTCTCGCAGCGCTTTCACTCCGCGGCGCAGCGCCGTCAGGCCGCGGGCGGCGTGCCGGAGCTGGACGTCGCCCTGGCGGCCCTGCAGGAGCGGCAAGACGCGGCGGCGCGCGCGACGGCCGAGGGCGCACGCGACGCGGATCAACAGCAGCTGGCCAGCTTGCTGGGCCTGCCTCGCAGCGTCGCGGCTCGCGACGAGCTGGTGCCCGAGGGCGAGGCGCCGGCGTTGGCGGAGCTGCTGGCGGGTGCGGCGGAGCGCCCGGAGGTGCGGGCAGCGCTGGCAGAGCTGGGCACAGTCCGTGCGCGTGCCGAGCGGGTGCGCGCCGAGAGCTGGCCCACGCTCAACGTGCTGGCCCAGTACGAGCGGGACGACGGCGCCGATGTCGGGCTGCTGGGGCTGGAGATACCGCTGCCGGTGCTGAACACCAGCAGCTCGGAAGTGGCCACCAGCGCGGCGGAAATCAAGGTGGCGGAGGCGAAGCTGCTGCAGGCGCGGGCGCGCGCCGAGGGCCAGGCGCGCGAGCTGCACGCGCGGTACCTGGCGACCCGGGCGGCGCTCGACGCGCTGGCGCCGGTGGAGGCGCTGGCCACGCGCGCGGTGAGCCTGGCCACGCGCGGCTACGAGCTGGGAGAGAGCGATCTGAACAGCGTGCTGCTCGTGCGGCGCGAGGCGCTGGAGGCGCAGGCGGCGCTGCTGAACGCACAGCACGGCCACGCGCTGATGAAGCTGGAGCTACTGGTCAGCGCCGGAAAGCCGGTGCGATGACGCGGTCGGTGCGGGTGGAGCTCAGCACCCGCAATGTGGCCCTGCTGCTCGTCGCACTGGCGCTGTTCGCGGCGCTGGTGGTGGCGCTGGCGCGCCGGGGCGCTCCGCACGAGGGCAGCGAGCGCGACGGCGAGCATGGGCACGGCGAGCACCGAGAGCCCGCCGAGGAGCGCGCCCGCCGGGTCGAGCTCTCGCCGGCCGCGCTGGAGAACGCGCAGATCGAGCTGCTCACCGCGGGCCCCGGCGAGGTGAACGTGACCTTGTCCTTGCCGGGTGAGGTCTCGCTCAACCAGGAGAAGCTGGCGCACGTGACCCCGCGGGTGGCGGGCGCGGCGCGCGAGGTCCGGCGCCAGGTGGGCGAGCTGGTGCAGAAGGGCACGGTGCTGGCCGTGATCGACAGCCGTGATCTGGCGGACGTGCAGCGCGAGTATTTCGCCGCGCAGGAGCGGCTGGCGCTGGCCAAGGCCACGTTCGAGCGCGCCGAGCTGCTCAAACGCGAGAACATCTCCGCAGACAAGGACTACCTGGAGGCGCGGCAGGCGCTGGCCGAGGCGCAGATCGAGCACCGCAGCGCCGCGCAGAAGCTGAAGGCAATCGGCGGCCTGGCGAAGGGCGGCGGCTACGAGCTGGTGGCGCCGCTCACCGGCACCATCATCGAAAAGCACATCAACGTGGGTGAGGTGCTGCGCGAGGACACGCGCGTGTTCACCATCGCCGATCTGTCCAGCATCTGGGTCAACGTCACGGTGTACGCGCGAGACTTGCCGAGGGTGGCCGTGGGCCAGGCCGTGGAGGTGCGGGCGGAGGGCATCGCGCAGCCCGCGCAGGGCAGCATCACGTACCTGGGTCAGGTGGTGGGCGAGCAGACGCGCTCGGCCACCGCGCGCATCGTGCTCGACAATCCGGGCCCCGCGTGGCGCCCGGGCCTGTTCGTCACGGCAGAGGTGGTGGTGGAGCGCGGCCCGGCAGCGGTGGTGGTCGACGACGCGGCCCTGCAGACGCTGCGCGGCGAGCAGGTGGTGTTCGTGCAGGAGGACACGGCCTTCAGCGCGCGCCAGGTGCAGCTGGGGCGCCGCGGCTCGGGGCCCGATCGGCAGCAGCGCGTGGTGGAGGTGCTGGAGGGCGTGCAGGCGGGCGAGCGCTACGCGGGCAAGAACAGCTTCATCCTCAAGGCCGAGCTCGGAAAATCCGAGGCGGGCCACGAGCACTGAGGGCAGCGGTGCTGGACAAGATCATCGCCGGCTCGATCCGCCAGCGCTGGCTGGTGGTCATTGCCGCGCTGCTGATTGCCGCGCTCGGCGCCTACAACTTTGGCCGGCTGCCGATCGACGCCGTGCCGGACATCACCAACATCCAGGTGCAGGTGAACACGCCGGTGCAGGCGCTCTCCCCCGAGGAGGTGGAGAAGCGGGTCACCTTCCCCATCGAGTGGGCGATGGGCGGCATCCCCCGGGTGGAGGAGGTGCGCTCGCTCTCGCGTTATGGCCTGTCGCAGGTGACGGTGGTGTTCGAGGAGGGCACCGACATCTACTGGGCGCGGCAGCTGGTGGCCGAGCGCCTGTCGGCGGCAAAGGAGAGCCTACCACCGGGGCTGGCGGAGCCGCAGATGGGCCCGGTGGCGACAGGGCTGGGCGAGATCTACATGTGGACGTTGAGCGCCGCGCCCGACGCGCGCCAGCCCGACGGCAGCGCCTATGACGGGACGGCGTTGCGCGAGATCCAGGACTGGATCGTGCGGCCGCAGCTGCGCAACGTGCAGGGCGTCACCGAGATCAACTCCATCGGCGGCTACGAGAAGCTGTATCAAGTCTCCCCCGACCCCGCCAAGCTGATTGGCTACGGGCTCTCCTTCCGCGATGTGCTCGACGCGCTCGCCGCGAACAACGCCAACGCGGGGGGCGGCTACATCGAGCACCGCGGCGAGCAGTACCTGGTGCGCGCGACGGGCCTGGTGCGCAGCCAGGACGACATTCGCGGCATCGTCATCGGCACCCACCACGGCACGCCGATCCGCATCCAGGACGTGGCCGAGGTCGGCGTGGGCCGTGAGCTGCGCACCGGCGCCGCCACTCGCAATGGCGAGGAGGTGGTGGTGGGCACCGCCATCATGCTCGTCGGAGAAAACAGCCGCGCCGTGTCACAGCGGGTGGCCGAGCGCATGAAGGCGGTCAACCGCTCGCTGCCCGAGGGGGTCAGCGCCACGACCGTGTACGACCGCACCTACCTGGTGGACGCCACCCTCGACACCGTGCAGAAGAACCTGCTGGAGGGCGCCATCCTGGTCATCGCGGTGCTGTTTGCGATGCTGGGCAACCTGCGCGCGGCACTGATCGTGGCCTTGATCATCCCGCTGTCGATGCTGCTGGCGGTGACCGGCATGGTGCAGAGCGGGGTCAGCGGTAACCTGATGAGCCTGGGCGCCATCGACTTCGGCATCATCGTGGACGGCGCAGTGGTCAGCGTGGAGAACTGCATCCGCCGCTTCGCCAAGGAGCAGCAGCGCCAGGGCCGTCTGCTCAGCACCCGCGAGCGGCTGCGCCTGGCCTACGAGGCCTCGCGCGAGGTGGCCCGGGCCACGGTGTTTGGCCAGCTGATCATCACCATCGTGTACCTGCCGATCCTGACCCTGACGGGGGTGGAGGGAAAGATGTTCGTGCCCATGGCAGAGACGGTGATCCTGGCGCTCGGCGGGGCCACCGTGCTCTCCATCACGTTCATCCCGGCGATGGTGGCGCTCACCCTGCGGGGCAAGCTCTCGGAGCGAGAGAACTGGGCGCTGCGCTCCACCCGCGGCGTGTACGAGCGGCTGCTGGGCGCTGCGCTGCGCCGGGGCCGCCTGGTGGTGGCGGGGGCGCTGGGGCTGCTCGCCGTATGCGCGCTGCTGGCGCTGGGCCTGGGCAGCGAGTTCGTACCCAAGCTGGGCGAGGGCGCGCTCGCCATCCAGCCCGCGCGCATCCCCTCCGTCAGCCTCAGCACCAGCCTGGCCATGCAGGGCCAGATCGAGCGCGCGCTGGCGACCGCCTTTCCCGACGAGGTGGAGCACGTCTTCTCCCGCACGGGCACGGCGGAGGTGGCCACCGACCCCATGGGGCCGAACGTCTCCGACACGTACGTGATGCTGAAGCCGCGCTCGCAGTGGACCAGGGCCGAGACGCAGGGCGAGCTGGCGGAGCAGATGGCGCGCGTGCTCGCCGATTACCCCGGCCAGAGCTACGAGTTCAGCCAGCCCATCGAGCTGCGCTTCAACGAGCTGATCAGCGGGGTGCGCAGCGACGTGGCCGTGAAGGTCTTCGGTGACGACCTGGAGGTGATGCTGGAGCACGCGGCGCAGGTGGCCGGCGTGCTGAGCGCCACCCCGGGCTCGGCCGACATCAAGGTCGAGCAGGTGACCGGGTTGCCGGTGCTGACCATCGACATCGATCGCGCCAGCATCGCGCGCTACGGGCTGAACGTGGCCGACGTGATGGCGGTGATCGAGACGGCCGTCGGGGGCGTGAGCGCGGGCGAGGTGTTCGAGGGCGATCGGCGCTTTGAGCTGGTGGTGCGCCTGCCGGACGCGCTGCGGCGCGATCTGGACGCGATCGAGAACCTGCCGGTGCCACTGCCCGCGAGCCCGGTGTCCGAGCACGAAGACGGCTCGACCGCAGCGCGAGATGCCGCGGCCAGTCGCACCGGCTTCGTGCCGCTCGGGGCCGTCGCGCGCATCAACATCCAGGAGGGGCCGAACCAGATCAGTCGCGAGAACGGCAAGCGCCGGGTGGTGGTGCAGGCCAACGTGCGCAACAGGGATCTGGGTAGCTTCGTGGCGGACGCGCAGGCGCGCCTGGACACCAGCGTGCGCCTGCCGCCAGGCTACTGGCTGGAGTGGGGCGGGCAGTTCGAGAACCTGATCGGCGCGCAGCGGCGCCTGGCGGTGGTGGTGCCGCTGGCGCTGGGGCTGATCTTCGGACTGCTGTTCGTGTTCTTTGGCCACGTGCGCAACGCCATCCTGGTCTTCAGCGGAGTGCCGCTGGCGCTCACGGGTGGCATCGTGGCGCTGGCGCTGCGCGGCCTGCCCTTCTCCATCTCCGCGGGCATCGGCTTCATCGCGCTGTCGGGGGTGGCCGTGCTCAACGGGCTGGTGATGGTGAGCTTCTTCGAGCGGCTGCGGCGCGAGGGCATGGCCGTGGACGCCGCCGTGTCTCGGGGCTCGCTCGCCCGGCTGCGGCCGGTGCTGATGACGGCGCTGGTCGCCTCGCTGGGCTTCGTGCCGATGGCGGTGGCCAGCGGCACGGGCGCCGAGGTGCAGCGCCCGCTGGCCACGGTGGTGATCGGAGGCATCCTGTCCTCCAGCGCGCTCACCTTGCTGGTGCTACCGGTGCTGTACCGGCTGTTTCACGCTGACTCGGAGCCGCTGCCCGCCGCGGACGACACGGAAGAGCTGCTGGCCTGAGCGCTCAATACACGCAGTAGGAGCCCATCAGCTCGCGCGCGGCGCCGTTCAGACCGGCGCTCGGCAGGAGCGGCGCGCAGCGCATGCCGCTCGGGCACGTGCAGTAGTCCACATCGCGCGCCAGGCCATCGCAGCGGCAGGTGCAGGTGTTCTCCTGCCACTCGGGTACGCTCGCGCGCGGCGGCGCCAGCGGGATGAACTCGTCCGTGCCGCACTCCTTCGCATCGGCGAGGGCGCCACGACAGTCGCTGGCTGCTGGAGCGCGCTTCAGGCACCAGCTGCTGGCGGCGCAGCGCGGATCTCGGCTCAGCTCGATCTCGCCCACGGCCACTCGCTGCCCTCCCGCCTCTGCCGGCAGTGCAGCCCCGTCGCTGGAGCCGCACGCCTGCCCCGCGCTTTCGTGCGGGGGCGGCAGCGGCTGGTTCGGCTCCGGCAAATCGGGCGGCTCCGGCAAATCGGGCGGCTCCGGCGCGTGTTGCCGTTGCTCCGCAGAGCGCACCACGCCCAGCCCTGGGCCGGGCTCCTCACCGGAGCTGGCGGGGCCGTCCACGGCCAGGCCACCGCAGCTCGGCACGAGCAGGGCCGTCACGAGAGACACGAAGTAACGGGGCACGCTCGCTTGGTGTCGGGCCAGGGCCGTTTCCGTCAGCGAGCTTCCGCGCTGGCGCCGCCGCAGCCCTCAGCGCGACTCAGCGTGGCTGTGCGCTGAGCAGCGCGGGCCCCGGCTCCTCGGACGCCCCGGACGCGCTGCTGAGAACGCCGCTCTCCAGGGGGCCGCTGGCACCGGTGCTGTCGAAGACGCCACTGGCATCGATCTCGCGAGCGGCGCTGCTCGCTTCCGTGCCGCCCAAGAGCTGGCGGAAGCCGGAGACGCAGTAGCCGATCAAGGTGACCCAAGCGAGCACACCGAGGAACGGCGCCGGCATCGGAAAGCCGCTGGAGAACGCGGAGAACCAGGCGTCCGTGCCGGTCCAGAACAGGTAATACACGAGCAGCGCGAACGTGCCGCCGTACAGGCTGTACTTCAGAGCCGTGCGCGGGTGAGCCGCGAGCAACAGCGGCAAGGGCCAGACCAGGTATTGCACGCCGAAGCCGGGCACCAGCACCAGGAAGACGGACAGCCCCAGGGCGCCCGCCTCGTAGGCATTCAGGGTGCGCTGCCGGCGCAGGAGCCCACCGATCAGCAGCATGAAGCCCAGGATCACGTAGCGCGCGTTGGGCACGTAGTGCTCGCCGAGCCAGGAGGCGAGGCCGGGCAAGGTCTCCTGCGTGCTCTCGATCAGCAGCGGGATGCCCCACTGGAAGTGGATCGAGTTGTAGCCCAGCACGTTGCGGACGAAATCTTCCCTGGCTTGCCAGAGCGCTGGCAAGAAGGGCAGCGCGCACAGCGCGAGCCCCGCGCCGAAGCGCTGCGCGGCTCGCCAGGAGGGCAGCAGCCCCGCGAACACCGGGATCAACATCAAGGGCACCACCTTGACGTTGATGGCGGCGCCCAGGGCCAGACCCGCCCACAGCCAGCGCTCGCGCTGCAGCGCACAGGCGCTGGCCAGGCACAGGGTCGCGAACAAACAGTCCGTGTTGCCGTGATACGAGCTGAGCAGGATGGCGATCAGGCTGAGGCTGAACACCGCCAGCACCCGCGCCGCCTTCAGCTGGCTCTGCTCGCGCCAGCGTGACCACAGCAGCCAGGCGCAGCCCACCTCCGACAAGATCGTGAGCGCCTTGAACACGTAGATGAAGCGGCGCTGCATGAGCTGCGCGAGCTCCAGCGAGAGCCAGCTGATCCAGCCCATGAGCGGCGGATGATTGAAGACGATGGACTCTCGATACGCATCGGCCACGCCGTGCTCGGCGATGTGAAAGGCAAACAGCTTCCACAGCTCCGCATCGTTCGAGCCGACGCTGCGCGCGGCGATGACACAACGCAGGCCGAGCCCCAGCGCCAGGACCAGACCCAGGAGCTGCCGCTGGCGGGCGCTCAGTTCGTTCGTCTTTACCATGCTTCGCGGGCCGCGCCCCGGTGTGCTCGAGGGAGCAAGAGAGCGGGCCTCTAGCACGTGGGGGCCAGAGTGCTCAAGCAGCCGCCGCGGGTGCAGCCAGGGCGAAATCAGCCGGGCGCCGGCACGGAAACCAGGCGGCCTGCGCTCGAGGAGCCCGCAAGCTGCTGCGCTCAGAAGCCGGCAACGGGCTGCGCCTGGCTCACCAGCAGCCGCGTGTTGCGACCGGCGCGCAGCGTCTCACCGTGACCGATGACGAGCAGGTGCTCGCGGGCGCGCGACACGGCCACGTTGAGCAGATTCACCCGCTCGTCGACGAAGCGCAGGTTGGCAGCGCGGGTCAATGTGCTGGAGAAAAGGATGATGCTGCGCTCTCCACCCTGGAAGCGGTGCACGGTGCCCACCGCGATGCCAGCACCGCGTGCGCCGCGCGCGCCAAACAGCTCCAGGTTATCGCTGCCCTCCTCTTCATCCAGCGCGCGCGCCAGCGGCAAGCGCTCCTGCCCGAAGCGCCGGATGAGCGCCTCCGACTGGCTGCGGAAGGGCGTGATCACGCCGATGTCCGCCGCCGGGATGCCTTGCTGCAACAGGTACGCGAGCCAGGCCACCACCTGATCGATCTCGCTCGGGTTGACCCAGCTGCCGGCGTAGCGCTGCTGCTCGCCGGCGCAGTCCTGAAACAGCGCCGCCGCCGCCAGGCGTGGCGCCTGCTCCGCGCGCGTGCGCGGCGGCGTGCGCACCGTCATGCCATAGCCGCACCAGGCCTCGGCCAGCGCGATGATGGCAGGCTGGCAGCGGAAGTGATCGCGCAGGGTGGGCCGCTCGCGCACGGCGCGGTCGGCCAGGCTCTGCGCCGAGTTGCCCGACTCGTCGAACATGCGATACGGCGCCAGGCGCTGCGCCGGCTGCGACAGCTTCAGGCTGCGCACGATGCGCTGCTCGTCCTCGCGGCTCAGCCCGATCACCGGCTCCAGCTGGTGCACGTCCCCGATCAGCAAGGCGTTGCGCGCGCGCAGCAGGGCGGACACGGCGTACGCCGACGGGCACTGCCCCGCCTCGTCCACCACCACCCGCCGGCAGCTGGGCTGCGCGGAGTCGAGCGCGTTGCCGAGCGAGAGCAAGGTGCAGCCGATGCTGGGGAACAGCTGGCGCAACCAGCTGCCGCCCGCCTTGGTCGAGCCCAGCAGCTGGCGCAGCGAGCGCAGGTTCTTGCACTGGCTGATGGCCTGCTCCAGCGCGCTGAGCAGCGCCGCGCGGTGCTGGCGCAGCCACACGCCGCGCAGCTCCAGCGCGCGCTGGAAGAGCAGCGCAAAGCTCTCCTCCGACGGCGCCAGCCCCGGGTCGGCCGCGCTCGCCGGCGCGGCCAGGCTCTGCTCCAGCGCTCGCAGCTGCTCCGCCGCGCGCTCGCTCGCCACCAGCTGCGCCAGCGCCTGAGCCAGCGCATTCAGCGGGGTCACCGCATCCGCGACGAAGTCCTCCCAGTCCTCGAGGGTCACGGGCTGCGCCGCCGGGTCTTTCGCGTCGGTTTTCGCCGCAGTGCTGTCCGGCGCCCCGGCGCCCGGCGCCTGCACGCGGGGCAAGCTCACGCCCAGCGCGCGCTCGAGCGCCACCCACTCGCGCGCCTGCAGCCGCTCGAAGCCACCGCGCAGGCGCTTCAGCACGCCGGTGCCGCGCGCGTCACACAGCTCCGCGAGCTTGTCGAAGGCGCGCAGCGCGCTGGCGCACGCCAGCTCCGCCGCCTTCGGCGCTGCGCGCCAGGGCTCCGCAGCTGTGGCCTGCATCGCAGAGCGGTCCACGGCAGAGCCGTTCGCAGCCGAGCGCTCCGCAGCCTGTGCCGCCGCCGTTCCTGCGCTCTGACTGGCGCCGTGCTGCAGCAGCGCCGCCACTCGCGCCGCCACCAGCTGCTCGGCTTCCTGGCGCGCCGCGGCCGAGCCCTGCCGCGTGAGCTCACCCCTCGCCGCCTGCCACTGCGCGAGCTGCGCCTCGCGCTGGTACGCTTCGCGCGCAGGGCCCAGCTGCGCGTCCACCTGCGCCAGCGCCTGACTGAAGGCCTGCTTGGCCGCCTCCAGCTCCTCTGGCGCCACCCGCTCGGGCTGCTGCGACAGCCAGGCATGGGCGCGCTGCAGCACCCGCGCGCTCACCTTCTCGGTCAGCGCGCGGTGACCCAGCCGCAAGCACAGTGGCAGCTCGATGAAGGGCTCGATCGAGAGCGCCTCCACCACGTTGTCCACGGCGCGGTTGTTGGTGCTGGTGACCAGCACGAAGTCTTCGGACATCACCCCCGAGCTGACGAAGGCGCGCACCTTCTCGATCAGCTGGTGTGCCACCAGGTTCAGGATCACAGTGGTCTTGCCCGTGCCGGGTGGGCCCTGCACCGCCGCCAGCCGCGAGCCCAGCGCGTGCTCCAGCGCCTGCCGCTGGCTGCCGGTCAGCGGCGCGGCGGGCCAGCGCCCCAGACACACCTGGCCCGCGCCGGGCGGCGCGCTGCCGCTCAGATACGCGCCGAGCGGCGCGTCACTGTCGAGCTCGTCCTCCTCCAGCTGCTCCGCCGCTTGCTCCAGATCGCGCTGCACGTGCCAGGTGGTGCGGCTGCGCTCACTCGCCACCACCAGCGCCACCGGAAAGGCGCGCGTGCGCGAGCCCAGCTGGCGCAGGCGCGCCGAGAGCAGCGCGTGCAGCCGGGCGAGTGGCTCCGCCGGCAGCTCGCCCTTGCTCGCCGGCTCGCCCTGCTGCTCCTCCGCGATGCTCTTCGCCAGCAGCTGGCACAGCCCGTCGATCAGCTGCGCGCCGCTCGGCGCCGGCTCGCGGCGCAGCAGCGCACACAGCTCGTCCAGCGCCTCGCTCGGCGCCCGCAACGTCTCGCGCAGCAGCTTCAGATCCACGAAGTACGGCGGCGCGCCCTTCAGCTCCGGCTCCAGCGCGCGCAGCTCGATCTGGTCCGGAGCTTCACGCTGCAGCGGCGCGCGCCGCTCGGCCACGCTCGGCACCTCGAAGCGGCGCTCCCCGCACCACCACTGCGGCTCCACCGCGAAGCGCAGCAAACCAAACAGCTCCTCGCGCGGGCTGTGCAACACCGGAAACGACACGAAATGCGCCAGGCGGGACTCGTCGTCCACATGGCGGTACCTGGCCGCCAGCCAGTGCTCGAAGAAGGCGCGCCGCTCGGCATCCAGCGCTTGCTTGCAGGGGCCGCGCTGCTCCAGCAAGAAACGCTCGGCCCCCGCGAACGGCAGCTTCATGTAGTCCTGCCCCGCCACCGGCTGCGCCAGGTTGAGCGCCCCCTCTTGCCCCTGCGCCGGCCGCCGGGCGCGCGGATGTGCCGAGAGCGCCTCCTCGTAACGCAACACCGCGCTCCAGTAGCGCAACACCTCCGCTGCCTCGCGGCTGGCGACCGGCTTCGCTGCCGGTGGGTCGCTGGCAACGGCCGCGCACATGCCGGCGTTCTAGCCGCCGAGCGCGCAACGGTCGAGCGCTGCGCGCCGACCGAAACCCGTGCCAGCCCGCCGGCACAATCAGCGGCGACCGAGCTCGCAAGCCACCAGCTCTGCCCCCCGCTCGCGTCAGTAGTGCGGCGGGCGCTCCTGCGGCAGCGCTCGATCCTCTGCCTCGGACTCCTGCTCGCGCTCCAGCACGGTCAGCCGCTGCTGCAGGTCATCGATCACGCGGCCCTGCTTGATCACCACCTCGTTCAGATCCAGGGTCAGCTTCTCCAGGTAAGCGGCCTTGATCTCCAGCACCGTGAAGCGCTCTTCGTGCGCGGTGGCATCACTCATGGCGCGCAGGCTGGCACATCGCTCGAGAGCTGCCCACCGGTAACTGTGGGGTGCCGCAGAGGGCCCGCCTGGGCGTGCCAGCCTGGCCCCTGGCGCAGTGGCGTGAAGGTGACTGGCACGCAGCGCGCAGGTGACCGGCGCGCCCCCCCGAGCCTTGCCGGCCTCGTCGACCGGCCAGCGCCCGGCAACGGACTGAGTTATGCTGCCGGGCGCGAGGTGCAGCTTGGCCGAAGTGACGGATCGTTGGTTGGTGGCGGCCGCCTATGAGGGCTACATGGGGCGCTGGAGCAGGGCCGTGGCGTCGGCGTTCGTCGAGTGGCTGGAGGTGCCGCTGCGCTCGCACTGGCTGGACGTGGGCTGCGGCACCGGCGCGCTCACCGCGGCCATCTGCCAGCACAAGCGCCCCGCCTCGGTGCTGGCCTGTGATCCCTCCGGGCCCTTGATCGAATACGCGAGCTCCATCTTGCCGGAGCGCAGCGTCTCGTTCGAGCTGGCCGAGGCCGATCACCTGCCGCGGCGCGAGGGCGGCTTCGACGCGGTCGTCTCGGGCCTGGTGCTCAACTTCGTGCCCGACGCCGCGCGCGCCGTGGCGGCAATGCGCTCGCGCCTGAGCCCGAGCGGGCTGGTGGCCGCGTACGTCTGGGACTACGCGGGCGGCATGGAGCTGCTGGGGCAGTTCTGGGACGCCGCGGCAGAGCTCGACCCGGCGGCGCAGCCGCTGATGGAGGCGCAGCGCTTCGCCAGTTGCAGCGAAGCAACGCTGAGCTCCTTGTTCCAGAGCGCGGGCCTGGCGGGCGTGAGCACGCGCGCGCTGGAGATCGACACTCGCTTCCGCAGCTTCGACGAGCTGTGGCAGCCCTTCCTCGGCCGCACCGGGCCGGCACCGAGCTACGTGGCCTCGCTGCCCGCCGCCGCGCGCGAGCAGCTGCGCGAGCGCCTGCGCCAGCGCGTGCCGAGCCAGAGCGATGGCAGCATCTCGCTGCGTGCGCGGGCCTGGGCGGTGCGGGGCCAAGCCGCGTTGCCAGCCTGAACCCCATCTGACGTGAAAGGGGGCTCGGCACCGTACGACCCCCTGCGGCGCCAGGAGGGCCCGCTGGTCCGCCGAGCGTTCCGAACCGGCATTCATACCGCGACGACAATTGATCGCCGCTGTATGTGCGACTTTCCAATTTGCACGGAGAACGCGAGCAAGCCTTTTGCCGTGCGGCGTCACGGCCATGGAACTCCGTGCTGCACGGGCCTATAGAGCACGGCGTGGGCAGCGCTGTGACTGCTCCGTTTTGCTTTCCCCTCCGAGGTATCTCCATGTCGTCGCGTCTGCTGCCCGTCTCCGCCGCCGGTCTTGGCCTGGCTCTGCTCGCCCTTGCTCCCTCTGCCGATGCTCACATCCGCCTGCTCGAGCCGCAGCCGCGCTACGAGATCACCGGCTTCGACACCGGCATCAAGTCGTGCCCCTGCGGGCTCGGTTCGAGCAACCGCACCTGTAACCTGACGACGGACGCCTCGGACTCGGACGGGCGCTCCGAAAACGTGCTGCGGGTCGAGGCCGGCTCACAGCTGATGCTGCGCTTCGACGAATACGTCGACCACACCGGCAGCTTTCGCGTCGCCTTCGATCCCGATGGCGCGGACATGGCGGATTTCAACGACAACATCCTGGTGCCGATCGTCGCGGATCCGGCCAACACGGGCGGCCAGATCTGGGAGATCCCGGTGACCGTCCCCGACATGACCTGCGACAACTGCACCCTGCAGCTCATCCAGGCCATGCACGGCGACACCACCACTCCCGTCGCCGACCCGGCCAGCCTGAGCACCTATTACACGTGCGTGGATCTCGAGATCGTGCCGCCGGGCACGCTCGGTGAAGAGGGCATGGAAGGTGAGCCCACGGGCGCGGCCGGCAGCACCTCGATGCCCACGGGCGCAGCGGGCAGCAGCTCCATGCCCGCCGGCACGGGCGGCGCCAGCAGCACGGGCGGCATGGCCTCCGGCAATGCCAACACCGGCACCGTCCCCTTGCCGCCCATGGGCGACAACATGGGCAACGGCTCCACGCCTCCCGGCATGAGCACGGGCAGCAGCGGCCCGAGCACGGGCGTCGGCGCGCTGAACCCCGGCAGTGGCTCCAGCTCGGCACCTCCGGCCGCGATGAGCGCCTCCGGCGGCAGCGACTCGGGCTGTGCGCTCGGCGTGCCGGGCTCTGCCAGCGGCTGGGCCGCCTTCGGTCTGGCCGGCGCGCTCGCGGTGCTGGCGCGCCGCCGCCGCTCGCGCGTGGGCTGAGCGCCTGCCGCGCGCTGCCGGCTAGGGCGCGCTCGTGACCACCACCCCCAGCACACTCTGAAACCAGACGTCGGCGTAGCTGTCGTCTGCGGGGTCGGTCGCCACGCGCGCGTCCTTGCCGAAGATCCGCTGGTTGCTCTCTTCCCAGCGATTGTCCCAGCGCAAGATCAGGTGCGGGGCCGCGGCCAGCGGCTTGACCTCGGTGGTGAGCGTGACCGTGAACAAGCGCCAGCGCTCGCGCTCTCCGCCGTCATGATTGGCATCGTCCAGCAGCCACTCGCCGCGCAGCGCCGCGCCAAACAGCTTGCTGAAGGCGTAGCCCGCCGCCGCGCTCACCCCGAACAGGTGCCTATCGCTGCCGTCCGGGGCGCCGTCGAGGGTCAGTACATAGTTGGCGTTCAGTACCGCTTGCAGCCCGTATTGCTCGAAGCGCACGATCACGTCACCCAGCGCATCGAAGCCCGCGTCGTCGTTGTCGCGAGCGTCCGTCGCGAACAGCCCGCCCGCTGCCAGCCACAGCGCCTCGCTGGGCGCCCAGCCCAGCTGCGCGCCCACGGTGGGCAACTCACTCGTGCCGGGCTCTTGCTGCGCCTCGCTGATGATGTTGCTGCCGTTGGCGACGAAGCCCACGAGCGCGAGCGAGTCGCTCGGATCCCACTGCACGCGCAGCCCGCTGTGCCAGCCGGGCTGCGCGTAGTAGTAGAGCGCGCCGCGCGTGTAGTTGAGGTTTTGCCAGCTCTGCAGCACCTCGGCGCCAAACGGCGTATCGAACATGCCCAGATCGAGCGCCAGCACCTGCCACGGGCGCCAGGTGAGATAGGCCTGGGTCAGCTGCTCCACGCCAAAGGCCGCGTCACTCTCCCCGCTCGGACGCAGATGATAGAGCGGCACCCCCTCGCCGAAGCGCAGGCTGGCAGTGGCGCCCGCGTGCCGCATGCCATAGCTGGCATCCAGCCCCACGAACGCCAGCCCGAAGCCATTTTCGGCCCGCAACGTCGAGCCCTGACCGGAGAAGGCGCGGTGATTACTGAGGGTCGCCTGGGTGCCGCTGCCGCCCGACTGCCAGGTGGCATACGCATCGACGAACATTGCCAGCTGTAGCCCCGCGCTGGCGGCTTCCGCAGCGGAGCCCTGGGCCGGCGGAGCGCTCGCCGCTGGCAGCGGGGGCGTCGCAGCCGGCTCGCTCGGCGCTGCCGCCACTTCCGCTGTACCATCCGGCGCAGGTGTAGCAGCCGTGCCCGTGGCGGGCGCAGGTGGAGCAGAGGGCGCGCTCTGCGTGGAGCCCTTGCCCGGCGCCACGGCAGACCCGGGCAGAGCCTTGGCAGCCGCGGGCGGAGTGGCGGCAGGCTTGCTCTCGCTGCGCTGGGCGGGCGGAGTGGCGGCAGGCTCCGCTGACGCCTCTGCTGGCGCTGGCGGTGCTGCCGGCGCCGGGCTCTTCTTGGCTGCCGGTTTGCTGCTGCCCTTGCGCGCGCTCGCCTTTGGCTTCGCCTTCACCTTGGGTCGGGGCTTGGGCTTGCTCCTGGGCTTGCTCTTCGCAGGCTGCGCGGCAGGCTTTGCCTTGACCCCCGTGGCGGCGCGCACCCTCTCCACCAGATCCTGCGCGTGCCCCGGCGCTGGCTGCGCCACGATGCCCAGCAGGGCCAGCAGGCGGGCAGCCGTCGAGAAGCGCATGTAAAGCTCTGCGCTGCAGATGCGGCAGGAGCGCGGCGCGCCATAACCTCCGGCCGAGCAGAACCGTGTAGCGCCGGGCAAAGCTGCAATGCCGTTCGGCGTTCCCGCGCCTTGAGCTGCACCGGGCTCTACGGCTAGCCTCGCGAGCTCACAAACCCCTCGGAGGTCGATGAAGCGCGCTGCAATCTGGGCCACGGCATGCGTTGGACTGCTGCTCTCCTGCGGCTGCTCGGACGAAAAAGGCTCCTCTTCACCGGAGCTCACTGCAGAAGGCAGCGCGCTGCAGCCCCCGCCGGACCCCTCTCCCGCCGCCCCGCAGCCGGGCGTGCGCTTCGTCGGGCGAGTCGACACCAGCAGCGCGGGCGCGGACGGCGCGGGCGCTCGCTTCGCATGGTCCGGTGCCGGTCTGGTCGCGCGCTTCTCCGGCACCCGGGTCGCGGTGCGTCTGGCTGGCGGTCAGCAGTTCACGGCGCTGATCGATGGCGTGCTGCAGCCCAAGCTCATCCCCAGCGGTGAGCTCGACGTGCTGGCGAGCGAGCTGGCTGCGGGCGAGCACACGCTCGAGCTCTACCGGCGCACCGAGGCCAATCAGGGTGAGTCGGAGCTCCTGGCCATCGACTATGGCGACGGCGCCCTGCTCGCGCCGCCGCCGCCGGCCGAGCGCCGCATCGAGCTGGTGGGCGACTCGATCACGGCCGGGTACGGCAATGAGGGAGCTGACATGAGCTGCCCCTTCAGCCCCGACACCGAGAACCATTACCTCACGTACGGCGCGCTGGCAGCCCGCCAGCTGAACGCCGAGGCCAGCACGGTGGCCTGGTCCGGCAAGGGCGTGGTGTGCAACTACGGCGACGAGCCGAGCAGCTGCACGGACCCGTTTCCGCCGTATTACGAGCGCACGTTGCCCGCGCGCGCCGACAGCCAGTGGCCGTTCAGCACCTGGCAACCGCAAGCGGTGGTGGTGAACCTGGGCACGAACGACTTCAGCACTGCCAGCGACCCCACCCAGGCCGAGTTCGAGGCGGCGCTGGGCGCGCTGCTCGAGCGCATCCGCAGCGGCTACCCGGACGCGCTGATTTTGGCCACGGTGGGCCCACTGCTCGGCGGCACGGATCTGACCACCGCGCGCAGCTACATCGCCAATGTGGTTGCGGCGCGCAACGCCGCGGGCGACGGGCGGGTCAAGGCGTTCGAGCTCGCGCCCACCAACGCGGCCGACGGTTATGGCTGCGACTGGCACCCCAGCTTGCGCACCCACGAAAAGATGGCCGAGACCCTGGTGGAAGTGCTGCGGGCAGAGCTGGGCTGGTAAGAGGCCAGCTGATACTCTGCCCGGCTCCAGGAGGCACTCGATGCTCGAGATCACGGTGAACGGAACGAAACACGCGGTGGACATGGATCCAGAGACGCCGCTGCTCTGGGTGCTGCGCGACGGGCTGAAGCTCACGGGCACCAAATACGGCTGCGGCATCGCGCAGTGCGGAGCCTGCACCGTGCACGTGGATGGCACACCCAAGCGCGCGTGCTGCACCCCCGTCAGCGCCGTGGCGGGCAAGCAGATCACCACCATCGAGGGCCTGTCCGAGCACGGCGATCACCCGGTGCAGAAGGCCTGGAGTGAGCTGGACGTGGTGCAGTGTGGCTACTGCCAGTCGGGTCAGATCATGGCGGCCGCGGCGCTCTTGCGCGCTCGGCCCAAGCCGACCGACGGCGAGATCGACGCGGCGCTGAGCGGCAACATCTGCCGTTGCGGCACGTATCAGCGCATCCGTGCGGCCGTGCACCGCGCCGCCGAGCTGGGAAAGGGGGCCTGAGATGAGCACGCTCGATTCTCGTGAAGGCGCGCCGGCAGCGTCCGCATCGCGCCGGCAGTTCCTGCAGCAGGGCGCCGCCGCGCTCGGCGGCCTGGTCATCGGCTTCTCCGTGCCTGCCGGCAAGCGGCTGGCGCACGCCGCCGCAGAGGCGGGCGCAGCCTTTGCGCCCAACGCCTTCTTGCGCGTCGGCACGGACGACACCGTGACCGTGCTGCTCGCTCACTCGGAGATGGGCCAGGGCGTGTGGACCTCCCTGCCGATGTTGATCGCGGAGGAGCTGGACGCCGACTGGACCAAGATCGAGGTGGAGCACGCGCCCGCCGCGCGCGAGTACTTCCATCCGGGCTTCGGCCAGCAGGGCACGGGTGGCAGCACCAGCGTCGCCAGTGAGTTCGAGCGCTATCGCCAGGCGGGCGCCACGGCCCGCGCGCTCCTGGTGCAGGCCGCTGCCCAGCGCTTCGGCGTGCCCGCCGCGCAGTGCCGCACGGAAAATGGCAAGGTCATCGCCGGCGACAAGCAGGCCCGCTACGGCGAGCTGGCCAGCGCCGCAGCCCAGCTGCCCGTGCCGAAAGAGGTGCCGCTGAAGGAGCCCAAGCGCTGGACCCTGATCGGCAAGCCCACCCGCCGCCTGGACACCCCGGAGAAGATCACGGGCAAGGCGCAGTTCGGCTTCGACGTGCACTTCGACGGCTTGCTCACCGCGCTGGTCGAGCGGGCGCCGGTGTTCGGCGCGCAGGTCAAGTCGTTCAGCGCGGACGCGGCCAAGACGGTGCCCGGCGTGCGCCACGTGGTGCAGATCCCGAACGGCGTGGCCGTGGTCGCGGATCACTTCTGGGCCGCCAAGCGCGGTCGGGACGCGCTGAAGGTCGAGTGGGAGCTGGGCGCCGGCGCCGAGATCGACAGCGCCCGGCAGCGTGAGGAGTTCAGCCGCCTCGCCCAGAGCCCGGGCGCGCAGGCGGCCAGCGCCGGCAAGCCCGACGCGGCGTTCGGCAAGGCCAAGCACACCCTCGAGGCGGACTACTGGGCACCGTACCTGGCCCACGCCTGCATGGAGCCGCTCAACTGCACGGTGAAGGTCACGGGCAAAGAGGCCGACGTGTGGGTGGGCACGCAGTTTCAGACCGCCACCCAGCGCCTCGCCGCCGGGGTGCTCGGGCTGGAGCCGGAGAACGTGCGGGTGCACACCACCTTCCTGGGTGGCGGCTTCGGCCGGCGCGCGCCCAACAACGGTGACTTCGTGAGCGACGCGGTGCACACGGCCAAGGCCACGGGCGCGCCCGTCAAGGTGGTGTGGACGCGGGAGGACGACATGCGCGGCGGCAGCTATCGCGCAGCGTTCCTGCATCGCCTGAAGGTGGGCCTGGACGAGAAGGGCCTGCCCAGCGCCTGGACTCACGTGGCCGTGGGGCAATCCATCGCCATGGGCACACCGATGGAGCCCTTCATGGTGCACGGCGGGGTAGATCACTCCTCGGTCGAGGGCGCCGCCGACTCACCGTACCTGAAGGGCATCCCCCACCATCACGTCAGCCTGCACTCGCCGCGCTTGCCGCTGCCGGTGCTGTGGTGGCGCTCGGTGGGCCACAGCCACACCGCGTTCGCGATGGAGAGCATGATCGACGAGCTGGCTCACCTCGCCGGGAAAGATCCCTTCGAGTACCGGCGCACGTTGCTCGCCAAGCACCCGCGGCACCTGGGCGTGCTGGAGCTGGCGGCGAGCAAGGCCGGCTGGGGCAGCCCGCTGCCGAGCGGGCGCGCGCGCGGCATCGCCGTGCACCACTCGTTCAACAGCTACGTGGCGCAGGTGGCCGAGGTCTCGCTGGATCGCGGCAAGCTCAAGGTCGAGCGCGTGGTCTGCGCAGTGGACTGCGGCATCGCCGTGAACCCGGAGACGGTGGTGGCGCAGGTCGAGTCCGCGGTCGCGTTCGGGCTCAGCCAGGCGCTGCACAGCAAGCTGACCCTGAAAGACGGTCGGGTGGAGCAATCAAACTATCACGACTTCCGCGTGCTGCGCATGTCGGGCATGCCCCGGGTGGAGGTGCACATCGTGCCCAGCACGGAGAAGCCGACGGGCATCGGTGAACCTGCCACTCCGCCGGTGGCGCCGGCGGTGGCCAACGCGCTGTTTGCGCTCACCGGCCAGCGCCTGCGCGAGCTGCCGCTGAAGCTGGAGGTGTCGGCATGAGCAGGCGAGCCACGAGCAGCCGGCTGCAGCTCGCTGCTCTGTTGCTGCTGGGTGCGGGCGGCATGGCGGCGCTGGTCGCCGCGTGCGGGTCCAGCACCCGCTCGCTGTCGAGCCTGTCGCCCGACGAGCTGAACCAGGGCGTGACGGCGTTTGCCACCGTGCAAAAGGTGCTGCAACACCCGCGCTGCCAGAACTGTCACATCCCCGGAGATGCACCGCTGCAGTTCGACGACGGGCAGCCGCACGCGCAGGGCATCCTGCGCGGCCCGGACGGCAAGGGTCCGCCGGGCCTGCCCTGCTCCTCCTGCCACGGCACGGAGAATCCGCCGGAGAGCTACGGCCCCCACGCCCCGCCCGGCGCGCCCGGCTGGGCGCTGCCGCCACCCGAGCACAAGATGGTCACCCTCGGCGTCTCCGGCGCAGAGCTGTGCGCCATGCTCAAGGATCCCAGGGAGAACGGCGGCAAGGACTTCGACGCGCTGATCGAGCACGTCAGCCAGGACAAGCTCGTACTCTGGGGCTGGAGCCCGGGTGGCAACCGCGCGCCCGTGCCGGTGCCGCACGCCGAGTTCGTCGAGCAGTTCAAGCTCTGGGCCTCGCTCGGCGGCCCCTGCCCGCCGCCCTCACCACCGCCCGACGTGCCAGCGCCGAACGCGGTGGGCGCCCCCGCGGCAACGCCCCCCGCAACCAATTGAGCGCAGTCAGTTGAGCAGAACCAATTGAGCAGAACCAATTGAGCAGAACCAATTGAGCAGAACCAATTGAGCAGAAAGCAACGCCGGGCTCTGTAGAGGGCCCGGCGTTTCTCTGTCATTCACGCGCCTTCGTTCAGGCGCTGACCGTCAGGCGCTGACCATCAGGGCAGCTCGCCTTCGAGGGTCGGCGTGGTCCAGTTGACCCACTGATCGGGCGAGACGCGCACGCCCTCCCAGTCCGTGGTGAAGCCGCCGGTGGTGTTGCCGTTGCCCAGCAGGAACTTGCCCACGCTGGCCTGCACCGCCTGGGTGAAGCGATCGGTGTTCTGGCAGTGGTTCACCGCACGCGAGTCGTACGAGATGTTGCTGGCGACGCCGAGCGCCGCGAAGATCTCCCTGCCCGCGATGGCCGTCGCATGCTCGCTGCGGAAGTCCAGGTTCTTGTAGAACTGGCCCTCACTGCCCGTGTTGCCCAGCACCAGCAGGCCACGCGGAGCTACGAGACCGATGATCTCGTGCGTATCCACCGGCAGGCGCTGGCTCTGAGCCACCAGCGAGTTGGCCGGCAACCAGCCATTGTTGATGGCGTGCTGCGGCTGCTCGGGCCCGTCGCCAGCGCCGGTCGGGTTCGGCTCGAGCTGGGGCACGATCTTGTACGAGGGCACGCCGCCGATGCCGGACTCGAGCGGGATGGTCAGCGCGAAGCGCTCGTCCAGGGCACCGGTGGCAAAGGCCGCCTTGCCGAGGAAGGAGCAGCCGGTGACGCCCAGCCTGGTCGAGTCGATGACGTTGTTGCCCGCCGCCTGCAGCACGTCGACGATGCGGCTCGCGCCCCAGGCCCAGGCCGCCAGATCGCCCGCCGTGTTGTTGGGGTACAGGCGCGCGAAGATGCCGCTGTTGCGGCTGCCGACCGAGCCCTGGTTGAAGTTGATGACGGCGACGCCCTGGCTGGCGATCTGCTGGGTGGGGCCGCTACCACTGAACGAGACGACCGCCGGGAAGGGGCCCTGCCCCGCCGGCAACGTGATGTTCGCGCTGAAGGAGGCGGTCTGACCGTTGTGCTGGATGTTGACCGTGACCTGGGTGTTGCTCACGGTACCGGTCACGCTCTGCGGCTTCGGCGGCTTCTCACCGTAGATGTACTGGTAGGCCTGACGCAGGATCTCCTCGCGGCGGCAGATCCACTGGCTCTTCTGCGTGATGCGCGTGCCATCCAGACGGGTGAACGGATCCGGCAGGTTCGGCGAGTTCGGCAGGGTGTTGCCCGCCGGCAACGCCGGCACCTGGCAGTCTGCACCGCGGTTCTCGACCGTGCCCACGGGAGTGATGGCGGGCCCCGGCTGGGGAAGCTCTTCACCCGGAAGCTCTTCGCCTGGAGTCTCTTCGCCCGGAGTCTCTTCGCCCGGAGTCTGTTCGCCCGGAACCTCTTCACCGGGAGTCATCTCGCCCGGCGTCATCTCGGCAGGCGTCATCTCACCAGGCTCGCCGCCGCCCGTGCCCTCGCCAGCGTTGGGATCGTCCAGCTGGATGTCAGGGTTCTGCCCTTCGTTGTTACCGGGCACACTGTTACCGGGCACGGGGTCCACGTTCGGCGTGCCGAGATCCGGGGAATCCATCGAGCCATCCACCATCCCAGGAGGCTGCAGCGGATCCGCGGATTGCTCCGGGGTCGAGCCAAAAGGAGGCCTCTGGGCGCCACGATTTTCATCCCGTCTGTCCTCGGCCCCACAAGCAGCAAAGAGCAGGGGTGCGGCAAAGGTCACGAGGGCGAGGCGTCTCAGATGCATGGATGATCCTCCTGTAAGCTGAAGCGAGCGCGAGCGACGGACTCGCGACACTCCTGGCAGCCAGGCCACTTTGTCAGGGAGCGACCTCGAGAAAAACGTTTTTCGTCGGTCGAAATGTGTAGGAACGACACTCGAACAGCATCGTCTGGCGATACTTACATAGTCAACGGAAGCTTTCACCAGTCGCGGTCGACCGCGGATCGCCTCCAGCGCCCCGTGGCGAGCCGCCGTCCTCCCGTGGCGAGTTGGCGCGGGCTCCGTGGCGAATCAAGACGACGCCAATTTCGGCTCGTGAGAGCAGCTGTGGTGATCTGCGACCCGGGCGCGCGGCTCCAGCGCCTCGGTTGCCCGTCGCCCCGCGGGAGTTACGTGTCGAAAGAACGCGGCACCGCGGAGGTTCACCATGCCCAAAGAGAATGTAGCCAGGGTCGTGCAGGGCGACGATGCGATCGAGACGTTTCGCGGCTACACAGCTGCGTTCCAGAGCCTCAACGCGCGCGCCGTCGCACGGCACTATCACGTGCCCGCGCTGCTCATCGCGCCACACGCCGTCTATCCCCTGGCGAGCACCGAAGCGGTGGAGGAAGCGTACCGGCGAGTGATGGGCGACGCCGCTGCCAAGGGCTACGCGCGCACCGAGTTCTCGCCCCTGCTCGAGCGCCACCTCGCCGAAGATCTCGCCGTGATCAGCGGCAACGGCACCTGGAAGAAAGACTCCGGCGAAGAGCTGCAGCGCTTCGGCATCACCTACACCCTGCGCAAGGTGGAGAACGACTGGCGCATCGTCGTCGCCGTCATTCACGATCCGATACCGCCGCCCAGGCCGTCAGCGTAGCCGTTCGTCTGCGCTCAGGATCGCGTCCTGGAAATCGGCGCCGCTCGACCCGACTCGTGCGCAGCTCTCGCCGCCGCGCGCGGGACCCCCCGCTCGGCGCCCGCGCGCCAACCCGACTCTTCGAGCGCCGCTTCCTCATCGGCCACGGGTGTGCTCGGCAGCCACTGGATGCGCAGCCACTCGCGTGGATCGCGCGGCAGGGGCTGCGGCTGCCAGCTGCGCTGCTGGTAGGTACCGAACAAGCGGTCCCACACGTCGAGCCCGATGCCGAAGTTGTGGCGGGTCATGTGGTGGCGATGATGCAGGTGATGCACCGGCGCCTTCATCCAGAACACCAGCTGCGGCCGCTCGTGTTGCAGCTGGTGGGCGTACGCCGCAAAGGCGAGGTAGGCGATCAGCCCCGCGCTGAAGCCGATGCCGATGGCCAGCGACGGGATGAAGGTGAGCACGCAGAAGGGCAAAGCGGGGCTCACGTAGTCGCGGAACTCACCGAGCCAGCCCTGGCCGGTGCCCATCATGTGGTGCTCGCCGTGGCGGCGCCGGGCCCAGCCGCGGCGGTGCATGCCGCGGTGGATCAAGTACTCCGACAGCGAGCCCTCGATCAGCGCAAAGGCGGCCGCCAGCAACGCTACCCAGGCCGGATGCTGCCAGATCATCGCCTCGTCCCGCCGTCAGCCGGCGCGCAGCGCTTGCTCCACCTCGGCATACGCCCAGTCGAGCCACGGGGTGAGCGCCTCCAGGTCGGCCGCCTCCACCGTGGCGCCGCCCCAGATGCGCAGGCCCGGCGGGGCCTCCGCGTAGGAGGCGATGTCGTGCGCCACGCCACGCTGATCCAGCAGCCCCGCCAGCTTCTTCACGGCCGCCGCGCGCGCCTCCACCGGCAGCTTCTGGAACCACTCGGTGACGATCGACAGGCAGATCGAGGTGCAGGAGATGGTGGCCGGGTCCTTCGCCAGAAACTCCACCCAGCTCGTCCGCTCCACCCAGCTGCGGATCACGGCCAGGTTGCGCCGCGAGCGCTCGATGGTGCCGGCGAGGCCGCCCGCGCTCTGGGCCCAGCGCAGGCTGTCGAGCGCGTCCTCCACGCACAGCATGGAGGGCGTGTTGATGGTGGAGCCCTTGAAGATGTCCTCGTTCAGCTTGCCGCCCTTGGTCAGGCGGAAGATCTTCGGCAGCGGCCACGGCGGCGTGTAGCTCTCCAGCCGCGCCACCGCGCGCGGTGAGAGCGCCAGCATGCCGTGCGCCGCCTCACCGCCCAGCACCTTCTGCCAGGACCAGGTCACTGCATCCAGCTTGTGCCAGGGCAGCGGCATCGCGAACACCGCCGAGGTCGCGTCACAGATGGTGAGCCCCTGCCGATCGTCCTTGATCCAGTCGCCGTTCGGCACGCACACGCCGGACGTGGTGCCGTTCCAGGTGAACACCACGTCGCGATCGCAATCCACCGTGCGCAAGTCCGGCAGCGAGCCGTACTCCGCCGTGAGCACGCGCGCGTCGTTCAGCTTCAGCTGCTTGACCACGTCCGTCACCCAGGTCGCGCCAAAGCTCTCCCACGCCATCATGTCCACGCCGCGCGCGCCCAGCACCGACCACAACATCATCTCCACCGCGCCCGTGTCCGAGGCCGGCACGATGCCCAGGCGATAGTCCGCCGGAATGCCCAGCAGCGCGCGAGTACGGTCGATCACCTCCGCCAGCCGCGCCTTGCCCGGTGCCGAGCGATGCGAGCGCCCCACGAACGCACTCTCCAGCGCAGCAGGTGACCAGCCCGGGCGCTTGGCGCACGGACCCGAAGAAAACGAAGGGCGAGACGGCTTGAGAGTGGGTTCTTTCATGGCGGAAACTTGCTTCGGCACGACCGCAGGGTCGCCGGGCGAGGCGATGACTAGCATGGTGCTCGAGCCGAGACACGGCCAGCGTACCCTGCGGCGCGACGGCCGCTGGGCCAGCCACCGCTCGCGCCGGCTTCAGGGCTTGCCGTGAGCCTTGCACCTGGGCTCGACTCGCCTCGTCTCCTTCCGAGTGTTCCAGGTGGTGTCATGAGCAGCTCCGATCAGTCTCCGCCCCCCGTCGAGCCCCTGCTCGGCATCGACGAGTCCGGCGCCCGCCCCATCGCGCTGCCCCCCGCACCCGGCTCCGAGGAGGACGAGCAGCGCATCGCCAGGGAGTGGCTGGCCAACGTCTACGTCGGCGACAAGGTGCCGCAGCTCACCGTGCGCGCGGTGCTCACCGGCATGTTGCTGGGCGGCGTGATGGCCCTCTCCAACCTGTACGTCGGCATGAAGACAGGCTGGGGCCTGGGCGTGACCATCACCGCCTGCATCCTCGCCTTCGGGCTGTTCTCCACCTTGCAGCGCCTCATCCCCGCGCTGGCCAAGAACGAGTTCACCATCCTGGAGAACAACATGATGTCCTCGGCGGCCTCCGCCGCCGGCTACATGTCGAGCTCCATCTTCGTCGGCGCCGTCCCCGCGCTCTACCTGTGCACCGGCGAGACCCTGTCTGGGGTCCAGCTGGCGCTGTGGGCCGGGGCCGTGTCGTTCCTGGGCGTGTTCATGGCCATCCCCATGAAGCGCCAGCAGATCAACATCGATCAGCTGCCCTTCCCCAGCGGCATGGCCACGGCCGAGACGCTCAGGGCCATGCACGAGCAGAAAGGCGACGCGCAGCAGAAGGCCTGGAGCCTCACCCTCTCCGCGCTGGCCGGCGCCGTGATCGGCTGGTTCCGCGAGGCTCACGCCAGGTGGATGCCCTTCAACATCCCCGGCATGTGGACCCCCTCCGGCGTGCGCATCGGCGGCCAGCCGCTCGATCGCCTGACCATCGGCGCCGAGCTGTCGCTGATCATGGTCGGCGCCGGCGCCATCATCGGCATCAGGGTCGGGCTCTCCCTGCTGGTAGCCTCCATCGCCTGCTACGGCGTGCTCGGCCCGTGGGTGCTCGGCCAAGATCCCGCCTGGGTAGAGCCCAACCGCTACC
Source organism: Polyangiaceae bacterium (assembly GCA_025937895.1). Classification (GTDB taxonomy): domain Bacteria; phylum Myxococcota_A; class Polyangia; order Polyangiales; family Polyangiaceae; genus SZUA-265. Next base: position 3,161 of record JAICQL010000089.1, on the reverse strand, counting down.
GCCAGACCTGGGCGCTCTGGCCCGGCGTCGGCCTGCTCGTGGCCTCCGGCCTCACCATGTTCTTCCTGCGCTGGCGCACCATCGTGCGAGCGTTCTCCAGCCTGGGCCGGGTGCTCACCGGCCGCGGCGATAAAGAGCGCGACCCGCTGCGCGACATCGAGGCGCCGCAGAGCTGGTTCCTGTGGGGCAGCGGCCTGTCCGGCATCGCCTGCGTGGTGCTGGGGGTTGTGTTCTTCGACATCGCCTGGTGGATGGGCGTGCTCGCCGTGGTGCTCACCTTCTTCCTGGCCCTGATCGCCTCGCGCGCCACCGGCGAGACCGACATCACCCCCACCGGCGCCATGGGCAAGATCACCCAGCTCGTGTACGGACTGCTCGCGCCCGGCAGCATGAAGGTCAATCTCATGACCGCCTCCCTCACCGGCGGCGCCGCCATCCACTCCGCCGATCTACTCACCGATCTGAAGAGCGGCTACATCCTGGGCGCCAACCCCCGCAAGCAGCTGATCGCCCAGCTCTGGGGTGTGGTGGCCGGCACACTGTTCGTCGTGCCTGCGTACATCCTGCTGATCAAGCCCGAAGAGATCGGCAGCGACCGCTGGCCAGCCCCCGCCGCCCAGATCTGGGCAGGGGTCGCGCGCGTGCTGGCGCAAGGCCTCGACGCCCTGCCCACCGGCGCGCAACCGGGGCTGCTGATCGGCTGCGCCGTCGGCGTCGTGCTCGCACTGATCGAAGACTTCGTGCCCAGACGCCTCAAGAAATACACCCTCTCCTCCACCGCCGTCGGCATCGCCTTCGTCATTCCAGCGTGGAACAGCATCTCCATGTTCATCGGCGCGCTCCTCGCCTGGCTCTTTGCCAGGGCCCGCCCTGAGCAGGCCGAGCGCTACAATCTCGCCGTCGCCTCCGGCTTCATCGCCGGTGAGTCGCTGATCGCCGTGGTCGTGGCCGCGCTGGTGGCGATGAACGTGCTCGGCGGGCATTGAGGAGAGATGGGATGAGTCGGGCCGCGCGCCCGCTCAGCCCATGTCGCACGCAGCAGCCCCCGGATTGAAGGCACCCCGAAAGGTACGCGGCTCGACGCCGGCTCGAAAAGCAGCCGCCCTGCCGCCACAGGGCAAGGCACCCTGTAGCGCCCCCACGCGTTCAAAGACGCACACTAACCGAGGGGCCAAAGGCAGGGCAGCCATGCGCAAGGTAGCACTCGATTTGGGAGCAAAGAAGATTACGTATTGCGAGATTTCCGAGGGGCGGGTCATCGGTCGTGGCACGGTTAGCGAGGTGGAAGCGCTCCGGTCCGTGCTCGGTCCGGAGCAACCGCCCGCCACGGTGGCATTCGAAGCGGGACGCGACGCCTGGTTCGTGCACGACCTAATGCTCGAATGGCGCAACGAAGTGGTGGTAGTGGACACGACCCGCGTCAAACAGTTGGGGGTCGGTCACCACGGGCGCAAGACAGACCGCTTAGATGCCGAGGCGCTGGCGCGCGCGGTGGAACGAGGGGGAATCCCTCGGGCGCACGTGTTGTCGCCGGCGCGTCGGGAGTTGCGGCGAGTGCTGGCGGTACGCCGCTCGCTGGTCGAATCACGCGCCTCGTTGGTCACGACCCTTCGCGGGTTGGTGCGCGAACAGGGTGGAAAACTGCCCAGTTGCTCCACGCAGAACTTCGTGCGGCGAGTACGCGAGCAGGAACTCGATCCAGCCCTTGCGCAGCTGATCGCGCCGATGCTAGCGGTCTTGGAGAGCATCGACACTCAGCTCGCGCCCACGGAGGAGCAGCTCACTCGGCTATGCGCCGAGGAGCCCGTGACCAGGGTGTTGACGACCGCTCCCGGGGTGGGAACGGTGGTCGCCGCGGCTTTCGTCTCGGTCGTCGACGAAGCCCAGCGCTTTGCGCACGCCCATCAGTTGGAGTCCTACATCGGGCTGGTGCCGGGCGAGAACAGCAGCGGCGGTAAACGCCGGCTGGGAGCCATCACCAAGAAGGGCAACAGCTACTTGAGGATGCTCTTGGTCCAAGCCGCTTGGAACATCCTGCGCACGAAGGGTGACGACCCCTTGAAGGCGTGGGCCACCCAGGTGGCGGCCCGCCGTGGCAAACGCATCGCCGTCGTGGCTCTGGCGAGGCGACTGGTCGGAGTGCTCTGGGCTCTGTGGCGCGACGGTGCCGACTACGACGCCCACGAGCTCGCGCGCGAAGGTGCCCGCGGTCTGCGCAAGGCGGCTCGAGGTCTCGAGCAACAGGCGGAAGAACTCGAAATCGCCGCTCCCCCTAGCGCTCGCAAAGCGCGAGCCCACAGACCGTCACCAGCGAAACGCTCCATTTAAACTTCAGTGGCGCTTCGAGCGCGTGAACTAGAGCAGCACAAATCGGTGGGTCCCCGAGCGCGACGGCCCCCCTAGCGGTCGGCACCGTCGACAGAGCCCGTGAGAGTGATTGCGCCTGACCCCACCTTTCGGATGTCCCTTGATGCACCGGAATCATCCATGACCCTCAGGTCGATTCCCGAGTGCGAATAGTTGGTTGAAGCTAGCTCGCTGTTTCCCGCGTCCCGCCTGCGCCACCCATCCTCCCAACCAGTCTATCCAAGCAGCCCAACCGACAGTGATCGGAACAGGAGAGATCCATGCGCCGTCTCACCCACACCCTCCAAACACCCCAGCGGCCCGTTACTTCCATTCGGAAAACGACGCTAAAGACGTTGAAGTCAAGCCCGACTCATAGTTGGGGGCCGGGCCCGCGCTGCCCGAAGCCCGCCGGCATATCGGGACGCGGGGCGGCCCCCCGCGGCCGTCACGCTGCGCGCCGGGTGAGCCGTAACACCGCCGCGCGGAGCCACTGCTCCGCAGTGGCTCCGCGCAGCTCACCCGCGGCACCCAGCTCCCTCAACACACGCTCCACGTCTGCGGCGCGAAAGCCCATGCCGCACGAGCCCGAACGCAGCTTGGCCTGGAGCGCGACCAGCGTATCCGCTTCACGGAGGCGTGTAGCGGAAGCGGGGGACACGCCTCACGTGTACCCGTTCGGCGGACTGCGTTCTTCACGGAACGTCCCACGCCGGCTAGCGCCCGGCGATGGCAAACAAACGCAAGCGGGCACCGTCCCGCTCCCGGGATGAGTGGATCGAGATCGTCAAGGCCTGGAAGGCCAGTGGCCTGAG
>JAICQL010000205.1 GCA_025937895.1 Polyangiaceae bacterium | reverse complement strand
TCCCCAACACGCTGATCCGTATCCTGGATGCAGCGCTGAGCCCGGCGCCCACGGGGGTGAGCGGCGAGCTGTACATCGGCGGTGCGGGTCTGGCGCGCGGCTACCTGGGCCGCCCGGCGCTGACCGCCGAGCGCTTCGTACCGGATCCGTATTCGGAGCTGCCCGGGCAGCGCATGTATCGCTCGGGGGACTTTGCACGCTTTCGCGCCGATGGCGCCATCGAGTACCTTGGCCGCCGCGACGAGCAGCTGAAGATCCGCGGCTCGCGCATCGAGCTGGGGGAGCTGGAGCGCGTGCTCGCACGGTTGCCTGGGGTCAGCGCGGCCGCGGCCCGGGCGTGGCCGGGGCCGGACGGGTCGCTGCGGCTGGTGGCGTACGTGGCGGGCGACGTGCCGGACGTGGCGCCGCTGCAGCAGGCGCTCGAGCAGCAGCTGCCGGCGCAGCTGTGCCCGTCGCAGATCGTGCCGCTGGAGGCGCTGCCGCTCTTGCCCAGCGGCAAGCTGGATCGCCGGGCGCTGCCCGAGCCCGGCTGGCAGGCGCGCGAATATCGGGCGCCCGAGACGGCGCTGGAGCTGCGCCTGGCGCCGCTCTGGCGCGAGGTGCTGCAGGTCGAGCGGGTTGGCGCGAGCGACGACTTCTTCGAGCTCGGCGGGCACTCGCTGCTGGCGACGCGGCTGGTCTCGCGCGTGCGCCGGGCGCTCGACGTGGAGCTGCCGCTGCGGGCGCTGTTCGAGGCGCGCACCTTGCGCGGCTTTGCGGCGCGGGTGGAGCAGCTGATCGCCGAGGGCCGCCGCGACCGGCAACCGCCGGTGGAGATCGTCTCGCGCGCCGGGGCGTTGCCGCTGTCTCACTCGCAAGAGCGCATGTGGTTTCTGTGGAGCCTGGAGCCGGAGAGCGCGGCGTACAACGTCGGCGGCGCGGTCGAGCTGCGTGGGGCGCTCGACCCCGGCGCGCTGCAGAAAGCGTTGCAAGCGCTGGTGGCCCGGCACGAGGGGCTGCGCGCCACCTTTCCCGCTCCTGGCGGTCAGCCCGTGCAGCGGATCGCCGGGCACGTGGAGGTGCCCTTCACCATCCTGGAGCTGAGCGGGCTCGAGCAGGAGCTAGCGTGGCGGCAGGTGGAGGCCGAGGCGCGCGCAGAGGCTCATCGCCCCTTCGATCTCGTGCACGGGCCGCTCTTGCGGCTGAAGCTGCTGCGGCTCGAGCCAGAGCGGCACGTCTTGCTGGTGACCCTGCACCACATCGTGGCCGAGGGCTGGGCCATGGACATCTTCGCGTCCGAATCCGCCGCGCTGTACGACGCCTTCCGCCAGGGCCGCCCATCCCCGCTGCAGGAGCTGGTGGTGCAATACGCCGACTACGCTGCCTGGCAGCGGCGCTGGTTAGAAGCGGGCGAAGGCGCACGGCAGCTCGACTACTGGAAGCGCACGCTCGGCACGAGCCACCCTGTGCTCGACCTGCCAGCGGATCGCCCGCGGCCGCCCGTACAGAGCTCGGCCGGTGACTTTCATCGCTTCGTGCTCGACCCGGAGCTCGCCGAGCAGGTCCGTCGCCTTGGTGTGCGCCACGGCGTCACCTTGATGATGACGATGTCGGCGGCGCTGTACACGCTGCTCTTCCGCTACACGGGCCAGAGCGATCTGCGGCTGGGCTACCCGGTGGCGAACCGCATCCGCCCCGAGTTCGAGGGGCTGATCGGCGCCTTCCTCAACACCCAGGTGCTGCGCTGCGAGCTGGGCGCGGAGCTGACCGGGCTACAGCTGCTGGAGCGGGTGAAGAGCGCCCTGCTGGAGGCGCAGGCCCATCAAGACGTGCCCTTTCACCGCATCGTGGAGGCGGTGGAGCCGCAGCGCAGCGCCGCCCACCTGCCGCTGTTCCAGGTGATGATCAACGTGCAGCGCTGGCAATTCCAGCAGACGCGCAAGGTGGCGGGGTTGACCCTCGAGTTTCTGCCGAACGACTCGCGCTCGGCCAAGTGTGATCTGGCGCTCGACGTGTCCGAGGTGGACCAGGAGCTGGCGTGCGTGCTCGCCTACAGCAGCGACCTGTTCGACCACGGCACGATCGTGCGCATGGCAGGGCACCTCGAGAACCTGCTGCGCGCGCTGGTGGCGCGCCCGGAGACGCGCATCGGGCTCTTGCCGCTGCTCACGGCGAGCGAGCATGTCGAGCGGCTGCGCGCCTGGAACCCGCCGCGCCCCGAGCGCCACGATCCGCGGCGCCTGGTGCACCAGCTCCTGGCGCAGCGCTTTGCCGAGCGCCCCGACACCATCGCCGTGGTGTGCGCAGAGCAGTGCGTGAGCGCGGCGGCCCTGCAGGCAGCGTCGGCTCGCCTGGCGCAGCGCCTGCGGCACCTCGGGGTGGGGCCAGAGGTGCGGGTGGGCGTGTACCTGGAGCGATCGCCCGCCGTGCTGGTGGCGATCCACGCGGTGTTGCAGGCGGGCGGCGCCTTCGTGCCGATCGACGTGCAGTATCCTGCCGAGCGCATCAGCTACATGCTGGAGCAAGCGGCCGTGGCCGTGCTGGTCACCGAGCGCGGGGTGACGCCCCCGCCGCTGCCCCAGGGCACGGTGCTGGTGCACGTGGATGACCCGAGCCTCGCGGCGGAGCCCTGCGAGCCGCCCGTGGTGGCGCTCTCGCCCGACAACCTCGCGTACATCCTGTACACCTCCGGCTCGACAGGGCAGCCAAAGGGCGTGGCCGTGCCGCACGGCAGCTTCACCATGCACTGCCAGGAGGCTGCGGCTATCTACGCGCTGGGTGAGGCAGACGCGGCGCTGTGCCTGGCCTCGGTCGGTTTCGATGCTTTCCTGGAGCAAGCGTTCGTGCCGCTGCTGTCCGGCGCTCGCCTGATCCTGAGCGCTGCCGAGGACTGGAGCGCCGAGGCGCTGTGCCAGCTGTGTCTGGGCGAGCGCATCACGCTCGTCTATCCCCCGACGAGCCGCATCGTCGAGCTGGCCCTGCATGCGCGGGAGCAGGGCTTGCGCCTGGCGATCCAGCGCTGCTGCGTGGGCGGTGAGGCGGTGTCGCGCGAGCACTTGCAGCTGATCCGCGACGCCTTTGGCTGCCAGGTGACCAACGGCTATGGCCCGACGGAGACCGTGATCACGCCGCTGCTCTGGCGCACCGATGACGGCGGCGAGTTGCGCGCGGCGTATGCGCCGATCGGCAGGGCGGTGGGGCAGCGCAGCCTGTACGTGCTCGACGAGCGGCTGGAGCTGGTCGCGCCGGGCGTGATCGGCGAGCTGTACATCGGCTGGGGTGGGCTGGCGCGCGGCTATCTCGGTTTGCCGGCGCTCACGGCGGAGCGCTTCGTGCCCGACCCCTTCAGTGAAGGCGGTCGCCTGTACCGCACGGGCGACCTGGTGCGCGACCGTGGCGATGGCTGCATCGAGTTCGTGGGGCGGCGCGACGGGCAGATCAAGCTGCGCGGCTTCCGCGTCGAGCTGGGTGAGATCGAAGCGGCGCTCGAGCGGCAGCCGCAGGTCGAGGCTGCGGTCGTCGTGCTGCGCGAGAGCCAGGGTCGCCGCCGCCTGGTGGGCTACGTGGCGGCCAGCGAGGCGCCAACGGGGCTCGCCGAAGCGCTGAAGGCCGAGCTACGCGAGCGGCTGCCGGACTACATGGTGCCCGCGCAGCTCGTCATCCTGGACGCGCTGCCGCGTACGCCCAACGGGAAGATCGACCGGCGCGCCTTGCCGGAGCCGGAGTTGCGGGACGCGAGCGCTGCCCGCGCGCTGCCCGAGAGCCTGAGCGAGCGAGCGCTGGCGGACATCTGGCAGCGGGTGCTGGGCGTGGCAGAGCTGGGGATCGACGACAATTTCTTTGAGCTGGGCGGCGATTCCATCCTCTCGCTGCAGGTGATCAATCGCGCGCGCGAGGTCGGGCTGGAGCTGACCCCGAAGGAGCTGTTCCAGCATCAGACGGTGCGCGCGCTGGCCCGGGTGGCGCGCCGCTCGGGCGAGGCGGAGGCAGCGGCGCAGGCAGAGGCAGAGGCGGAGAGCCTCACGGGCGACGTGCCGCTCACCCCGGTGCAGGCCAGGTTCTTCCGTCAGGGCTTGCCGCGCGCTCATCACTACAACCACTCGCTGCTGCTGGAGCCGCGGCGGCGGCTCGACCCGGCACCTCTGGAGCAAGCGCTCGGCGCGCTGCTGGCGCACCACGACGCCCTGCACCTGCGCTTCACGCGCGACGAGCAGGGCAGCGTGCGCCAGCGCTACGCCGACTCGCAGTCAAAGGCGGGCGCTGAGCGCCTGCTCTGGCAGCGCCAGGTGCCGGGCGAGGCGGAGCTCGGCGCCGCCTGCGCCGAGGCAGAGCTGAGCCTGGAGCTCGAGCACGGTCCACTGCTGCGCGCGCTGCTGGCGGAGCTCGAGGGCGGGGGCCAGCGGCTGCTGCTCGTGATCCATCACCTGGTGGTGGATGGGGTCTCCTGGCGCATCCTGCTCGAGGATCTGGAGTCCGCATATCTCGCCATCACAGCGGGGCAGAGGCCGCGTTTGCCGGCCAGGACCAGCTCGTACCAGCGCTGGGCCGAGCGCCTGCACTCATATGCTCGGAGCAGCGCCTCGCTCGCGCAGCTGGACTACTGGCTCGCGCAGCGCGCGCCGCAGGATTTTCCTTGCGAGCCGTGTGCGGGCCCAGGTCTGGTGCGCAGCCGGCAGGTGGCGGCGGTGAAGCTGAGCGCTGCGCTGACTGCCGAGCTGCTGCGGGCAGCGCCGCAGGCGTTTCGCAGCCAGGTGCAGGAGCTGCTGCTCACGGCACTGGCGCGCGCCGTGTGCCGCTGGGCAGGGCTGGGCGCCGTGCTGGTGGAGCTCGAGGGCCACGGGCGCGAGGAGCTGTTCGAGGGGGTCAGCGTGGCTCGCACCGTGGGCTGGTTCACCAGCCTCTTTCCCGTGCTGCTGACCCCGGCGCCCGGCGCGACGGCAGCGGCGCTGAGCGAGTCCATCCGCAAGGTCCAGGCGCAGCTGCGCGCCGTACCCGCGCGCGGCGCCGGCTACGGTGTGTTGCGCGAGCTCGCGGATGAGCAGGTGCGCGCTGCGCTGGCGGCGCTGCCCGCGCCGCGCGTCCTCTTCAACTACCTGGGGCAGCTGGATCAGAGCTTCGCGGCCTCGAGCTCGTTCTCGCTGATCAAGGCCACGGCCAGCCAGGACGGCGAGACGCCGCTCGCCAGCGTGCTCGGGGTCAGCGCTCAGGTGCTGGGCGGGCAGCTGGAGGTCAGCTTCGCCCACAGCCGCGACGTGCTGCAGCCGGAGCGGGTGAGGATCCTGGCCGAGGGGTTCCGCACCGAGCTGGAGGCGCTGATCGCGTACTGCCTCCAGCCGGAGGTGGGCGGAGTTGCGCCCGACGATTTCGCGCTGCTCGAGCTGACCGAGGCGGACCTCGAGGCCATCGCCGTGCCTGCGCGCGAGCTCGTGGACATCTACCCGCTCTCGCCGCTGCAGCAGGGCTTGATGTTTCACGCGCTGTATCAGCACCAATCCACGAGCTACGTGAACCAGCTCAGCGTGGAGGTGAGCGGCCTCGACGTGGCGCGCCTGCGCGCGGCCTGGCAAGAGGTGGTGACCCGGCACGAGGCGCTGCGCACCGGCTTCGTGCAGGTGCCGGGGCCAGCGGGGCTGGTGCAGGTGGTGCGGCGCAGCGCGCAGATGAGCGTGCGCGAGCTGCCGCTGCCTGAGGCTCCTGCGACGGCAGACGGCCTGCTGGAGCTCGCCGAAGCAGAGCGGCGGCGAGCGTTCGATCTGGCCGAGCCGCCGCTGCAGCGGGTGCTGCTGGTGCCGCTCGGCTCCGGGCGGCATCGCCTGATCTGGACCCATCACCACATCGCGCTGGACGGCTGGAGCAGCGTGCGGCTCCTGGAAGAGGTGCTGCGCCGGTACGCGGGCGAGGTGCTGCCCGGCGCGCCTGCGCGCTACGCGAGCTACATCGAGTGGCTGCAGCGCAGGGATCCGGCGGCCAGCGAGCGCTTCTGGCGGCAGGAGGTCCAGGCCCTGGAGCAGCCCACGTCTCTGAGCGGCGTGTTGCCGAAGGGCCCGCGTGCGAGCGGGCACGCGCAGCTACGCAGGCAATGGCCGCAGCAGCAGAGCGAGGCGCTGCGGCGCTTCGCCAGGAGGGAGCGCCTCACCCAGAGCACCATCGTGCAGGGCGCGTGGGTGCTGCTCTTGCAGCGCTACACGGCGCAGCGCCACGTGGCGTTCGGTATCACGGTGGCTGGGCGCCCCGCGGGGCTGGCGGGGGCCGAGGAGATGCTCGGGTTGTTCATCAACACGGTGCCGCTGATCGAGGGGCCAGCGCCGGCACTGCACGTCTGCGAGTGGCTGCGCGCGCTGGCGGCACACGGCGCCGCGCTGCGCGAGCACGAGCACACGCCGCTGCCCGAGATCCAGCGCTGGGCGGGCCGCGCCGGGCAGCCGCTGTTCGACACCCTGCTGGTGTTCGAGAACTATCCGATGGACCGCGCGCTGCGCACTCGCGGCGGAGCCGGGCTGAGCTTTGGTGAGGTCGAGACGAGCGAGCGCACCAACTACGCGCTCACCCTGGAGGTGAACGCGAACGACGGCCTGAGCATCACCTACAAGTATGACACCGACCAGCTCGACCGAGCTCAGGTCGAGGCGCTCCACCTGCAGCTGCGCCACCTGCTCGAGCAGCTCGCAGCCAGCGAGAGCACGCGCTCGCTCGGGCAGATCGGCCTGCTCGGCCCCGCAGAGCTCGCGGCACAGCACGGCTGGAACGACACGGCCCGGGTGCAGGGCGCGGTCGAGTACCTCCAGCAGCTGATCGAGCAGCAGGTGGAGCAAGGGCCAGACCGAGTGGCGCTGGTGCATGAAGACAGCGCGCTCAGCTATGGTGAGCTCAACGCGCGCGCCAACCAGCTGGCGCGCTGGCTGCGCGCAGCTGGAGTTGGGCCGGACGTGGCCGTGGGCGTGTGCCTGGAGCGCTCGTTCGAGATGGTGGTGGCGCTGCTGGCGGTGCTCAAGGCGGGCGGAGCGTACGTGCCGCTCGACCCCGGCTACCCGCGCGAGCGCCTGGAGTACATGGTGGAGGACAGCGGGGCGCGCTGCCTGCTGACCGATACCGCGCTGCTCGAGCGCCTGCCCGAGGGGCTGCCCAGCTGGTGTGCCGATCGCGACGGCGCTGCTCTGCAGAGCCTTGCCCGCGAGAACTTGCCGCTCCTCAATCACCCGGCGCACCTCTGCTATTGCATCTACACCTCGGGCTCCACCGGCAGGCCCAAGGGCGTGCAGCTCGAGCACCAGGGGCTCAGTAATTACGTGCGCTGGGCTCGGCGCGCGTACCGCGTCCCGGAGCTGGACGGCTCCGCGGTTCACTCCTCGATCAGCTTCGATCTCACCGTCACCAGCCTGTGGGTGCCGCTCAGCTGCGGCAAGCGGGTCGAGCTCACTCGCGACGACGCCGAGCCGCTGGCGGCGCTGGCCAGCGCTCTGGAGCGCGGCGCGGCGATCGGGCTGCTCAAGCTCACCCCCTCCCACGCACTGGCGCTGGCGGAGACGTTGACCCGCCCACTGCCCGGGCTGCGCGCCTGGATCGTGGGCGGTGAGGCGCTGAGCTGGGACTGCGTGGAGGCCCTGGAGCGCATCGCGCCCGGCGCGCGGGTGGTCAACGAATACGGCCCGACCGAGGCGGTGGTGGGCTGCTGCGTGCACGATGCCGATCCTCGCCACGAGCTGCGCAGCATGGACTCGGCGCCCATCGGCAGGCCCATCGACAACACCGAGCTGTACGTCGTGGACACGGCGTTCCAGCGAGTGCCGGTGGGCGTGGCCGGGGAGCTAGTGATCGGCGGCGGCGCGCTGGCGCGTGGCTACCGCGGGCGGCCCGGGCTCACCGCCGAGCGCTTCGTGCCCGATCCTTTTGGCAACCAGCCCGGGCGCAGGCTGTACCGCACCGGCGATCTGGCGCGCTACCGCGCCGACGGCAGCCTGGAGTATCTCGGGCGCATCGACCATCAGGTCAAGGTGCGCGGCTATCGCATCGAGCTGGGCGAGATCGAGGCGCGGCTGGTCGAGCACGATGGCGTGGCCGAGGCGGCGGTGATTGCGCGCGACACGGCCACGGGCAAGCAGCTCGTGGGGTACGTGGTGCCCGCCAGCGGCGCCAGCGTCGCAGAGGCGGAGCTGCGCCAGCACCTGGGCGTGAGCTTGCCCGACTACATGGTGCCGGCGCGGCTGCTGGTGCTGGAGCGGCTGCCGCTGACCGGCAACGGCAAGCTGGATCGCAAGGCGCTGCCGGCTCCGGAGCTCTCGCAGGGCAGCCACGAGGAGCCGAGCCCCGGGCTGGAGAGCGTGCTCGCCAGCCTGTTGTGCAAGGTGCTGGGAGTCGAGCGCGTGGGCCGCGACGACAACTTCTTCGAGCTGGGCGGCGACTCCATCAGCTCCTTGCGCCTGGTGAACCTGGCGCGCCAGGCAGGCCTGTCCTTGACCCCGCGGGACGTGTTCGAGCGGCAGACGCTGCGGGCGCTGGCAGGTGCTGCGCTGGCTCGTGGGGCTGCGCCAGCCGAGCCCGGCACGCCCGCTGCGGCCGTCGCGGCTCGGCCCTGGCAGGCACGGCTGACCGCGGCGGAGCTGCACGCCTTGCCGCTGCCTGCCGAGGAGATCGAGGATCTGTACCCGCTCTCGCCGGTGCAGCGCGGCATGCTGTTTCACGCGCTGCTCGCCCCGCGCGAGGGCATGTACATCAGCCAGCTCAGCGTGGCGGTGGAGGGGCTGGACGTGGAGCGCTTCCGGGCTGCCTGGCGCGCCACCAGTCAGGCCCGGCCCGTGCTGCGCACGGCGCTGCTGGGAGAAGATGAGCAGGGCCTACCCTGGCAGGTGGTCTGCCGCAGCACCGCTCTGTCCATCACCGGGCTGCCCATCACCGAGCTGGACCGCTCGGCGCAGCCGCCGAGCGCGGCGGAGCTGGCGGAGCTCGCGCGTCAGGAGCGGCTGCGCGGCTTCGAGCTCGGGCAGCCGCCATTGCAGCGAGTGTTGCTCGTGCGCCTGGGGCCGAGCCGGCACCAGCTGATCTGGAGCCATCATCACGTGCTGGTCGATGGCTGGAGCAACGCGCGGCTGATCGAAGACGTGATGGGCCACTACTTCACCGGCCAGCTCCCGCCGCGGCCCGGGCTGTACCGCCACTACATCGAGTGGCTGGAGCGCAGGCCCGCCGGCGAGAGCGAGCGCTTCTGGAGAGAGCAGCTGAGCCAGCTCGATGAGCCGACCCTGCTGGCGCGCACCTTGCCACCGGCGCAGCGGGGCGAGGGCCACGGGCAGTGCTCGCTGCGCCTGAGCGTGGCGCGCACGCAGCAGCTCGTGCGTTTTGCTCAGCGCGAGCGGGTGACTCTCAACACGTTGATCCAGGCGGCCTGGGCCCTGTTGCTCCAGCGCTACACGGGGCAGCGCTGCGTGGCCTTCGGTACGACCGTTGCGGGCCGCCCGGCAGAGCTACCGGACGCGGAGCACCTGCTGGGGTTATTCATCAACACCTTGCCCGTGATCCAGGCGCCGCAGCCGAGCCAGCGGGTGGGCGAGTGGCTGCGCGAGTTGCAGGCGCACAACTCGCGGTTGCGCGAGCACGAGCACTCGTCCCTGTACGACGTGCAGCGCTGGGGCGGCCGCAGGGGTCAGGAGCTGTTCGACACGATCGTCGTGTTCGAGAACTACCCCATGGAACAGGTGCTCTCGCAGCAGCGCGGAGGTGGCCTGCGCTTCGAGCTGCCCGAGAGCGTGAATGTCACCAACTACGCCCTGGGCGTGTTCGTGCTGCCCGGGGAGCAGCTGAGCTTCAGCCTGGCCTTCTCGCGCCGCGAGCTGGACGCGCAGCAGGTGGCGCGCCTGGCGGCGCAGCTGGACCAGCTGCTGGCCGCGCTGATGGCGTCCCCCACGGAGGCGCTCGGCAATCTCGGCCTGGCGACGGCCGTCGAGCGCGCCGAGCTGGAGCGCTGGAACGAAGGCGGCCGAGCCGAGGTGTGCTGCTTGCACGTGGCGTTCGAGGCGCAGGCGCTCCGCAGCCCGGACGCCCTCGCGGTCGTGGCGGGCGCAGACAGCGTCAGCTACGCGGAGCTGAACGCGCGAGCCAACCGCATGGCCCGCGGCCTGCGCCGGCTGGGCGTGGGCACAGAGGTGCTGGTCGGCGTGTGCCTGGAGCGCTCGCTGGAGCTGCCGCTCGCGGTGCTGGCGGTGTTGAAGGCGGGCGGCGGCTACCTGCCGATCGATCCCGAGCTGCCGCCCGAGCGCATCCAGCTCATGGTCGAGGACAGCGCGGTCACGCTGGTTCTCAGCGAGCCGCGGTTGCGGCAGCTCTTGCCCGAGACGGCGCGAGTCGTGGCGATGACGGAGCTGCTGGCGGCGACCCGCGAAGAACCGGCGCGAGACCTGGCGCTTCCTGGCTGGGCAGGCCAGCTCGGCTACTGCATCTACACCTCGGGCTCGACGGGGCTGCCCAAGGCCGTCGAGAGCTCACATGGGGGGCTCGCGCAGCGCCTGCGCTGGATGCAGGACGAGTACCGGCTGACCGCCGCTGACAAGGTGCTGCAGAAGACGCCGTTCGGCTTCGACATCTCCGTGCAGGAGCTGCTCTGGCCGCTCACCTCGGGCGCCACCCTGGTCATGGCGCCGCCTGGAGCTCATCGCGATCCGGCTCAGCTCAGCGACGCCATCCAGCGCCATGGCATCACCGCGCTGGATTTCGTGGCCTCCATGCTGCGAGCGTTCCTGGAGGCGGGCGAGCTCGCGGCGTGCTCGTCGTTGCGCCTGGTCACTACTGGCGCGGAAGCGGTGCCGGCGGAGCTGGCGCGACAGTTTGCCGCCAGCCCGGTGCGCGCGCGCCTGGTCAACGAATACGGCCCCACGGAGGCCGCGGTGGCGGTCACCTACTGGGATTGCGATCCGCACGACTCCGCCGCCATCACGCCCATCGGGCGCGCCATCACCGGCAGCACCTTGCACGTGCTCGACCGGCAGCTCGAGCCCTTGCCGCCCGGGGCGCCCGGGGAGCTGTACATCGGCGGCGCGAGCGTGGCGCGCGGCTATCGCCGCCGCCCGGGGCTGACGGCGGAGCGCTTCGTGCCGGATCCCTTCGCGAAGGAGCCGGGGCAGCGCCTGTACCGCACGGGTGATCTGGTACGCCGGCGCGCGGACGGCGTGCTGGAGTTCATCGGACGTATCGATCAGCAGGTCAAGGTGCGGGGGCACCGCATCGAGCTGGGCGAGGTCGAAGCGCAGCTGCGCGCACACCCCGAGGTGAGCGCTGCCGCTGTGGTGGCGCGCGAGCTGGGCAACAGCCAGCAGCTGGTGGGCTACGTCGTGGCCCGCGCGGGGGCAGAGCAGGGCCTGAGCGAGGCGCTGCGCCAGCAGCTGCGCGCCAGGTTGCCGGAGTACATGGTGCCGGCGCAGCTGCTGCTGCTCGCCGAGCTGCCGCTGACGGCCAACGGCAAGCTGGACCGCCGGGCGCTGCCGGCACCCGAGCTGCAGGGCAGCGAGCGCTACGTGGAGCCGCGCCTCGAGGTCGAGCGCCTGCTGGCGAAGATCTGGGGCCAGGCGCTGGGCGTGAGGCGCGTCGGGCGCGATGACAACTTCTTCGAGCTGGGCGGGGATTCCATCCTCTCGCTGCAGGTGGTGAGCAGGGCGCGCCAGGCGGGGCTCGAGCTCACGCCGCGAGATGTGTTCCAGCACCAGACCATCGGCGAGCTGGCGCGTGCGCTCGGCGCAGTGGTGGCCCCGGCGCTCGAGCTGCCTGCCACCCAGCTGGCCCGGCTGGAGCGGGAGCGGCGCGAGCCGCGGCGCTCGTGCTGCTGGGCGCTGCTCGCAGTGCCGGAGCCCGGCGAGCCAGGGCGCTTGCTGCCGGTGCTGCAGCAGGTGCTTGCCGAGCATCCGAGCTGGGCGCTGAGCCATGACGGCGCGCAGGCGCGCTGGGTGCCGGGCGGCGGGGGCGCCACTCTCGTGCGGGCTGCGGCAGGAGCACAGCTGCCCGAGCTGCTGGAGACCGCGCGCGCGGGGCTGGACGTGGCGAGCGGCCGTGTGTTGCACGGTGCATGGCTGCCGCCGGCACGGGGGCAGGGCACCAGGTTGCTGCTCGCGTCACACCGCCTGGTCATCGATCCGAGCGCGCTGGCCGCGTTGATCGCTGAGCTGAGCAGCGCACTGCAGCGGGAGGCGGGTGGAAGGGAGGCCGAGTCCTGGCGGGAGCTGCAGGTGCTGGAGCGCGGCGCGGATCTGGGCGCGCCGGGTCCGGCGCTGGAGCGCCGGCGGCTCGCTCCCTCGCTCACGGCTGCGCTGCTCGCAGGTGCCGGAGCCTCGTATCGCCTGAGCGCGGGCGAGCTCGTGGTAGCGGCGCTCGCGCGTGCGCTGTCAGGGGCGCACGGCGGCTCTGAAGTCCAGCTGGAGTTGCTCACTCGCGAAGCCTCCGCGGGCGCGGCGGGCGCGAGCGAACGGGTGCGGTGCGTGCGCCTGGCTGCCGTCGCGACAGACCTCGACAGCGCCTTGCACGCGTTCAAGGCGGCCTTGCGAGGCAGCAGGCGGGGCGCCGCGACGGCCGAGCTGGCCCCTCCTCCGGCGCAGCCAGAGTGGAGCGCGGAGCTCGATCTCACGGAGCTGCAGGAGCCGCCCGGTGCGCCGCTCGGCTTGCTCGCTGATGGCTCAGAGCAGGAGGGGACGTTGCTCTCCGGCGCGGCTGCACGCTGCAGCCTGGGGCTGAGCCTGCGTGAAGGCCAGCTGGAGCTGACGTGCCGCATGCAGGGGCCCGCCGCCGAGCGCGCTCCAGCGCGCGCGCTGCTGGAGAGGGTCGAGAGCGAGCTCAGCCAGCTCGCCGAGCACTGCGGCGCGAGCCCGGGCCGCCTGCTGGCGGAGGACTTTCCGCTGCTCGACGCTAGCCAGGCCGTGCTCGACGGGCTGCAGCTGGCGCCGCGTGACGTGGCCGACGTGTACCCGCTGTCTCCGATGCAGAAGGGCATCCTGTTCCACGCCTTGCTCGCGGAGCGCGGCGCGGCCGGCGTGTACGTGAACCAAGTCAGCGTGAGGGTGCGCGGACTGGACGGTGAGCGCCTGCAGGTGGCCTGGCAAGCCGCGCTCGAGCGCCACGAGGCGCTCAGGATGGGCTTTCCGTCGAGCGCCAGCGATACGCCGCTCGCCGTGGTCTGGCGCGCGGTGCCGTGTCCGCTGCGGACCGTGGAGCATCCGCTGCCGGAGGGTGCAGGCGCAGAGGCGCTGGCCGCCGCCATCGCCGGGCACGAGCGAGCCGAGCGCGAGCGCCCCTTCGAGCTCGACGCGCCGCCGCTGTGGCGGGTGCTGCTCGTGCGCTTCGGCGAGCGCCAGCAGCAGCTGATCTGGACGTATCACCACGCCGTGCTGGATGGCTGGAGCGGCGCGCGGCTGCTGGAAGAGGTGCTCGGCAGCTATCTGGGCCAGCCCCCGGCGGCAGCGCAGGCGCGCTATCGCGACTACGTCGCCTGGCTCGCGCAGCAGGAGCTCGAGAGCAGCGAGCGCTTCTGGAAGGCAAAGCTCGGCGCGCTGGAGCAGCCGACGTTGCTCGCGGCCGCGCTGGCACCGCCTGTATCCGCGGAGCTACAGCCAGATGGCTACGCCCGCTGCCAGCGGGCTCTCTCCCCAGAGGCCACCCGCCGTCTCGAGCGCTTTGCCCAGCGCCAGCGGGTGACCCTCAACACCCTGGTACAGGCGGCGTGGGCGCTGACCTTGCAGCGCTACACGGGCCAGCGCACGGTGTGCTTCGGTGCCACCGTGGCAGGACGACCGGCGAGCTTGCCCGGGGCCGAGACCTTGCTCGGTCTGTTCATCAACACCCTGCCGGTGCTCGCTCGCCCGGAGCCGGCACGCGAGGTGGGCGAGTGGCTGCGGGAGCTGCAGGCGCACAACGTGGAGCTGCGCGAGCACGAGCACAGCCCGCTATATGACGTGCAGCGCTGGAGCGGGCGCTCCGGGCAGCCGCTGTTCGACAGCATCGTGGTGTTCGACAACTACCCCGTCGCGCGCGCGCTGCGCGCCGGCGAGCATGGCACCCTGGAGCTGGAGGGCGCGGCCAGCATCGGGCTCACCAGCTATCCGATGACGCTCAACGTGGAGGCCGGCGAGCGCCTGCTCTTGACGTTCGACCACGCGACGGCCTGCTTCACCTCGGAGCGGGCGCAGGCCATCGCCGAGCTGACCGAATCGCTGTTGCTGCAGCTCACGGAGTCGGCAGAGCGCCCCTTGCGCGCGCTGCCCGCCACCACGGCTGGCGAGCAGGCGCGGCTCGAGGCGTGGAGCCGCGCAGCGAGCGACGCCACCCCGCGCGAGCGCTTCGAGCGCGGCTACGTGCCACTGTTCGAGGAGCGAGCACGGCGGCAGCCGGAGCGAGTGGCGGCGGCTTGCTGCGGAGAGTCGGTGAGCTACGGGGCGCTGGACGAGCAGGCGACCCACCTCAGTCGTGCGCTGAGGGCTGCGGGGGTGTTGCCGGGTGAGGTGGTGGGCGTGTTGCTCGAG
>JAICQL010000029.1 GCA_025937895.1 Polyangiaceae bacterium | reverse complement strand
GGCCAGCGCGAGCTCGCGACCCAGGGCGCGCTCCTCCAACTGATTGCGCAGCTCCGCCAGCTGCACGTCGAGGTCGGCGAGGTTCAACTCGAGCAGCTGTCCCGCGTCCAGGGCGTCGTACAGAGACTCGCGCGAGACCAGCTCCTGGTTGAGGCTGCTGGCGCCCTGTCGCACCAGCTCGCGCGTGCGATCGAGCAGGTCTCGGCGCTGCGCGCGCAGCTCCTGATTGAGGTGCGTACGGCTCTGCAGCACCTTGCGGCGGCGCCGTAGCGCGGTGTCGATGCGCTCCGCGTAGGCCCTGTCCGCGGCCTCGGCGATGGCGTTCTGATGCTTCACCGCTTCGAGCTCCTGGCGCTTGGAGGTGAGGCTCGCGTCGAGCTGAGCGACCGAGAGCCTGGCGATCAGCTGTCCGGCGCTCACCTCGTCGCCAGCGAGCACGTCGACTTCAGCGATGGCGCCCGCGATCGCCGACTCCACCGGACGCAACCCCTCGGGCGCGCGCAAGGCACCGGGCGCTTTGACGGTGACCTCGACACTGGCAAGCAGTGCACCGACAAACACCACGACGACCAGCGAGGCGACGACGGTGAGGATGCCCCAGTTGGCTCCGGTCGGTTGCGGCAGGCTCGTGGGGGGCTCGTTGCTGCCGTATTGCGCTTGCAGAGCCTCGCGGCGGAACAAGTTTTCGGCCGCAGGGGCATTCGCTGCGGGCTGTGCGGCAAGAGCCGGAGCTGCAGGCGCGGGCGCGGCGGGTGCAGGCAGCGGCGCTGGGGTCTGGGCCATTGCTGGCAGCGCGGCGGGTGCAGGTGCGGGACCGCCGCCGTGGATCACCGCTGGCGGCGGGGCGGGCACCGCAGACAAGTGCGGGACCGGTGCCGCGACGCTCGGAGCCGCGACGGCGGGCAGACCCGCTCCGCGCGCGAGCTCCAGCGTCTGGCTGGAGAGCACCCGCACGCCCGCGCCAGAGGCTTCGACCGCGATGCAGCCGTGCCCCTCGATCCGCACGGAGGAGCTGCGCGCCGCGTTCGTTGACGACGGCGGCCGGCTCTGCCAGCCCATCAGCGTATACTGCGCTGCCATTACCGCTGTGGTCGGTCAGGAAAGTGCCGGGGTTGCGCGCCGCGGCCAGACCGCTCGCACTTCCGCTCGCCGCCAGTGCGCGCTCTGCGCCGGCCGCCGCAGCCGGATGCGAGGGCTCAGCTCGCCGACGCGCTGAAGCGGTGCAACAGCCGGTCCGCGGCGCGCGAGATCGCACACGCTCCCGTGAGCCGGGTCGACAGCTGGCGCAGCTTTTCCGCCACTGCCTCGCTGGCCAACAGCTCGCGAGCGACGCTGGCCCACGCCTCCCCACTCGACCTAGAGACCTCCGCCACCGCCCCGACACCCAGATCGACGATGCGCGCGCCATTGTCTGGCTGATCGTAGCCGTGCGGGCAGATGATCTGCGGAATGCCAGCCTCCAGGGCTCGTGCCATCGTGCCAATTCCCCCGTGATGCACCAGGAGCGCCGCATGCGGCAGCAGCACCCCCAGATCGGCGTAGTCGAGGCTGACGACCCCTTCATCCGCGGCACCTTGCACGGCCTGACGCGGGCTCAGGAACACCGCGGGTCGCTTCAGGAGTGCTCGACAGCGCCGGGCCTCCGCGAAGAACAGATCCACGTCTGCAACACCGGTGCCGGGCGTGAACACCACGGGACGGCCGTGCTTCGCAATCAGCCGAGCCACTGCTGGCGGCAGCTCTGTCCGCGAAGGAGCCAACGGAAAGCCCACCTGCTCGAGCTCGGGCCAATCGGCAGCGGGCGCAGCAAACCAGTCCGGGAAGAAGGCGAGGCGAAGCTGAATCCTCCGCTCCACCTCCGCCAGGCTGCCGAGCGGACCCAGGCCGAGCGCACGGCGATGCTCGTTCACCGCGCGCAACTGATAGCTACCGCGCGCGTGCTCCGCAAAGAGCCTGGGCAGATAGTGCCTGGCGTAGCTCTTGCCCAGCGGACCCTCCAGCTTTGCCCTCCAGGGCATCGGCGGCGCTGCCAGCGACTCGATCAATGCAGGGCACAGGATCGCACGCACCAGCGGCAGCCCGTACAGCTCGCACATCAGCGAAGTTGCCGAGAAGTTGGTCTGGTTGATGACAATCAGCCGGTGGCCCGCCGCCTGCTCCCGCGCGAAGATGCGGAACGTGGGCTCGTACGAGGGGCGCAAGTACTCGTCGAAGGTCTCCTCGGGCCCTCCCCTGTCGCTCACGCGCGCCGGTGAGACAGTGGTGAACTCCACCCCCATCTCTTCGGCGATGTTGGCGCCCGGCGCGCTGCCCAGCATGTGGCAACCATGGCCGCGCTCCATCAACTCCTTGCCCAGCGCCAGGAAGGGCAACATGTCGCCCAGCGTGCCCAGTGAGCCGAACATGAACTTCAGCGACGACGTCACGGTTCAGCTCGCCAGCTGCAGCCCGGAGGGCGCTGCCTTCGTCAAGACGCGCTCGATCCAGTCCGCGGCGCGGGGAATGCCGTCGCCTGAGGCTGCGAGCGCAGCCCGAAAGTGCTCGACCCGGCGCTGGACCTGGGCGCTGGAGGTCAGGTGCTTTGCGGCCGCGATCAGTGCTTCAGTGGTATCGCCTTCGCCGAACAGGTAGCGTCCAGCGCCGAGCCGCTGGACGCGCTCGCCATTGTCGGGTTGATCATACATCCGCGCCCGGATGACCTGTGGCACGCCAGCCTGGAAGGCGCGGGCGGTGGTGCCGATGCCGCCGTGATGGACCAGCAGGGCCGCTTGCTGCAGCACCAGCTGCAGGTCGAGAAACTCGAAGTGTCGGAGCCTGTTGCCCAGCTGCGCCGGAGCACGATAGTGCCGACTCAAGAAGACCCCGGGCAGACCGAGCGCCTCGCAGCACTGCCGAGCCTGCTGGAAGAACAGCGCCACATCGGGCACCCCCGTTCCGGGAGTGAAGACGATGGGCTTGCCCTCGCGCCGTACGAAGTCGATGAGCTCGCCCGGCAACGTCCCCGTCGTCGGCGGCAGCGGGAAACCAGCGAGCTCAAACGGCTGCGGCCAGTCTGCCGCAGGCTCGGCGTACCAGGCGGGAAAGAAGCCGAGGCGACCGCACACCACACGATCGATCTCCGGGAGCGTGTCGACCGGAGGGAGACCCAGCTCCGCCCGAAACGGCTGGAGGCGAGGAATGAACACCTTCGAGCGGTTGAGCTTCGCGAACACCCTCGGCAAGTAGTGCTTGCGATACGTGGCCGCGAGCGGCCCCTCCACCTTCTCGCGCCACGGCCAGGGCGGCCGGACCAGGGAACGCAAGTTGTTCGGGGCCAGGTGGATGCGGTACACTGGCAGCCCGTATTTTTCAGCCGAGAGATTCGTCGCGCAGGACGGGCTCGAGTTGACCACCAAGAGCGGCTGCCCCAGCGCCATCTGCTCGCGAAAGTAGGCCAGCGTGGGGCGGAAAGACGGAAAGATGTGGTGCGTCAGGTTCTCCTCGAGGCTCACCGTGTTGTCCGTCTGCTCCACGGTGACGGGGGTGAAGCCCAGCCCGTGGCTCGCCGCCAGCGTGCCCACGCCTTCGTTACCGAGCAGATGACAGCGATGACCGCGCTGCACGAGCTCTCGCCCCAGCGCCAGCAGCGGGAACAGATCGCCCTTGGTACCAATCCCGGCGAGTACGATCTTTGGCTTGGTGACGACGAGGCTCATTTCACAACACCTCCGAAAGCATGCGCACGATCAGCTGATTCAGCCCGCGGTGAAGTGCTGGTCGGATTGCGGTGCGCGCGGATACGTAGTCCCGCAGCGGCTTTCGCTCCAGCTCCGCCACCACCACCGAGACGTGCGCCTCCCCGACGTGGCGGATGAAGAGGCGAGCGTGAAACCCCGCCAGCATTCCCAGCAGGATCCCCTGAATCCGCTGCGCCTCGGGGCTCACCAGCAGCTGCGCTTGGGTGGCGTTGCCGCCCTGCTCGAGCAACACCTGCAAGGTCACGGACCGGGCCAGCCCGTTCAATGCGCCCTCGATGCCGACAGCTCGAGCGAGGCTCAGCGCGCTCTGCTGAGCCCGGCTGATGGCAGGGCTCGGCGCAGAGCTCTCGAGCGCGCTCTTCGCGGCCGCCGTCAGCTTCTGCTTCAGTGCCGGAACGCTCTGCTCCAGCTCCAGCCGGATGTGCTCGGCAACCTCGAGATAACGCTGGGCTGCTTCGGTCTTCAGCCCGTCCAGCATTTGCTGCAGCCCTTCTGCCCCGAGCCGTTCGAGCAGGGCAGAGGCAAAGAGGGCGCAGAACTCGGGGCGGTAAGCTTCGATACGCTGGCGGAGCGCGACGAACTCGGCCTCCACGTCGTCATCGGCGCAATCCGGCACGTACAGCTTGCGGCGGACTTCCGCGACGACCGTTGCGGCGGTCTGCGCGAACAGCGCGGCCGGGTGAGTGAGCTGTGCAATGGAGCTGGGGTTCACGGTGTCCCTTTCACGTGGCGCGGAGCGAGCCGTCAGCGACCCCGAACGACGAGATGACGTCTTGTCGGCCACCGGCCAAGCCGGTTTCGCCACAACGTCGGGCCCGCGCTCAGCCGAGCTGGCTGCCGGTGCGCAGCTCCGCGGGCGCTGTGGGTAGCGCTGACGTGGCCGGCACTGATTCCGGCGACAGCGGCGCACCGAGGGTCCGCCAGCTCTTGATCACGAAGTGCAGCCAGATGCCGGCTCCGCTCAGCAGGGCCAGCGCGAACGTAGCGTGCTCCACCGAACCGCTGAGGACGAGCTTCGGCGACGGCCAGAAGTAGTGCAGCGCGCCCAGCGCCGCCACCGTAGCGTTGCCCAGGCTGTGGGCCAGCACACTTGCCCACAGGGAGCGAGTGCGCGTGTAGAGCAGTACGTATGCCAGTGCGCTGAGAAACGACTCCACCTTCTGCGGGTGGAGCACGGCAAAGGCGACACTGCTGGCCAGCACTGCCACGGTGGGATTCCAGCGCGCACGCCAGGCACGAAAGAGCGTGGCACGGAACACCAACTCCTCGACCAGCGGCCCCACCACCACCAGGAACAGGAACGCGACCAGGTTCGCTGGGTCAGCACCCGTCAGTCGAATGATAGAGGTGCCACCGGTGCTCGCCGCATACCAGAGCTCCCGAAAGTTGCTGGAGAGCAACTCGATGTATCCCAGGCAGCTCACCCCCAATCCCATCGCCATCGCCAACCCG
This sequence comes from Polyangiaceae bacterium, assembly GCA_025937895.1. Lineage (GTDB taxonomy): Bacteria > Myxococcota_A > Polyangia > Polyangiales > Polyangiaceae > SZUA-265. The sequence goes on along the minus strand of JAICQL010000029.1, from coordinate 45,989 downwards.
CAGCCAGCGAGCCCGAGAGGCTGCCCCATCGCCGCGCGCACGGAGCGGGGCCGGGGTGCGGTCAGCACGAACCACCAGATGAACAGCGCGGAGAACGTGACCGCGTTGGTTAGCTGAAGCGCGACGTATTCCGAGAGCCCGAGACCACGTTTGAGGAGAGCTCCAGCGAAGAGCGAGCCCAGGTAGGTGGGGATGAGCGTCCACGCTCTCACTCCGGAGCGCCGCCTTTCGGCGCTCTGCGGCGCGGCGCTCACGGGAGTCGCCAGCTGCTCCACCTTACCATCCCGCTGGAGCTTGGCTGACGGCAGATCGGCGGCGCAGGAAGGCGCCACCGATTGTGGGGGCGAGGGTCCAGGCCCTCACCCGGTGCAGTCGGCTCTCGGAGGTCTGCGGTAGGGGGCTCACGGGCGCTGGGCTCCGCTCCATTTCAGCTTGCATATCATGAACTCCCAGGTGCGGGGCCCGTCGTTCGCGACAGAGGTCGCTCCATACCGACCTCCGTCGCGTTGCCGACGAGGGACCTGATTCGCTCAGCCCCCGCTGCCTCCGGCGCCGTGAGCGCCGCCAGCGCCACCAGCGTCCGGCGGTGCGGAGGGGGTGTCGGGGCCGAAGAAGAAGTTGTCCACCGCCTCGATGGCGTGAGTAACGAAGTTATCCAGTGCACCGGCGGAATCCGAGTTCACCACTGCGTGCGTGACCTCGTGTACCGAGGGCGTAAGGTCGACGGTCACCCCAACGGACACGTTGGCGGGGCTCAGGTTCGGCGGAGCCGGCGGAGCCTGGGGCGGCGGAGCCGGGGGCGGAGCCGGAGGCGGAGCGCTGACGCTGGCGCCACCGTCGCCGCCGGAGGTCGTGGAGCTGGTGCTGGCGCTACCGCTGTTGGTGGCCCCGCCGTGGATGGCCAACAGCTCGTCCTCCGTCAGCATGAAGTCGGAGTAGTTGCTGAATAGCTCGAGAGCGGCCTGGTTGTCGTTCTTCATCTGCTGTGTCCTTGATGTTGCGCTCAGCGAGCGCCAGTGCCCTCCTATCGGTGGGACCGCCGAGCAGTTGCGCGCCTTTCGATGCGTCCCAGTTCCTCGTGAGCTCGAAGAATTTCGCGCAACTCGGCCTCGCGGCGCCTCGATAGCCCGGCCATGTCTCCGCCCATCGTGTCCGCGCCGAAGGCGGGAGCGGACCACGGCGCCCCCTCACGCTGCTCGGGTCCCACGATCCTGATCGTGGTGTGGCCCGAATACGGCCATGTCGTCACCCTGCTCGCCCTGGCCAGGCAACTGCGCGAGCGCAACTATCGCGTCGTCTTCGCGGGGGTGCGCACGTTCGAGCAGCCGATGCGCGCGCTGGGCTACGAGTACGCCAATCTGTCGGCAGCCCGGCCCTGTGCCGAGCCGACGCTGTTTGACTACCTGCCCCATCGCGCGGCCTTCGAGAGCGCGGTGGCCCACTTCATTGCCACGTTTCAAGCGACACTCCGTAGCTACAACCCGGCGCTGATCCTGTTCGACAGCCTGTACTCTGCTTTCGGTACGCTTGCAGCCGCGGCGTGCATTCCCTGGGCGCTGTACGAGACGGATCTGCCGCGTGAGCAGGATCCCAGTGTGCCTCCGCCTCACTTGCTGCTGCCGCCGAGCGCCGAGAACCTGCCGCTCATCCGCGAGGCATGGGCGCGCGAGCTAGCTGAGATTGCCGCGCTTCGCGAGCGCGCCCGGCGCGCGCCCGACACGGTGTTTGCGTGGGCTAGCTGGCACTTTCCCGCGCTCCTGACCGAAGAGCTGCAGCGCCGGCTGGGGACGAACGTCGCGTACGACTACGATGTGCTCTATGCGCCGGTTGCTCGCGGGCCGCGCATGGTCTTCTGCCCGGAGGCTTTCGACTTTGCTCGCGCCGGGGCCGCGAACCTCAGCTGGGTCGGGCCCTGTATCGATCACGACCGGAAGGAGCCGGACTTTCCCTGGCAGGCGCTGCCCGGGGACCGCCCCCTCGCCTTCTGCTCACTGGGCACCCAGACGCACCGCCATGCCCGCACCCTCGACGTCCTGCAGCGAGTCGTGGACGTGTTCTCCGCGCGCACAGACTTCTTCCTGGTGCTGGCCTGCAGCTCCCAGCACAGGCAGGCCTTGCGCTGCTCGTCACCCCGGGTGCTGCTGGTCGAGTGCGCGCCACAGCTCGCCCTGCTGCGCAAGGCCAGCCTGGCCTTGACCCACGCGGGCTTCAACAGCATCAAGGAGTGCGCGGCGCACGGCGTGCGCATGCTCGCGCTGCCGCTCGGGCTCGATCAGCCCCGGAACGCAGCGCTCATCCAGCACCACGGGCTGGGCACGGCGCTCGACGTGGAGCAGCTGACCCCGGCCCTCCTCGACGCTGCCGTGACGGAGGTCAGCTCCTCCGCCACCATCACCAGTGCCTGCGCCCAGATGAAGGCTTGCTTCGAGATGTGGCAGCACGAGCCGCACGCGGTTCGCTTCGTGGAGCGCCTGCTCGGGGGGCGCGTGGAGCGGACGGCAGCCGCGTGAGCCCGACCTCTCCCCGGAACAGACCCACATGAAGATTGCATTCGTATCCCTGGGCAGCGTCGGTGACGTGGCGCCCCTCATCGCCGTGGCCGAGCGCCTGCAGGCTCGCGGGCACTCCTGCGAGCTGCTCACCAACGAAGAGTTCATCGAGAGCGCTCGTGCACGCGGCTTGAAGGCCACCGCCGTTGCTCCGCCCGTGGAGATCTTCCGTCATGTGCCGCGCTTCGAGGACTACCTGTACTGCTCGCCGGAGGCCATCGGCGCGGAGCTCTCCCGGCGCGCGCCCAACGTGGACCTGATCGTCAACTGCGACCGCTACTGCGCATCCAATCTCGTGGCAGAGAAGCACGGGTTGCGCGTCGCTCGACTGCACCTCTCCCCCTTCAAGCTGCGGCCTTACGACACCGGGCGGACTCCACCCTACGACCTGTTTGCGAGGAACCCGCGCGTGCTCGCGTTCGTCAACCAGCTGAGGGCCACCTTCGGCCTGGAGCGCGTGGACACGGCCTTTCATGACGAAGCGTATGTGGTCGGGCACGTCGCCGCGTTTCCGCGCTGGTTCTGTCCGGCGCCGCCCAGCGCGGCGCCTCCGATGGACTTCGCCGGCTTCCCGCTGCCGCCGGAGCGGGTGCCACTGCCCCCGCCGCTGCAGGCCTTCATCCAGCGGCGCGGCCGCCCGCTCGTATTCACCTTCGGCACCGCGAATACTCAGCTCGGAGAGTCGCTGAAACAGGCGGAGCTGTGCTGTGAGAAGCTCGAGCTGCCCGGGGTCATGTTGTGCCCACGCGGAGTCGGTGCGCGCCGCAGCTCCGAGCGGCTACTTTTGTGCCCTTTCATCCCGCTGGGCGCGGTACTGCCAGAGACGCGTTTACTGGTGCACCACGGGGGCATCGGCACCACGGCCCGCGCGCTCGAGGCCGGGGTGCCCCAGGTCATCATCCCACAGCGCTTCGACCAGCCCGACAACGGCGCGCGCTGCACGATGCTCGGTGTCGGTTCCGTGCTCGAGGCCGCCCAGGCCACGCCCCTCCTGCTGCGGCGGACGATCCGTGGCCTGCTGGACGACGCGGCCGTGGCCCCGCGAGCCGCCGAGCTGCGCGGACGCATCGAGTCCGAGCAGGGCCTCGAGCGGCTCGCTGAGGTCTTGGAGGCTCGTGCGGGCCGGACACAGCCGGCGTGTACAGACGGACGATGGAGAGCGAGCCGCGGAGTTGCCGGGTGCGGGGTCGCTCCCCGCAGCAGTGATCATCTGGATCGCGACCCCGCAGAGGCCGCGACCTATCACCTCTGAACGATCGACTTCGAGCAAGTCATCGCAAGCAAGCTGCGTCGTGCCCACGCTCCCCGATGTGGAAACGTTGCCTCATGCGGAGAAGAGCTCCAGCACGTGTACCAGAGCGGGCGATCGCGCTGACCCGCGATCTTCCAGCTCCAGGTATGTATTGTCTCCGATCGTGTTATTCGTTGCGCAGAGCAAGGAGCTTTTGTGCACGACGAACAACTCGACCTTCATCGATCCGTGCAAGCCGCCCCGCGTGGTGACGACGTCACTACCCTTCTTCGTGGCAGCTTCGATCCAGCCCCCGCCCCTGCGCCGTTTGCGCTCACTGTGATCAGCGGCCCGGACCAGGGGCAAACGTTTGCTCTGGATGGCAGCCAGCCCTCGCGGGCGCTGCTCGGTCAGGGGCCAACGTGTGACCTGCCTCTGACAGACCGCACGGTCTCTCGCCGGCATGCGGCGCTCGACGTGGAGGGCCATCGGGTGAGGGTGAGCGATCTCGGCTCGAAGAATGGTACGCGCCTCAACGGGGTCAAGGTGGTGGAAGCCTGGGCTCATGACGGCGACACGCTCCAGGTGGGCTCCACCCAGCTCCGGCTGGACAGCGCCCCCTCCGGGCTCAAGGTGGTGCTCTCGCCAGCGACCTCGTGGGGCCGCATCATCGGTGCCAGCACCGAGATGCGCCGGCTCTATCCGTTCTGCGAGCGGCTCGCGCAATCGGACGTGTCCGTCGTCATCGAAGGTGAGACCGGCACCGGCAAGGAGCTCCTGGCAGAGTGCCTGCACGAGCGGGGGCGGCGGGCACAGGGGCCGTTTGTCGTGCTGGACTGCATGGCAGTGCCGGGCCCCCTGCTCGAGGCCGAGCTCTTCGGATATGCCGCAGGCGCTCGCCCCGGCGCGAGCGAGAGCAGAGCGGGTGCCATCGAGCGGGCACAGGGCGGCACGCTGCTCATCAACGAGATCGCCGAGATGGACCTGTCACTTCAAAGCCAGCTGCTGCGCGTGCTCGAGCGGCGCAGCGTGCGGCGCATCGGCTCGGAGCAGTCGCGAGAGACAGACTTCCGCCTGCTCGTCACCACCCGCTCGGATCTCGAGCGCGAGGTCGCCGCGGGCCGCTTCCGGGAGGAGCTACTGCATCGCATCGCAACGGCTCGCATCGAGCTGCCGCCCTTGCGCCGGCGCAGGGGCGACGTGCAGGTGCTGGCGCGCCACTTCGTTCAGGAGCTGGGCGGTAGCGCCCAGGCGCTCGAGCAAGTCGCACGCCTGGGCTGGGACGAGCGCCCCTGGCCGGGTAACGTGCGGGAGCTGTACAGCACCGTGGCGCGACAGGTGGCGCTGGGAGAGCTGGCGGCGCTCGGTACGGCAGAGCCGCAGGCTGGCGCAGAGCCGCTCAGCGTGGACCAGCTCATCGAGCAAGCGCTGACCTTGCCGCTGGCAGAGGCCCGGCAGCGGGTCGTGCTCGAATTCGAGCGCCGCTATGTACGCAGCTTGCTGGAGAGGCATTCCGGCAATGTCACCCACGCGGCGGATAGCGCTGGGGTGGCACGGCGCTATTTTCAGATCTTGAAAGCCCGGCTCGGAAAGCAGCGGAGCTAATCCACATTTCCGTAGACCAGACCGCGATCGACGGGCTCAGCAGAAGCCAGAGCAATGACCTGCCCGCATGACGCGGATACTGGGCGCTGCGACGACTGAGAGTCAATATCAAGCAGGCGCTGCGCCCTGCTCTCCGCGGTAGTAGCGCCCGGGCGTGGTGCCCAGTGTCTGCCGGAACATGTGGATGAAAGAGCTGGGGCGATAGCCCAGCTCCCGTGCCACGGCAGTCACATGGTGGCCCGCCGCAAGGCGAGGCAGGGCCTTCAGCAGGCGCGCCCGCTTTCGCCATTCTCCGAGGGTGGTGCCGGTGTCGCGCGCGAAGGCGCGGTTGATGGTACTGGAGCTAACGCCCAGCGCGGCCGCCCACTGCGCGAGGGTGCGCCCGGAATCCCGCCCCATCAGCAGCTCATCGGCCACCGCGCGCAGTCGTGAGTTGGCAGGAAAGGTTAGCGGCACCGGTGCAACTCCAAGATCCACCAGCTCCCCCCGCAGGCGCTCGAGTAGCGCGCGATCGCGCCGGGCGCGGCTCTCGAAATCGCAGCGCCGCTCTACGAGCGCGCTGGAGAGCGCCTCGGCCAGCGCCGCGCTGACGCGAACGGCGCAGCAGCGCTGGGGCAAGGGGCTGCACTGACTGACGTGGATGTGCACGTTGTGCTCGCGGAGTGCCTGCAGATAGATGCCGCGGTGCGCCTGCCCCGCAGGGATCCACACCGCCCAGCTGGGGGGAACCACGAAGATGCCGCGCGGGGTGCACACCATCGCGTGTCCGCGCGGCCACTTGAGCTGACCTTCATCCTCGTGAACGTGCAGCGGCTCGGACGACTCCGCTTCGAACGCCCGCACGCTGGGCACCAGCAGCTCCAGCGGATCTCGCTGTAGCAGACCGGTCTGATACATGTTCACGCCGGCCTCGACCCTGCACGGCGCGCCGCTGGCTGACGATTTTGCGTTAGCGCGCCGTCCCCCCTCGCGCTGCCGAACGAGGCACCGCGCAGCCTGCTGCTGCGCACTCGAGCCGACACAAGAGGTGCGCCACCCGCCTTCTTCCTGCTCATTTCGCGATACGTCCCTGGAGCCCAGAGTAAGGCTCCATCTTGAAATTGGGCATCATTTTCAGTTTGATGAGGTGCGTTTGCGAGCTTCCGATCGCCGGAGACGTGCCTGTCCAGCCACCTGGAGCGCTGCGCGGAGGCGCAAACGAACGCTTCGAAGAGACGACGATCCGAGGAGAGACTCGAGGGTTCCATGCCAGTCGTGACACGTTTTGCCCCAGTTCGGCGCGCATCCCGCCGCCCTATTTTCATCTTTGGTAGCAGCCTGGCCGTGCTGGCCGCTTGCGGCTCTGACACCACGGTGCTCCGCCGCACGGACAGGGCGGTCGCCCCCGCCACGGGCGCCCCCGGAGAGGGGATGGGGCTGGCCCCTGTTGCACCCGTGCAATCCGCTCCTCCGGCAACAGTGCCGGAGACACCCTCCCCTGCCGCGCCAGCGCCGACGGAGCCTGCCGTGCCCAGCATATCCACGGCGGGTCCGCTGTACGTTCTACATTCGACCATCGACACAGCGGATACGCGCACAGGCTATCTCGTAACAACCAGCTCCATCGAGGCCGATGTGAGCCTCGACGTCACGCAGGGGGTGGAAGTGCCTGGCGGAGGATATCTGTATGCACCGCCGGGCGGGGACTACTTCCTCATGGGTGGCAGCGAAGCGCCGACATTTACTCGTTATGAGCTGAGCGCGAGCGGCGGCATCGAGGCACGAGGCGTAGTGTCCTTCGCGCAGCTGGGCGTGCAATCCACGCACCGTCACGTCATTTTCCACAGCCCGGAAAAGGCGTATTTTCTCGACGAATCACAGCTACAGGTGATCGCTTTCAACCCGGCGACGATGGAGCTCCTGAGCTCGATTCCGGTGCCGGGCTTCCGCTGTGCCGAGGTCGAGACCAGCTTCGGCACCCCCATCCGGCGCGAAGACGGGTACTACTTCCCGAGGGGATGTTGGGACCTGGACGTCACCTCCAGGGGCGCTTCACTCGTGTACCTCGATCCCGTGACGGACGAGGTGACGGTCAGCCATGATTCGCGATGCATGGGCATGCAGATTGGCTTCCTGGCAGACAGCGGGGATGCGTACTGGTTCTCCGACCATGACGCGAGCGTGGAGTGGACCTATCAGCGCCGCGATGCGCCGCACGACTGTGCACTGCGCCTGCGCGCAGGTCAGACGACGTTTGATCCGGACTGGGAGCTCGATCTCACGACCCGGACGGGCGGCCTCTCCGCCGTGGCGGCCGTGCCGGCCAATGGCAGCAGCATTTGGATGAAGGTGTTCGACAGCGCCGCCTTTACCGGCATTATTCCCATGCAGGAGATCGGCTGGGGCCTGGAGGTCTGGCGCTGGGGGCTGCTCGATGTCGAGAGCAGTGATCCCATCCGGCTGAATGCAGAGGCGCGGCTCGTCGTGTCCTACGGTTACCCGATCGAGGTCGACGGGCGCTCCTTCTCGCCCGTGGCCAACTCGGACTATTCGGAGACGACGCTGATCGAGCTCGCCGAGGCCGGAATCGAGGAGCGGATCCATGTGCAGGGTGAGCTGCGCAAAATCGTGCGCCTGCGCTAGCGTGCATCAGAAGCTGGCGGTGAGCCCCAGGCCGAGCCCGCTCCCTGCGCTCGGCATGCCGTAGGCGCCCTTCCAAGTCGCAGAAGGCGAGTCCCGGGACATGGCTCCGGTCCTGCTGACCATGCTAAAGCGTGACCAGCCTGCGCCATCGGGGGGAGTGCAGCCTCAATGTCCTGGACAGGGCGGCGCTGGCGAGCCAACGAACAGGAGGAAGATGGCATGGCCACTGAAAAGCAGGGCTCGACCGCGCCGAGCTCGTCGAGGCGTGAGCTATTGAGGGGAATGGGTGCGCTCGGGATCGGTGCTCCGCTCGGCGTGGCGGCATGCTCCGGCACGACCAGCGGGGTGACCGCGGCGCCGCGCGCGCCGCAACCTGCAGAGCGGGTACCCTCGAGGCCGTTTGGTCGCACCGGCGCGCAGGTATCGAGCTTGGCTCTCGGCGGCTACTTTGACGCGCTGGCAAACCAGGCGTTGCTGGCGCGAGCCCTGGAGCTCGGCGTGACCTACTGGGAGACGACGCTGCGCTTTGGCGGCAAAGGTTATGGCGAATACTTCCGGCAACACCCTGGCGCGCGCGAGCGGGTGTTTCTGATGGCGAAGACTCGGAGCGCGCTCACGCAGCTGGAGCGCTCCGCTGCGCTCGCGCAGATGGAGGCGGACCTGTCGGTGGCGCTCACCGAAACCGGCACGGACCGCATCGACTTCTTCCTCCTGGGGCAGCTCCGAGAAACCTCGCTCTTCAACGATGACGTGAGGCGCTGGGTCGAGCGCGCCAAGGCGGCGGGCAAGGTGCGCTTCTTTGGCTTCAGCAGCCATGCGAACATGCAGGACTGCCTCCTGCACGCGAGCACCCTCGACTGGATCGACGGCGCCATGGTCGCGTACAACTATCGCCTGATGCAGGTGCCGAGCATGCAACAGGCTGTCGACGCCTGTGCGCGGCGGGGGATCGCGCTGACTGCGGTCAAATCACAGGGCCTGGACACCAATCCCGAGGCGACCATCGGTGAAGACACGCCCGCGGCACGCAAACTGCTCGAGAAGCTGCTCGGGGGTGGACAGAGCGAATATCAGGCTCGCCTGCAGGCGGTCTGGTCCAACCCGGCGATCAGCAGTATCTGTTCGATGATGACGACGCCGGAGGCGCTGCTCGCCAACGCCTCGGCCTCCTGGCAAACGGCCTCCTGGCAAACGCCCTCCTCTTCGCCCCTGGCGGCCTACCAACGGCCGCGCGGGCACCGAAGCTCCGAGGGCAAATACCGTACGGGATGCGCCAGCGTTTGCGAAGGTAGTCTGGCAGAAGCCGCGCCCGTCGCCGACGTGATGCGGCAGCTGATGTACGCGCGCAGCTACGGAGATCGAGCCCGCGCACGTGCAGAGTTTGCGGCGCTCGGCCCGGCCGCACTCGAAGCGCTCGGGCGTCAGGATTACAGCCTCGCCGAGCAGCGCTGTCCGCAGCGGCTCCCCATCGCTCGCTGGATGGCCGATGCCCGGCGCGAGCTCGGTTGAGATCGCGAATTTTCTGTGTGGGCTCAGATTGACCCGCAACGCGCGCTGATCGTGCTGGTGCTGCTGGGCGCCGGCATGTTTTTGCCCGCGCTGCTGGTCAGGCCCGGGCCGCTCGGCAGCCAGCCGCTGAGCAACCAGCCACCGGACGGCGAGCGGCGCAGGCGGCAGCGGCGCGGCTGGGCGCTGCACGGCATGTGGGGCATGACGCTCACGGGGCTGTGCAGTGGGCTCGCCGGAGGCCTGCTGGAGAGAGCCTCTGGCCAGAGCGCGCCAGCGCTGCTGTTGCACGCCATCTTCCGCGTCTGCTGGGCACCTGCTTACCTGGTACGAGGGCTGCAAGAGCGGCTGTCCGCGCTCGGCGTCACCGCCCTCGACAGCGAGCTACCCGGGCTGGTGGGGATGATGCTCATCCCGGTGTTCTGGTTCTTCGCCTTCCTCACCGCAGCGCGCTGGTTCGTGCGCAGCCAGTAACCTCATACTCATCGTGAAACAGACCTGCGTGGCCGGGGCCCAGCGGCGTGAACCGTACTGACACGAGCTGGTGATCGTCGCAGCCAAGTTGGGTCAACTCCGGCGAATGCGCGCACCGAGTTCCGTTCTGGCGCGGCGCCAATCCTGCGACAAACGGCCTCGACGACGTTCGTTGCGAGCGTCATACAAGGTGAGTGACCAGACCACCCACATCCGTGAGCAAGCGCCCACGCTTCATCATGCCCAGGCCCGTGGCGCACCCAGCGCCAGAGCTGCCAACCCGGCGAGCTGAGGCGGAAGCTCCGTTGCCTCCGCCCACGCTGCCAGCACCTGCCGCGCAAACGGTGTCGGCTGAGCCCAAAGCGGTGACAGGGATGAGCCGCCCTGCATCCCTGCCGGCCTCACTGCAACCGATCACCCGAGTGCCGCGGCCGAGCGCTCGCGGCGCGAGCGTGCCGCCTCCTCCTGTCGCCAGGCAAACCCGTCGAGGCATGGCGGCGCCAGCTGCCGCTCGACGGACGCCGACTTCGGTCCGCGCGCTGCGGCACAAGAGGAACTGGCTACCAGTGATAACGGTGGGAGTCGCTCCGGCCTCCAATCGGTGAAGGCAAGCGGAGTCGGCTCGACCATCCTCGCCGGCCGATGGGGAAATCGATGACAACATCGCGCGGGGCAGACAGCAATACGGCTCAGCCCAAGCGCTGAAGCAAGAGCTGTAGCATCCAGCCGTCGCCTCGTGTCACACTCGGCCGGCGCGGGATGCGGCGGGTCTTCATCAGCCACCGAAATGGGGAGCCGGAGGTGCGCGAGCTGATCGACGAGCTCAGCCGGAGCCTGACGGGTGACGGCTTCGACGTGATGGTCGACTTCGAGCGCCTGCAGCCCGGGGCGATGTGGTGCGACGACATCTACACCTGGCTCGGCGTGTGTCACGCGGCCGTGGCATTGATCTCGCCGGCCGCACTGGCCCCCGATAGCGTCTGGGTGCCGCGCGAATGCTCGATCCTGTGCTGGCGCAGGTCACTGGAGAAGGGGTTCAAGCTCTTGCCGGTGCTGCTGCCGGGGGTCACGCCGGATGCTCTGCGGGCGGACCTTCGCTATCGCGATCTGAGCCTGCACCAGCAGCAGGTGATCCTGCACGAAGACCCGGGTTCGACATGCTCGGCGGTGCGCCAGGCGCTTGCGCCGCTGGCCGCAGCCAAGACGCGCCTGGAGGAGCTGGCGGAGCTGGTCGAGGTGCAGCTCGACGGCATCCGTCCCGAGGCACTGGAGGATGCGCTGCCCCTGTGCCGAGTGCCGCGAGCGGCGCTGCCTGGCTTTGGCGGCCCAGCGCGCCGCCTTGCCCTGGCGCTGCTACAAGCCCCGCTGGTGGATGCGTTGAAGGCGCTGGAGCACCTTGCGCCGCGCAGCTCGCGCCCGGCTGCCGTGCGCGAGATCCTGGAGCTGATCGCCCCGGGCTGGGTGGACCTGGATGCGGCGCGCTGGATCTCGCATTGCACGCTGGAGCGTCCGTCAAGGCCCGCGGCCGTGCTGAACGCGCGCTCGCGCTTCGCTGCACGGATGTACGTGCGGCGAGCCAGCAGCACGCCTCCAGTCACTGCGCCCCGGGTGGTGTGCGTGACGGGCGTGCACGGCGAGCTGATGGTCGAGGACCTGGCGGCAGAGGTACTGGCCGCTTTGCGCGCGGAGTTTGCTGGCGCCTTGCTGCAGGATCCGTTCTGGGAGGGCGATCCCGACGCTCAGCTCATCGCCTTGCTGCAGCAGCTGGACGATCTGGGGCGCTCCGTCGTGGTGGTGCTGCCCCTGCCCAGGGCCGCTCGAGAGCTGGTGCCCGTGCTGCAGGAGCGCTTCCCTTTCCTGGTGTTCATCTTTCTGTCGGGTGAAGCCTTGCCCGACGAGCAGACGTGCCCGGCGCCACTCTTGCGCCGGGTAGAGCCCGCGCTGACTCGCGGCCGTGAGCAGCAGGCCATGACGCACTATCAAACAGCGCTCACCATCTTGAGCAGAGGAAGCTGACGGCGATGAGCATGCCCTATACTCCAATCTTTGTTCCCAGGCCCCACCCGGGCGGCGTGCCTGCGATCGCCGAAACGCTGGGCGATCGCGCGCCCGGTGCGCTGTATGTCTTCACCGACGAGATCTCGCTGGCTGTCAACGTTGCGCTGGCCACGGGGCGGCCGCTGCTGGTGCGAGGCACGAGCGGCTCCGGCAAGACGTCGCTCGCGCGGAGCGTGGCAGCGAGCATGAAATGGGAGTTTCGCGAGACCGTCATCACCGCCGGCACGCAGGCGCGCGACCTGCTCTGGACGGTCGACTCGCTGCGCAGGTTGCAGGACGCACAGCTGGGCCGCATCTCTCCCGACTGGCGCAGCTATATCGTCCCCGGAGCGCTGTGGTGGGCGTTCGACCCGAGCAGCGCCGCCGTCCAGGCCTCATGGCTTGGCCCCTCCCCCGGCACGCCGCCAGCGCCAGCAGGCAGACGGCGTAACGTGCTGCTGCTGGACGAAATAGACAAGGCAGATCCCGATGTGCCCAACAGCTTGCTCCGGCCGATTGGCGATCTGGCGTTTGCGGTGGAAGAGACGGGAGAGCGCATTGCCGCCGGCACTCCGGCACCGCTGATCATCATCACCACGAACGAGGAGCGCGATTTGCCGCCAGCGTTCACCCGGCGCTGCGTGGAGCTCAACATGCCCGCGTTCGATCACGCACGGCTCCTGGCGATCGGACGCGTCCACTTTCCAACGGCAGAGGAGCGGCTGCTGAGCAGCGTGGCGGAGCTCGTGCTCCACGCCGGGCAAACCCGCGATCGCCGCGCGCCGAACGCTGCCGAATATCTGGACGTGCTGCGCGCCTGCACGGAGCTCGCCATCACGCCGGAGTCGGCCTCCTTCCGTCAGCTCTCGGCCATCACGCTGGGCGTACCCGCCCTGCGAGGCGCGTGACCCCGAGCGCCGAACACTCTGCGCCGGGACGTCACCGGCTCGGTGATGCGCTCCGCGCGCTGGCGTTGCTGCAGCCCGCGAGCGCAGAGGTGGCGCGCTCGCTCTGCGCAGCAATGGGCCTGGGCACCTCGAGCTCTGCAGAGGCGAGAGTGAGCCCCACGCCTGCCCCGCCTCGCACCGAGCCATCCGGGCCGCCCAAACCTGACACTGGCACGCCCCCGGCGCCCCCTTTGGCGAGGGTGGTCAGCGAGCACGATCGCCTCCCCCCACTCGTGCGCTCATCGCTGGTGCCGAAGCTCGGCGCGGCAGCAGCGCCGCCAGAGTGGCTGAGCCAGGCTGCCCTCATCCCGACCCCGCGCAGCGGCGGCAATCTCTTCCATGCACCCCTGCAGCCTCTGTTCGAGCCGCGCTGGCAGCGCTCCATCCTTACCCGCCTCGCCTCGACAAAGCAGCCGCTGGGGCCGCCTGACGTGGAGGTCATCGTAGCCCACATCGCGCGCGGGGTACCGCTACGTCGCGTGCCCCGCCGGCTCGTACCGAGCGCAGCACGAGGCCTGCAGCTCCTGATCGATCAGAGCGCCTCGATGGAGCCATTTCGGCTCGACACCGCGCAGCTCGCCCGCGCTTTCGTGCGCACCATCGGCGCGGCACGCGTCTCTTTGCGCACCTTTCACGGTCTGCCAGCGTGGGACTGCCAGGGCGTCACCGAAGCCATCGCTTATCGCCCGCCGCTGCCTGGGACGCCAATCCTCGTGCTGAGCGACCTGGGCCTGGAGCCACGCTGCCCGCAGGAGCGCGCACCGAGCAGCGGCGAGTGGCTCGAGTTCTTGCAGCGCCTGGCTCGCGCGCGCTGCACCTGCACCGTCATCCTGCCGCGCGACCTGGAGGAGCTGCCACACGAGCTGCGCCGCGCGCCGGCGCAGTGGGTGGCGTGGAGTCGAGCCACCCGCGTTTCGCGCCTGACCCGCGCAATGGACCTGCCCGCAGCACCGCAGCTCGCCTCACCGCTGCCCGACGGTGTCATTCCGCTCAGCGCAGCTCTGGCGGTGAGCGCCCACGCCCGCGAGCTGGGGTCGCTTGGCTCCATTGCCTCGCGCATCGAGCCACAGCTGCTGCGCGCCCTGCGTCTGGAGCTGCTGCCCAACGCCCCGGTGCGCGCGGAGGCCGAGCTGTGGTTCAGCCCCCTGGTGAGCGAGCGCGCTGCGACGGGCATCGTGCTCGACCATCGCCACCGTAGTCCCCTACAGCAGCGGCTCGCGAGCGACTCGCGCCGCCTCGACGCGGCCCGCGAGATCATCGCCTCGCTACACCACGACGCGCCTCCCGCGCTGCGCATGGAGGAGGAGCTCGCGTATCGCTGGCTGCGCGGTGACACGGACGAGGCGCGACAGCTGTTGCGCAGCGCCGTTGCCACGCTGGTCGAACCCGAGCGGGTCCACGTCTGGAAGTGGGCAGCCCAGGCCCTCGAGCGGCTGCCTCGGTCACTCACCGCGCTGGAAGAGCTGCAGATGTTCGCGCTGGGCACCGCCTTGCGCAGCGGTGAGCCGAGCACTCTGGAGCTCGCCGGGGCGCGGGCTCCCGGCGACTGGAGCTGGCTGGCCCCACCCAGTAGAGGCACGCAGCTCGGCATCAACCTGCGCCGTGGCGCGATCGAGTTCTTGCCCGCCACCGCTCGTCCCGCCCACCGCATCAGCGTGCCGGACAGCAACCCCGTGTTGATCGAGATGGTCGGTCCCAGCAGTGTCGAACAGCTCCGCATCAACCCTTCGGCTCGGACCGTGGTGAACCTGCCGGCAGAGCGGGTCGAGCTGCGCGTACCGGGGGGAGGCGCCTGGCAGCTGGAGGCGGCTCAGCAAGCGGAGCAGCGGTACATCGCACGGCAGCGGCCGCCGCGGGTCGAGCTCCAGTACGAGGTGGAGCTCTACGGAGCGAAGAAGTTCGTGCAGCTCCCGCTGGTGATCGGTGTGCTCGCCGATCTGTCCAATGCGGACGAGCGCTCGCCGCTGCCCGAGCGCAAGTTGCTCGAAATCGACATCGACAACTTCGACGACCGGATGGCCCAGCTCCGGCCACGCCTTTCCTTCTCCGTGCCCAATGCTTTTGTCGATGTGCCCGGGAGCAGATTAGACATATTGTCGATACAACTGGAGCTGCCCAGGCTGGACGCGTTTTCACCGGCTGGGATCGTGGAGCAGGTCCCGATCTTGCGAGCGCTGCGCGAGTATCGACGCAGCGACGCAGGTGAGCCCGAACGCGCCGAGCTGCTGCAGCAGCTCGCTGCCGTGCAGCATCGCGATTGGTCCCGCTCGCATCTGGACGCCGATGCACTCGACGACCTGGAGAGCCGCATGTCGGCGCAGCTCGATCACATCCTCCATCACGAGGCGTTCCAGCGGCTGGAGGGCACCTGGCTGGGCTTGCACTACCTGGTGAGCCAGGCCCAGACGGGCAGCATGCTCAAGATTCGCGTGCTGGACATCTCCCGCCAAGAGCTGATTGAGATGTCATCGCAGTCGCGGGAGAAGCCGGGGTTAGAGAGAATCTTGAACTCAGAGTACGAGCATCTGGGTGGCGAGCCGTACACTTGCCTCGTCAGCGACTGCTATCTCGGCAATAGCGGGAGCGATCCCCCGCTACTCGACTATCTGGCTAGGCTCTGCCAGGCAGCCAATTGTCCGTTCATTGCGGGGGCAAAGGCCGGGGTAGTGGACCTCAATTCGTGGCAGGAGCTGGAGCCGACGCGGCTAGCAAGAGATGTGTCGGCGCGCCCAGAGTACCGGCCTTGGCGCTGGCTGCGAGCCAATCCGGCATCCCGCTTTCTAACACTCGCAGCGCCTCGATTTCTGGCACGCCCGCCGCACGAGACCGAGATCGGGGAGGGCATTTATTATCGCGAGGACACGGGTGCAGAGTCTGACGCCTCGCGCTTCGCCTGGGCCAACGCGGCATTCGCGATGGGGGCCTGCATTTGCCGCGCGTTCACCCGCCACGGCTGGTGCGCCCGGATCGAAGGCATCGAGTCAGGGGGCGGCAGCGTCGATGATTTGCCCCAGGCCAGCTTCCAATCGCCGGGCAACCACACGTCAGAGCTTCGATCGATTGAGGCAAACATCAGCACGCAGATGGCGGAGGTGCTGGCCAAGATGGGCCTGACGGCGCTCATTCACCTTCCCAGCTGGCAGGCTCCAGCGTTTCTCCGCGCACAGACCATCTATGAGCCCGGGCCGCTCACCGAAGTCCGCGGGACCGCCACCGAACCTGCGGTGCGCTTGCCCAGTCTCCTGGCGGGCTGCCGGATCGCGCACTACCTCGCCTGCATGTTACGGGATCCCATCGGGGCTCCACTACCTGCCAAGAGCGCTCAGGCTAGCTTGCAGGGCTGGCTCGACCAGTATGTCGATCCACAGCCGAATACTAGCGAGGGCGTGCATGCGGAGAAGCCACTGGCAAGCGCCAAGGTATCCGTCGAGGCACTCGAAAGTGGCGGCTGGGCCATCCAGCTCGAAGTCCTGCCGCACTACCAGCTGCACGGGCTCCATCCCCAGCGCCTGTCCTTCCAGCTCAGCGCTCCCTCATCGAGTTAGCAGCGGCACCAACGCTCCAGCAACGACAACTGAATAAAGCGCTACCCTCCCCAACTCACTCGACCAGCTGATACATCGCCAGAAACTTCTCCCGCTTCACCGCATAGCGGGCCTGCCCCTCGCGCTCATCCGCTACCAGGTAGTCCCCGGCTTCGTACCGAGTCGTGCCCTCCAGGGTCTGCACGTGCCCGGCGGTAGCGGCTTCTTCTGCCCAGATGGGGGTGATCTTGCGGTAGTGGCCCGGGGCTATCCTGGCGTACGTCCGCGCGAAGGTCTCGCGCTCGACGGTGTAGATATCGCCGTCGTTATCTACCAACCAATCCTGGGCCTTGCACCGCTGCTCTCCGCCCCATTTGCAAAAGCGCAGACCTTCCGTGTCGAGGTTGAGCTGAATGGCCACGACGAATTGATCTGGTTTACGGCGGTACTGGCGCATTGGTAGATCCTTCCATCCTTTCCTCGCGTTGGCGAGTGAAGAGAGAGCAAGACCCCCTTTCAAACCGTGCATGCGGATTTCCCGCACACGGCTTACCGGTGGTCTCTCGATACGCAGCATTACGCGTCCTCCTGGTTCCAGAAGGGCTGCTCTGGGTAGCGGACGGTGCCGCGCAGGCGGTGCAATCCGAGACGATGGAAGTACTCGCGTGTCCAGTCCGCGGTTTCGCCCGAGCGCAGGTTCCGTCCCTTGCACCACTTGCGGTCGGTACTCGCCCGCTTGCAGCTCGGCGCCCAGCTCTTCCAGGAAGCGCTCGACTCCGCTCTGCTCGACGTCGCGAATCGACTGGCTGTCGACTCCCGCGGCGCCGCGGTTCTCCCTCACTCGCTTCCACGCCTCCTGGAGGACGTCACTCCTCCAGATGTGGTCGTACAGCGCGTGGAAGCGCCTACCCGTTGCCCGCTTGGCTGCGGACCACAGCCGCCGTTGCAGTTGTTGCACTTTGTCGCGCGGCCTACGGCCACCGAGGTCATTAGGTCGGGTCTTGCCGGCCATTCCCTCGCGCTTACCTGCTCCGACGTCATGACCACCGCAGGGACCCTTCCCTCCCGCCGCGTTCTTCTTCACGGCGTTCGTTCGCTCGGCTTTCGCCTCACTCTCCGGTACTACGGTCCCCTCGGACTCCCGCTGCTCGTCACGCGATTTCGCCTTCGGCTCATACGCGCTGCCTTGCCCTGACTCGAGCTGAGCAGACGGGCCTCTCGTGTTCCGCGCTCCTCCTTGTATACGTGCTGCGTCCCCTACCCCGTCGGAGCCGGCCTCGCGCTTCGGTACTCGCTCGGTCGATGTTGCCTTCGCCGTGACATGATCGGCTCGACCTCCGAATTGTTTCTCTGTCGAGGCTGCAGACTTCACTTCATGTTGCGGCCCGTATACTCGCTCCCCGACGCGCGGCTTCCGCCGCGACCCGGGCTCTGGACGCCCCGCTCGGGCGCCGGGGTCTCCCACCGTCGCCTGGGGCCTGCTACCCGGCGCTCCGACGCCTACCGGGACGGGACTCTCACCCGCTGGAGAAGCGCAGCGAGCGCCAGCTGGTCCTCCCCCTCGCGGGGGTTGTCCTGCCGTCGCGTCACGACGCACCATGGCCGGGAGCCTATCGGAAGGAAGGCCCTCGGTCATCCTTGGGACGGCCGCGCCGATTTGGGTGCGACATCCGTTCGTTCCATTCGTCCAAACGTGGCGGTCAGGGGAAGGTGCAAATGGATCCGGAGCTCGCTCGTCTGTATCGGACACTCTTGCCCCCAGCGGCGCCCGCTGCTGCGCAAGCTGCTCTCTTCGCAGCGCCTCTGCAGCCCAGCGCTGCGGCTGCACAGCCCTCGATGCTGGAGCGCACACGGCTGGCGCTGGGTACGAGCGATGTGGAAACACTGCTCGATTCTGGGGAGTACACGCCATTGCTGCCCGAGCAGGTCGACCAGCTCGAGCGCCTGCTCCAGATGCAGCCGGAAGCGGTCCAGTCGTTCTTCAGCGGCACGCTCGGCGGCGCCGAGGTCACGCTGCCGGAGGCGGAGGGTATGGTCGAGCGGGTCCGGGTGGCCCTCACCCGTCCTGCGGCTACGGCCGCCCGCTTTGAAGCCATGCGGCGCCCGCGCGAGCCCCAGGCTCCGCCTCCGGGCTTCACCTTTGACTCGTACGATCCCGCTACGCTCCCGATCGACATCAATCGACATGATTTTGAGGACGACGACTGGTTGGGGTACGCCATCGGCGGCGGCCTGAACGCCGTGCTGCATCATGCCGGGGTGCTGCCGCTGGGGCCTCTGCGGCGCCACTCGGCATATCCCAGCCGCTTCGAGTATGCGCTCGACGCGGCTCCGGGCGGGGATCTGCCCCTCGCGCTGCTCGCCGACTTCGCCAATGGCTACTATCACAGCCGCTACATCGCTCGCGGCCTGGAGCGTGCCCGGTACCCCTACGTGATTCACCTGGGCGACGTGTACTACGGAGGCAGCCAGCAAGAGACCAGAGCATATCTCGCCCAGCCCCTTGCACCGGTGCTGTCCCACAGCGAGCTCTTCCTGCTGGCAGGCAATCATGAGATGTACGCGAAGGGCCGGCCGTGGCTTGCATACATCGATGGCAAGCGCGGCCGGCGGCAACGGCAGGAGGGCACGTATTTCCGCTTGCTGCGCCCCGGCTTTCAGCTCCTCGGCATCGACACCGAGTGGCACGGCCACTCGCGCTTCCGCGATGAGCAGGTGGTGCGCTGGTTGCGTGAGTGCCTGGCCGAAGGCCGGGCGCAGCAGCGCATGAACATACTGCTCAGCTCGAACGAGCCCTACACGTACGGCAAGGAGGCACCCACGGCGCTCTACCGCGATCTGCAGGCCATCATCGACGCGCGCCTGGTAGACCTCTGGTTCTGGGGTAACACCCACTACGGCGCGCTGTTCTCTTCGAGCCAGCGCTTCCCCTTCGTCGGCTGCTGTATCGGCCACTCCGGCTATCCCTACGCCCGGCTCGAGGGGGGCAAGCCCAGCCCGGCCCCCGTCCGCTTCATCGAGCTGGGCTCACGCTTTGGTGACGGGGACTGGCCGGATCCGCGTCCCGACCGCGGCAACAATGGCTTCTGCGAGCTAACGTTGCTCGCGTCGGGTGGAGCACAGCTCCGCTTTGTGGATTGGCGGGGGCGCGAGCGCTACCGCACACGCGTGCTGAGATCAGCTCGAGGTGAGCTCTCCTTCCTTTGAGGCGAACTATGTGGCGAAGCGAAAGCATTTCCCTTCTGGCAAACTGCGCGAGCGTTCTGGATCGCGATGGCGCTGCTGCACACGTGCAGGCTCTCGTACAGCATCTTCTCGGCGGGAGCCCAGCCCCCGATGAGGCAGAACAGCGGCAGATATTCGCCAGCCTGCGCCGAGCGCGCTGGTTCGAGCTCATGCTGCGCGCGGCGGAGGCGCTCAGCGCGAGGAATGCCGCCAGCTGCACGACCATGCGTCAGCACGCGCAAGCCCTCATCGAGCAAGACCTGTTCGACGAGGCGCTGCTGCTTCTGGAGCGCGTCAGTCAGCGCCCGGAC
Source organism: Polyangiaceae bacterium (assembly GCA_025937895.1). GTDB lineage: Bacteria > Myxococcota_A > Polyangia > Polyangiales > Polyangiaceae > SZUA-265. Next base: position 25,958 of record JAICQL010000029.1, on the reverse strand, counting down.
TGCCCTTCGGGCGAGCAGGCGGAGGCCACCGGCCTGATCGGCCGCGTCTACAAGCAGCTTTACGTCGACCGGTTCGGCGTGCTCGGACCGATGCGCCGTAGCACTCTGCAGAGCGCCATCGCCGCGTATCATCGCGGCTACAGCCTGGATCGCCAGGAGTATACCTGGCATGGCATCAACGCCGTGGCCCTGCTGCTGCGTGGCGAGCGCGACGGCATCATCATCGACGTGGGCGCCCCCCCGGCGAAGATGGCGGAAGACATCCTGGCCGTGACCCAGGCGAGGCGGCTCCACTGGGATCTGACCACCGCGGCGGAGGCCTGCATTGCACTGGGGCGCTGGGATGAGGCGGAGCGGTACCTCGAGGAGTATGTCGCGCACCCCGACCTGGACTCGTTCTCTTGCGCCAGCACCCTGCGCCAGCTGAAACAGGTCTGGCAGCTACGGGAGGAGGACGCTCACGGCCAGCTGCTCACCATCCTGCAACCCGCAGTGTTGCAGGGCTCGCAGGACGCCTCGCGCCCGGTGCCTCAGCGCATGGGTCCCGGGCTCGCGCTGCGGGTGGGCGAGCTGACTCCGGCGTTCCAGCGCGCCCAGGAGAAGGTGTTCGGCGGCGCCGGGCCGCGCCTGTACGCCTGGTATTGCCGCGGCATCGATCGCGCGCGCTCGGTGGCCCGCATCGAGAGCGAGCTGGGCGACGGCGTCGGCACTGGTTTCCTGGTGAGCGGCGCCCAGCTGTTTCCCGCCCTGGCGGGCAGTGAGGAGCTGGTGCTCGTCACCAACGCACACGTCCTGGGCCAGACGGATCCACAAGCCTTGCGCGCCGAAGACGCGATCATTCGTTTCGAGGCGGTCGACACCGCCCGCCGCCTCCGCGTGCGCGAGATCCTGTTCGAGTCCAACCCCAGTGAGCTGGATGTGACGATCGTGCGGCTGGACGGCGCCGTCACCGGTGTGGAGCCCTGTCCCATCGGCCCGCGCGAGGAGCCTGAGCTTGCGGGCGGGGTGAGCCGGCGCTTCTACGTGATCGGCCATCCTCTGGGCGGAGGGCTCAGCCTCTCCATCGACGACAATCTCCAGGTGGGCTGGGCCAAGCCCAAGCTCCATTACCGGACTGCGACGGAGCCGGGCAGCTCCGGCAGCCCAGTATTCGATGACGCCTGGCGTGTGGTCGCGCTGCATCATGCCGGCTCCGCCGTGATGCCACGCCTGGACGGCGATGGCGTCTATGAGGCCAATGAAGGCATCTGGATTCACTCCATCCTGGACGCCATTCGGACGAGCGGCAGTGCACGCGCCCGGGCGATCGAGTCCACGTCCGCTCCCGTGCGCCCGGCTTTTCGCAACAGCATCTTCATTTCGTACGCGCACGCAGACGTGGAGTGGCTGGAGCGCCTCAGCCTGTTCCTGAAGCCGCTGGCGAAAGACGTCGGGCTGGACGTCTGGGACGATCGCAGAATCGCTGCCGGCGGCAACTGGCGCGCGGAGATTGAGCGTCAGCTCGACAGCGCCAGCGTCGCCATCCTGCTCGTCAGCCAGCACTTCCTCAGCTCCGACTTCATCGGCTCGAGCGAGCTCCCCAGGCTCCTCGAGGCGAGCAGGAGCCGGGGGCTCTCGATCATCCCCATCGCCATCAGCGCAAGCCTGTACAAGCGCCATGCCGAGCTCTGCGCCCTGCAGTTTGCCAACGATCCCGCCCAGCCTCTCGACCTACTACCCAACGCTCAATGCCAGGTCGCGCTAGTGGACATCGCCGAGCGCATCGGGCGGGTGCTGGACGTTGCCCGGCTCTCCAACCCCCTGCTCGCCATTGACGCCGCAACCTTCAAGGCCAGCGGCATGGGCGGCTCGGCGGCGACGGCTCCAGGTGCCAAGGCCTTCGCCGCGCGGACTGCACAACAGCAAAACGACATCGTGCTGAAAACCGGTGACCAGGCGCTGAGCGTGGTCAAGTGGTCGGAGATCAGCCAGCTCGATCCACAGTGTCGCAAGCTCATTGCCGCCTTCGACAAGGCCATTCAGGATCTCTATGACCGCTGGACGGAGGAGTGGCCGCACCGCAGCACCAGCGACGCCACTCGGCGCCAGCTCGCCGAGATCCGCCTGCTGGACATTCGCCGTGAGCTATGTGGACAGTTTAACGGCCTGCTGGACTTCTTCCAGGCGCAGGGCTGGGCGCTCCATGACCACTATCAAGGGGTCCGCTATATTTGTTCCAAACAGCTGGGCGGGTGACGGTCGCGGTCAGTAAAGACCGCAAACTGGGAAGCGCTTGTCGAGGTGGTGTTGATGACACGACTGCAGTGTTGGCTGCTATCGGCTTCTATCTTTGCAACGGCTTGTAGCCCAACTGTCCAGGTTCCGATCCGGAGACCCGGTGAAGCGGACCTTGGGGTCGTGGTCACGCTGTCTCGTGGCAAGTTCGACGGAAAGCGCGGTGAAGACTTTGCGGATCGGCTGACGCAGCGGTTTGTGAGCTCCGGCTACTTCGACGTGCTCGCCAGAGCCCCTGGCGGCGAAGATGAAGAGGGCCACGCCGTATTCCGGGGCAGCGTCTTGCAGGCGAATTATGCGGAGGACGTGAAACACCACGAGGGTGACTGCTTCAAGCTGAACTTGAAGAAGTACAAGTGCGTGATGTACACCCGCGAGGGGCGCTCCGCGTGCGCGGCCAAGGTCCAGCTCCTCAGCAAGAAGACCAGCGAGTTGCTCGTCTCCCAGGAGCTCTCGAACGATGAGAGCCTGGCGACGCAAGGCACCAACGAGCCACCCCCCGCGATTGATGGTGAAGCGCTGGTGAGAAAGTGCCTGGACTCACTCGCAGATCGTTTTGCCAGATACCTCGCGCCCCACGAAGTGGTGGAGCCCGTTGCCCTGGAAGAGGACTCTGAGCTTCCTAGTCTGAAGATTGGAAACGGCCAGCTCCAGGGAGGCCAGCACGAACGAGCGCTCGAGTCCTATCAGGCCGCCGTCGAGCAGGCAGAGAGCCAGAAGCTCGACCCGGAATCCCTCGGGCGCGCACACTACAACCTGGCCGTGGCTCACGCCATCCTTCGCAACTATCCAGCATCAATGGAGCATCTGGAGGTGGCTCTTTCCCTGTGCGCGTGCCGGCGATGGATCGAGTTCAGCCAGAAGGTGCACCAGTGGAGCGGTGATTCAGAGACGTTCTTGCGTCAGCAAGAGACGACGTCACCTCCCGCAATGGGGGATGATGCCTCGAAACAGTGACGAGGGCAGATTGAAGCCCGGTCCGAGCCGCTCGAGCTGACGAGCGGACCTGCAGTCACCAGCCCTGGCGCGCTGTACCGCCGCGGCGGGTGCGCGCTCCCGCACCTCTGCCCGACAGGCCTTGCAGCTGCCCCCGGCTTGCTTGAACTTGCGCGCCGCCAGCTCGAACCGATCCGCTTGCGCAGCCCGAACACACTCGGTGCAGGGATTGGGCGGAGGTGGCGGCTTGACCGGATCGGGCTTCGGGTCGGGGGGCGGTAGCGGCTGCACAGGCTCAATGATCTGCGCTGGAGGGTGCTGACCGCCTGCTTCTTGCTCTTTTCCCTGCAGATCGTCCGCAGGAGGAGGCGCCGGCGTATTCCGCGGCAACTGCCCGCTTGCCCCTCCCCGCCCACTCGAACCTCCTGTGGCCAGTGGCGCTGGCGGCTCAGGGAGTGGCCCCAAAATCCAGTTTGTACCCGTGCCGCCCTTGCTACTGAGCAGCAGCCCCAACGTCACAAAAGCCCCCGCCAACACCGCAACCCCCATACCTGCGATGGCGAGCTTGCCCGCTGACGAGAGCCCCGCGATGCTGCTCGCGCCTTCCGTGGACCGCGCCGGCGCTCGACGCTCAAAGCCATGGCTCGGCAGATGCGAGGCGATGGACTGGATCAGCCGCTCCATGTCCGCATGAAAGTCCGGGTCAGGGCGCACGTGCGCGCAGTTCAGAAAGGCCAGGTTCCGGAGCGTGGTGGGCAGGCGCTCCACCGGCGGCATGGTAGCCCCGTGGACCAATACCGGGATCACCAGGACACGATGTTGGAGAGCGGACTCCACCTCTAGCCGTAGAAAGTCATCTTCCAGCCCGGAGCGCGTTCGGAGCCGATCGTCCATCGCCTCCAGCCAGTACGTGCCGATCACCGCCAGGAAGACCTTGCACCCCGCCACCCGCTCGGCGAGCTCATTGGCAAAATTAACGCCCATGGCAATGCTATGGACATCCATGAAGACCGCCTCTTCGCCGAAGCGCTGGCGAAGCCGATCGCAGATGCGCCCGGCGGTGTCAGCCGCATCCCTGCGGCGATAGGAGACGAAGATCTCTTTCACCGATCATCCACCCCAATGCACTCGAGCTGTTGCCGAGTGCTGCTCAGACCGTCTGCTTCGGAGGCTCCACTTCAGAATGCCCCGCACTCGCTCGTCATCTCATGTCGAATTCTCAGCTGCAATCCCGTCATCACCAGGTGCGAGCACCTAGCTATGGAACCGCACGCATGCCGCGCCAGCCATAGCTACAGCATTGACGTTGGCCCTCGGGATCGAGAAGCACTAAACGCGGCGCGAACGCACGGCCACGCCGGCTGCAACGTTCCAATACAAGCTCGACCTCAGGGTCCGCTGCCGTCGAGCAGCTGCAGCTCATCCAGCGGAATCAGCTCCTGCCGGGTGAGCACGACCCGCTCGGCCAGGCGCGACTCGGCGATGATGCGGCGCACCCGCTCGAAATACTCCGCGTGTAGCGCACGGATCTTGCTGAAGTCCTCGTGCGAGACGCTGGCGAGATTGTACGAGTGAAAGGCCTCCGTCGGCCGAGGTCCATGGCGAAGGCGGGTGAGCGCGACCTCGGCCCAGTGCTCCTTGAGGCGGCGGTCGCGCTCGGGATCGTTCCGGGTGTCGACGGTGAGGACGCGAGCGACCACCCACTTGCCGCGCTGCTTGCGGATGAGGTGAGCGGCGCTCAGCTCTGCCAGCAGCGCCTGCTCCGCGGCGAGGTCGATGCCGATGGCGCGCGCGATGAAGCCTGGCTCGTGCGCGGGCAGGCGCCGGTAAGCGTCGAGCTCGAGCGCGCGCAGCACCGCGTGGCTCCACGGCAGCTCATAGGCCATGCGGCGTTGCGCCACGAGGTCGCGCGAGAGCTCGCGCAGGGCTTCGATGCGGTCGGTGTCGGTGAAACAGGCCACAAACTCCACGAGGCGGTGGGTCGCTGCGTCGATCAGCGCCAAGAGCTCGGGGACGCGGGGCTCGGTCGCGCCCCGAACCCAGCGCCCCAGGGTGGTCCGATCGACCTCGATCGAGCGCGCGAGGCCGCTGAGGGGGTTGTCACCGATCAGCGCCTGTAGCAAGGCGGCCGTGTGTGCGCCCTGCCACGACGTCGCGCCGGGCAGCTGCAGCGGTGCCGGGTTGCAGAAGCGAGCCAGCGCCCGCTGCTCCAGCCCGTTCAGCGCTCCCAGCCGAAACAGCACGCTCGCTGGTGGGAAGCGGGTGCCGCGCTCCCAGGTGTGGGCCACGTTGGCGCTGTAGCCGAGGCGCCGCGCGAGCGCAGTTTGCGAGCGGCGCCCGCGCAGCTCGCGCAGGAGCTCGGATGCCAGCTGCGCGTAGTCCATCAGTTGCCAGCCCGCGCTGGACGCGGCGCTCCGCAGAAGCTTTCCTCGTACGGATATGGGGGCCCGCCCCAGTCCAGCATCCAGAGCGGTGTGTTTTGCACGCACTGATCCGCGGGCCCCGCCAGCCCCAGACAAGGGCCGCGGCCGATGACGGTGAGGCTGCCCTGGAGCTCCTCGTCTTCCAGCAAGGCGCTGAACAGCACCGCCGCGCCGTGCTGGCCCGTGTAGTCGAGCGCGGCATGAATGCCAGAGCCCTGCACCAGTGCGGGCACATCCTCCAGCGTGGCCGCTTCGCGGTAGGCGTGCACGCTCAGCGCCGGCTGTGCCGCATCGGCGAACACGCCCACGCCGAGCGACAGCTCGCCGTCGACTTCACCATCGTCCGTGCTCTGCCGCAGCGTGGCCTGGAACCAGCCGAGCTCCGCGGTGCAACCGCGCGGCTCGAGCTCGAGACAGAGGTGGTCATCGGCGCTCTCGAACTGGAGCGAGAGCGACCGCGGCACGGTGCTGCCCGCCAGGTGTGCGCTGACCGGGCTGGCCCGGTTCAGGCGCGCCAGCTGATCATCGAGCGAGATGCCACGAAACTCCTGCGCTCGTTCCAGATGGACCTGGCTGGTGTAGTTGTAGCGGGTGCCATCGCGGCGCGCAGGCGCGCAGTATCTCTGCGCCGGAAAGTGCGCCAGCGGCGGCCCCGCGGGCTCGCTGGCGCCGTCGCTGTCGAGCTGCGCCGAATGCCAGGCGAGTGAGCCCATGAGGCCGAGCGGTGTGATCCCGAGCTCCACCGCGAGCTCCTTGCCAGCAGGCGCGCTCGGCAGCTCGTTCGACGGCAGCACGAAGGCCAAGCGGGCAAAGTCACCGTAGACCGACTCCAGCGTCGTCTCGACGGTGGCGTCGAGCGTGCCGTCGTCGCTCTGCATTCGAACCCGCACCGGCAGACCGATCGCCGTCGGGCAGTGTGCACCCGGCACGGCGCCGGGCGGCGCGTTCAGAGGCACCAGCGCCTCCAGCTCGTTCCGGCTCAGCAGCTGCGGAGCGCCGGTCACCTCGATCTCGACCTCGAGCTCCGCGCTGGTCGACGGTATCACCGCCTCTGCGCCAGTGCTGCCCGCGGAGCTCTCCAGCCATTGCAGCGACTCGCGATGAGCGCCGCTGACGAGCTCGATCAGCGCCTGGGCGCTGAAGCCAAGCCCCGCGTCTGCCTGCGGCTCGAGCTCCGCCACCTCTGCAGGGCAGCCGATGCCCATGCCGTAGCGGGTGCCAATTCCAAAATCATTGCTCCTGCCCAGCGAGCCCGTCTGGCCATTGCGAGGACACTCTGGCCCGTCCGCGCCTGCCGAACACTGGGCAACCATGGCCGTGTCAGGCTGCGGCGGGGGCACCTCTGCGGAACAGCCGAATGCTCCCACGAGGGCGCTGAGCAGAAACCAACGAGGTAAGCGCATACCTTGACTCTGTCAGCGGCCAAGGCTCCCGGCTAGCTCCGGATGCAACTTATCGCATCACTGTTTGAGACAGGTTGGTTGCGATCTGTACTAGCTGAGCCGTGTGCGACAGAAGCTCCCTGCCTTTTTTCTCGGCGATCTCCAGCCTCGCTCTGTTTCGAGTCGGAGCAACGGGAACGCCACGTCTCGCCACCCACGCCCACACCACCTTTATTTGCATTGACAACTATTAGCGCCCGCCTCACAGTCAGCGGCATGAAGGATCAGTTCCGTGACGGTGGCATCGTCGTGGACAACGCGCTGGGCTTCTGGGTCCATCGTGTCTATCAGGCCTCGCGCAACGAGATGTTTCGCCAGTTCCGCGAGCACGGAGAGGAGATCACGCCGGAGCAGTGGGCACTCTTGATCCGGCTGTGGGAGCGCGACGATCAGACGCAGAGTGAGCTCTCGGAGGCTACCTTTCGTGATCCGCCCACCATCAGCCGGATCGTCGATGGCATGGAGGCGCGCGGGCTGCTGCAGCGGCTCGTACACCCGCACGACGCGCGAGCGCGGATCATCCGGCTGACCCCCGCGGCGCGCGCCCTGCGCAAGAAGCTGGTCCCCGTGGTGCAGCACATCGTGGGGCGCATGGTGGCTGGTGTTCCGGAGGCGGATCTGGTCACCACCCGCGCCACGCTTCAGCGCCTGTTCGAAAATCTGGCGCAGTGAGCGGCCAGTAGCGTCCGCGGCGACCTGTCTGCACGCGGCGCGTCTTCTACCGTTGGTTTAGTTGCATTGACAAGTTTATCAAGGAGCAGCCGACATGACACAGAATGAGCGTTTTCCCTCGCTGACTCTCGAGACCGCGCCAGCGGCCGCGCGAGACATCTTGCGCGCCTCTGCGCAGCAATTTGGCTTCGTGCCCGCACCGGTTGCGCGCGGCGCACAGGCCCCAGCGGTGCTGTCCCACCTGCTGGCGGGGCTGCGCGCCTTCGAGCACACCTCGCTCACGGAGCTGGAGCGCGAGACGCTGGCGCTGACCGTGGCCTACGAGCAGGGGTGCACGTACTGCATGGCCCTGCACTCGCTGCTGCTGTCGCGCGCTCCGGCCAACGGCGAGCTACTCGAGGCGCTACGCGCGGGCAGCGCGCTGAAAGATGCGCGGCTGGAGGCGCTGCGCGGCTTCGTGCGCGAGGTGCTGCTGGAGCGCGGCCACGTCTCCGAGCAGGGCTGGCAACGCTTCGAGCAGGCTGGCTTCACGCCTGCGCAAGCACTCGAGGTGGTGCTGGGCGTGGGCGCATACGTGCTGAGCACGTTGTTGAACATCGTCACCGACGCCCCCGTGGACCCCGCCTTCGCGAGCTTTGCCTGGCGCCGGCCCAGCGCCGCATAGCCGCCTTCGACACGGACGTTGCTGCCGCGCAGGCAGCCGCTGCCGGCGCCGATTCAGAGCGCCAGCAGCGGCTCTCCGTCGATGCCGAACGATAGCGCGAGCCCCAGCTGGTACACGACCGGATCGTAGGTGAAGCTGTTCGTCTCATCGGGCGAGCGCTGCGCCCGGAAGGTGACATGCACACCGAAGGCGTTCACCGCTGAAGCCAGTGGCAGCTGGAACCCCGCCGATAACGCGAGGAACGGCGCCACACCGGCGTCATACGGGTCTCGCGGATCGTTCGTCTGCGGAAACGCGGTCGACTGCGCCCCACCAAAAGCCGAGAGGACGAGCGGATCCAGATGCAGGCGCGCTCCGAGCCCGAGCCCCCACACCGAGGCAAACTGGGTATCGACCAGGTTCGGATTCTCCATCCAGCTGGACCTGTCGTGAAACAGCCGGGCCTGGACGGCCAGCGCTGGCAGCAGCCGCAACCCGGCATCGAGCTGCAACGACAGTGCCGGCCCACTGCTGTCGCTCCGCTCTTGCTTCGTATCGAACCAGAGGTAGCTCGGACCGGCGGCGAGCTGACCTTCAAAGCTGGAGGCAAGAGCCGAGCAAGGGTACGCGGTGGCCGCGAGCACGACACCAGAGATGACCCAATCGCGAGACCGAAGTGATGTGGGGCGCAGGCGTGTTCTCCTCGTTTGCCCTTGTGGCCGAAGCCGCTCGAGTTGGGCAAGTTCAGGGGGCGCAAGCGGGGCTTCGGCCCCGCAAAGCCAGCCCTAGCTCCGCGCTGCGCGGGTGCTGGTTTGACCGACGCATTCCTCGGCTTGGTGCTCGCTGGCGTTGGCTCGGCATCCGCTAGTCAACTTGACGCCCCGGCAGCATCGTCCCACCTTCGGCGCGTGAAGCGCTACCTCACGACGCTGGTAACTGGCCTGCCCTTCCTGTGGGCAGGCCTGGTGCTGGGGCTGTCCTTCGTCGAGACACCCCTGAAGTTTCGCGCGCCGGGGGTGACCCTGGAGCTGGGGCTCGGCATTGGCAGGCTGGTGTTTCACACGCTCAACCGCATCGAGCTGGTGCTCGCTACCGCGCTGTTCGCGCTCCTCGTCCGCAAGCGACCAGCCAGGGCCACCGGGGGCATCCTGATCCTGCTCGCCAGCATCCTGGCGGCTCAAACCTTCTGGCTGCTTCCGGTGCTCGATGAGCGAGCCGCGGCACTGATGGCAGGCTCGAGCCCGCCCGCTTCCTCGCATCATCTTGCGTTCATCGTGCTGGAGTCGCTGAAGGTGCTCGGGCTGCTGGCCCTGCCGTTCACGCTCCCGGCTGCGCGCCGGGCCAGCGACACCTGTTGAGCCGAAGGGGCGGCGCCGCGGCAGCAGCACGACAGCGCCGTACCGCCGGTGACACGAGCCCGAGCGATGCATGCGTGGAACACACGCGGCGACGGCTCACGTCCGAGTGCCCAACACGGCTCGATGTGAGCACACGCACCGCAGGTTAGCGAGTGTCGCAAAAGCGTAATTGCGCGACCAGGTCTTCGCCAGTCATGTGCAGCGAAGGGCGCGCTCATCGATCCGCTCGTAGCCTGTACGGTTCGGCGCTGGCGCGGCGCGGGGGTATCCGAGCCGCTGTGAACCATGCTCTTCGGCGCATGCTCAGCGGGGGACCGCCGTGACGGGTCAGCATCACTTCCTGACCTGCCAAGGAGATGACCATGATCGTGAAGACCACTGTTCGCAGAAGCAACGACACCACGGCCCTCCCCCTGCGCGCGCCGCGCTACGGCGGCGTGTGGCTGTGCGCCGCGCTGGCGCTGGGAGCCGCGGGCTGCGGCGGCGCGACCTGGGACGATGAGCCCGAGCTGGAGGTGCGCTCGGCTGCGCTGGGCTCGACCGAGGCCGTGCAGACGATCACCACCCTGGCCCAGCTCCGCAACATGACGGTCACTGGCAACTACCGGCTCGGCAACGACATCGACGCCTCTGCCACCGCCCAGTCGGGCCAGCAGTTCGTGCCCATCGGCAGCCCCTTCAACCCGTTTCGCGGCACCTTCGACGGCAACGGCAAGACCATCAATGGGTTGCGCATCAACACCGGCGGCGGCTGGTACACGGGCATGTTCGCAGGGGTCAGCGGCGCCATCATCAAGAACGTGGGGCTCACCAACGTGAACGTGTCCGGCGGAGGATTCACCGGAGCGATCGCCGGCCTCATCAGCAACTCCGAGGTGACCTCCAGCTACGTCACGGGCACCGTCTCCGGACCGAGCAGCGGCGACCCCGTTCCCGGAGTGGGCATGGCCATCGGCTCGGCGGGCCCCAGCACGGTGGTGAACCGGTGCTACTCCACCGGCACGGTCACCGGCCGCGCCACCTCCATCGGCGGCTTCGCGGGCGAGATCTCCGGCGGCAGTGACTCCAGCAGCCTCGCTACCTTCACCGAGATCTTCACCAAGGTCACGGTCAACCCCACCTGGGCCTCCGGCACGACGTACAACGTCTCTGCGGGTGGGCTGGCGGGCACCGTGCAGTCAGCGTGGATTGAGGACATCAACGGCCACAGCGACGTCACGGGCCGCGGCCGTGCGGGCGGCATCATCGGTGAAGCGTTCAACGACAGCGGGCCCAGCATCTTCGATGACTGCGTCTCGAACGGTCTGGTCACCGACGTGAACACATCGCAGCGCGCCGGCACCTACGGCTACGCTCACGGCGGCTTCGCCCACTGCGGCACCATCTGGAACAACACCACGGACACTGGCAGCCCGCAGCAGACGGGCTGCCACATCGGCATGAGCCGCGACACGCTGCGCGCGCCGCACCCGGCCCCCAACCGCCTGGTCTCGCCGTTCATTCGTGGGGCGTTGATCACGCAGAGCATGATCCCACCCTTCCAGCAGTGGCAACTCGGCCTGGGCTCCGACGGCGACTGGGGCTTTGGCTTCATCCCCGGCACCGTCCAGGTGTGGGCGCTCAACTCCAGCTCCGAGTACATCACCCTGACCCGGATCCCCAACGCCAACGCATCCGGTCTCCAGCCCAGATAATCCGCATCCGAGCCGCTCACCATGCCCCCTCCGCCGAGGGGGCATGGCGCTCATTGCCAGGCGGGGTGGAGCGCTTGCTGCGGATGCTCAGCTGCACCGATGAGCCATGCTCACGCGGCTCACTTAGGGCTGCTGCATGCGCTGCAGCAGCTCGCTGCTGATCTGCCTGATGCTCTGCTCTGGATCTTGTCGCGACATCTCGTCGATGCGCGCGCGCAGGGCGGGGCTGGCCTTGCTGGGGGCGCTGCGCACCACGGTCTTGCGCACCCCCAGATCGCGATCGCTCGCCAGGCTCAGCAGCACCTCGTCGGCGGCGGCTTCAGCCAGGTTGGTTGCCGTTGCTGCGGCTGCGATGCGGATTCGAGGATCAGGGCGGGTGGCGGCGCGCTTCACGAGCGGCAGCGAGCGATCCCCAGGGATGAGCCCGGCGAGGTAGGCAGCCTTCGAGGCGAGCATTGGATCGGGTCCATCGATGAGCGCCTCCAGGTGCGGCAGCGCATCCGGCCCCAGCTGGCTTGCGCGGGGATACGCGGGTTCGTCCACGTTCAACACGGCGAGAACTTGTTGCATCGTCACGGCCATGGCTTCGTCCTCAGACGTTCACGGTCAGTGGACCATCGAGCATCGTGGTGATCTCCGTCGCGATCAGGTCCGGCGGAGGATTGGTTTCACCCGTGGTACGGGCTACGGGCATGCGGCCCCTGCCGGGCGGCGCCGCCGGCGCTTGCAAAAATCGCGCACCTCTGCCAAGGGAGCGACCGATACGATCGCCGTAGAGCTTGCACCTGGAGCCAGCATGATCCGTTTACAGCCGCGTTCAATCTCGTTCGTTGCATCCTCGTTCCTGGCCGCCGCGGCCATCGGCTGCACCGGGGATGGCAGCGGCGGTGATCCGGAGCTCGAAAGGGATGCTCTCGCGCCGGGGGGCAGCGGTGCGTCGCAGGGCGACTGCAGCCAGGACCCCAGCTCCAACTCGGTGTTCGCTCCGACGTCCTATGGGGATGACGGCACAGACCTGATCCGTCGGGTGGAGGTCGACGGGCAGACGGGCGACCTCTGGTTCAGCACCTGGCAGAACATTTACCGCTTGCCGAGCGGCAGCGACGAGCCCGAGCAGGTCCTGGTGCGGCCGGAGAGCACGTGGCCGCTGAACGGCGCATTCTGGTTGCGCGAGACAGAGCTGTTGATGCCGGCGGCCCCCGGAGTGGGCCAGATCGTCACCGCCGCCATTCCCGGAGCAACGACGGACATCATCCCGGTGCTGTATTCCGCTCCTCTCGAGAGCGGCGCAGCCACCCTGCAGGTCAGCGCCCCCGCGCCGCCTGAGGATCTGGTGTTCTATGAGATCCTCGGGGCGAGGATCGTGGGGGACGAGGTGTACTGGGTCGATGCCCGGGTGCAGCGCGAGGGCGTGTCCACCGCCGCTCCGCTCACGCGGACTTATCGTGCGCGCCGGACGAGCTGGCGCTCGCCAGCTGCCGAGCCCACCGAGCTCTATTCGAGCGCGGGCCGGCTGGACGTGCCCATCGTGGCGGGCAATCTGGCTTTCATCGATGAGCGCAGCAGCGACCCTGCCGATCGCAGCACCGTCCAGCGCATCATCAATCTCGATGATGGCAGCGTCGACTCCGTGAGCGCAGACGAGCGCTTTGGCGGCAAGGTGGTAGCGGCGGACGACGAGTCCCTGATCATCGCTAGCAGCGACTTCACCGATCTGGATTCGTACGGCGTCTTCCGTGTCGCCGTGGACGGGTCACAGCGCGAGCGCCTCTCGCGCTTCACGACGATGCCGGAGCTGCGCAGCAACGATGGCGTATGGGCGCTCACGGAGTTTGACCCGGAGGCGGACGGTTTTCGGGTGCATGTCTACGAAGTGGGGTCGGCACCACGACAGCTGGGTTGCATCACCGGCGTGTCCAGCGTCCACGATGTGGTGGCGGGGGATGGCGAGGTGCTCGTGGCTGTCTTCTACACCAACTTCACCGCGAACATCCTGCGCTACACGTATTGACAGCCGGCTACCCCCGCCAGCGAGCCACAACCCGGGAACGCCGCCCGCGGCCGGCCCGGGTTGTTCCGCGTTGCGCGGGCGCTAGTTTGCTCCGCGGGGCGCGGGTGCTGAAGCGACCGATGAGGCCCGCTCTGCGCTGTCACGGCCGCGCGTTGTTTCACCGGTGCTACGGCTGGCGGCATCGGCGACAACCGTGAACGCCCTGCCGTCGAGCGGTGCTGGATACGCTCGGGTGCACATGGCGGCCGGAGCGAGCCCGCGCGTACGCTGCTGAAACTTCCACGCCTTCGGCCCGGATCGCTTCGGGCTCCGCAGCGCGCGCTGCCACGATTTTTGTGCTCGAGTAAGTCGAGGGTGAGCTACCTGCGCGCCGGTGCCACGTAGTGCGCGAAGATTTACGGTCGAGTCACGTCGCGCAGACGAGCGAGAAACAGAGCGCGGCGAGACTCCCCGTTAACGATGATGAAGACGCTTCTGGCGCTTGCCTCGCCCACTGGCGATTCGCAGCGCTGAGACTTCAGCCCCACGCCGCGCTGCTCTGGTCAGCGCGCGCCCTCACCCGTCTGCCCGCCGACCGCCTGCTGCCGTCGCAGCAGCAAGGCGCAGCAAGACGCTCGCTTCGAGCGTCTTGCCAGAGCTGCGCCCGCGGGCGGCAAAGCCATTCCTTCCATGAAAGGTCCAGCCAATGTCCACCCATCTTCAGCACAGGCCCTGCTCTTCCCCACCAGCGGCGGGCTCCAGCCTCTGGGCTAGCTTGCTCGTCGGCATCTCGCTCCTGCTGGCAAGCCCGCTCCTGGGCTGCAGCAAGGACACCAAGGTAGAAGGCGTGGCGATCGCTTCGGCGGCGGCGCCCGCACCCTCCAGCGCCGGGCCACGCGCGCTGGCCGTCACCGACACGGTGGTGACGGTGGGACAGCTGCACAGCGCCACCGGCACGATGGCCATCAGCGAGACGGGCTCGATCCAGGCGGAGCGCCTGGCCATCGAGCAGATCAACCAGGCGGGCGGCATCCTGGGGCGCAAGATCGAGATCATCCAGGAGGACGGCGCCAGCGACTGGCCCACCTTCGCCGAGAAGGCCAACAAACTCCTGGTCAACGACAAGGTGGCCGCCGTGTTTGGCTGCTGGACGTCCGCCTCACGCAAGGCGGTGTTGCCCGTGTTCGAGCGCGAGAACGGCTTGCTCTACTATCCCACCTTCTACGAGGGCCTGGAGCAGTCGAAGAACGTCTTCTACACCGGCCAGGAGGCGACGCAGCAGATCATCGCCGGCCTCGACTGGCTGCACAAGGAGAAGGGTGCCAAGACCTTCTTCCTGATCGGCTCCGACTACATCTGGCCGCGCACGTCCAACAAGATCGCTCGCAAGCACATCGAGAAGGTGCTGAAGGGCACGGTGGTGGACGAGCAATACTACCCGCTCGGTCACACGCAGTTCGGCTCGCTCATCAACAAGATCAAGCTGCAGAAGCCGGACGCCGTGTACGCCATCGTGGTGGGCGGCAGCAACGTCTCGTTCTACAAGCAGATGAAGGCTGCGGGCATCACCGCCGACAAGCAGACGTTGCTGACGATCTCGGTCACAGAGGACGAGCTGCTCGGCATCGGCGGGGAGAACATGGTCGGCTTCTACGCGGCGATGAAGTACTTCCAGAGCCTGGAGAACGACAACAACAAGGCGTTCGTCAAAGCCTTCCAGGACAAGTACGGCGAGAAATCGGTCATCGGCGACGTGACCCAGGCCGCGTATCTCGGGCCCTGGCTGTGGAAGGCGGCAGTGGAGAAGGCGGGCAGCTTCGAGGTGGACAAGGTGGTGGCCGCATCGCCCGAGCTCGAGCTGACGACGGCGCCCGAGGGCTACGTGAAGGTGCACGCAAACCACCACCTGTGGAGCAAGCTGAGGGTCGGACAGGTGGAGGAGAGCGGGCAGTTCAAGGTGCTGTACGAGTCGGGCCTGATCGAGCCCAACCCGTTCCCCGAAGGCTACCAGTGAGCGGTGCGCGCGCCGCCTGAACCCCCGGTCCTTTCTCTGCTCCCTTTGACTCGAGGAGACCACCAGTGAATTCGGTGTCCGAGCTATTTTCGATCGCCCTGATGCAGGGCTTCAACGGCCTGAGCACGTTCGCCGTGCTGCTGCTGATGGCGCTGGGGCTCGCCATCATCTTTGGCCAGATGGGGGTCATCAACATGGCGCATGGCGAGTTCCTGACCCTGGGCGCCTACACGACCTTCGTGCTGTCCGAGATCAGCTCGCGCTGGCTGCCGGCGCTGCAAGGGTCGTACTTCTTCCTGGCGCTGGCGCTCTCCTTCGTGTTTGCGGCGCTGCTCGGGCTCCTGGTGGAGCACCTGATGATCCGGCACCTGTACCGGCGCCCGCTGGACAGCCTGCTGGCCACCTGGGGCCTGAGCTTGATCCTGCAGCAACTCTTTCGCTCACTGTTCGGCGCGCGGGAGGTCAGCGCCAAGCTGCCGGACTGGTTGATGGGCTCGCTGCGGCCCACGGAGAGCATCGACATCCCCATCAATGGCCTGCTGGTGATGGGGCTCACCCTGGCGCTCACCTCTGGCCTCTTTCTGGCGCTGTTCAAGACGCGCTGGGGGGTGCGCGTGCGCGCCACCACCCAGAACCGCGCCATGAGCGGCGCCGCCGGCATCAACACCCGGCGCGTGGACCGCGGCAGCTTCGCGCTGGGCTGCGGCCTGGCGGGCATCGCCGGCGCAGCCTTCACCACCATCGGCTCCACCGGGCCCACCAGCGGCTCGCTGTACATCGTGGACACCTTCCTGGTGGTGGTGTTTGGCGGGGCGGAGAGCCTGATCGGCACCATCGCCTCAGCCTTCAGCATCGCCCAGACGCAAGCCACGACAGAGTTCTTCCTGACGGGGTCGATGGCCAAGGTGCTGACTTTGATGACAGTGATCGTGCTCTTGATGGTGCGCCCCGAGGGGCTGTTCACCCTGAAGGTGAGCCGTTGAACATGGCCGACCTTACTCCCGAATCTGGGCCGCCTTCGCTGCTCGCACGCTCGCCGCGCCTCGCTGCGCTCCGGGCCTGGTCGCGCCAGCACTGGCAGTTTCTGGCCACCGCGCTGCTGCTGCTGGTGATCTTTCCGCTCACCCTCAGCAGCTTCCGCCTGGGCATGATCGGCAAGTACCTGAGCTACGCCTTTCCCGCGGTGGGCCTGGTGATGTGCTGGGGCAAAGGCGGCATCTTGAGCCTGGGCCAGGGCGTGTTCTTCGGCCTCGGTGGCTACGCCATGGCCATGTTCCTCAAGCTGGAGGCCTCAGATCCTGCCAGCACCGCCATCCAGTCCACCCCGGGCATCCCCGACTTCATGGACTGGAACCAGCTCACCGCCCTGCCCTTCTTCTGGGTACCCTTCCACAGCTTCGCCTTCACCTTGCTGGCAGTCATGCTGCTACCGGGGCTGCTGGCGCTGGTGATCGGGCTCGCCATGTTCAAGCGGCGGGTGGGCGGTGTGTACTTCGCCATCATCACCCAGGCCATCGCCAGCGTGCTCACCATCTTGATCATCGGGCAGCAAGGCTACACCGGTGGGGTCAACGGCATCACCGATCTCAAGACCTTGCTGGGCTGGGACATCCGCACCGACTCGGCGCGCCTGGTGCTGTACTACGTGTGCGCCGGGCTGCTGCTCGGGGTGGTGGCGCTGTCCAGCTGGGTGCTGCAGAGCCGGCTGGGCCGCCTCTTGATCGCGCTGCGGGAGAAGGAGGAGCGGGTGCGCTTCACCGGCTACGACACCGCCAACCTCAAGGTGTTTGCCTTCGTGCTCGCGGCGGTCGTCTCCGGCCTGGGCGGAGCGATGTTCACCCTGGTCGTGGGCTTCATGTCGCCGTCGTTCGTGGGCATCGTGCCCTCGATCGAGATCGTGATCGCCACCGCCGTGGGCGGGCGGCAATCACTGCTCGGCGCCATCTACGGCAGCCTGCTGCTCAACTACGGCAAGACCTTCTTCTCCGAGAGCTTGCCGGAGCTGTGGCTGTTCCTGCTGGGCGGCTTGTTCATCCTGGTGGTGATGGCCTTCCCCAACGGGCTCGCCGGGCTCGATCTGCGCCGCTGGCCCGCGCGGCTGCTCCAGCTCACCAGGGTGCGCTGGCCCGGGCTGGGCGCCTTGCCCACGGTGCAGCCGGCATGGCCCGCGCTGGAGGCTGCCACCAACGCTCCCAGCCAGCCCCACCACGAGGTGCCGCAATGATGGGCACCCCACACCTGCTCGAGGTGGAGCAGCTGAGCGTGTCGTTCGACGGCTTCAAGGCCGTGGATGACTTGATCCTGTACGTGGACAGCGGCGAGATCCGCGCGCTGATCGGCCCCAACGGCGCCGGCAAGACCACCTTGCTGGATCTGATCTCCGGCAAGACGCGCTGCAGCCAGGGGCAGGTCAAGTTCAAGGGTCAGGAGCTCACGAGCCTGCGCGAGCACGAGATCGTGCAGGCGGGCATCGGGCGCAAGTTCCAGACGCCCTCCGTATACGAGGAGCTCACGGTCTTCGAGAACCTGGAGATGGCGTACCCCTCGCGCCGCACCTGGTGGGGCGCGCTGCGCTGCCGGCGCACGCCGGCCGTGGTGGAGCGGGTGCAGGAGGTGGCGGAGCTCATCTACCTGCAAGATCGCCTGCAGGACCGGGCGGAGGAGCTGGGGCACGGGCAGAAGCAGTGGCTGGAGATCGGCTTGTTGCTGATGCAGAGCCCGGAGCTGATGATGCTGGACGAGCCTGTCGCCGGGATGAGCGTGCCCGAGCGTGAGAAGACCGCGGAGCTCTTGCGGCGCATGTGCCAGGGCCGCGCGGTGCTGGTGGTGGAGCACGACATGAAGTTCGTGGAGAGCATCGCGGACACCGTCACGGTGCTGCATCAGGGCAAGCGCCTGGCCGAGGGAAAGATGAGCACGGTGAAGAACGACGCAAAGGTGATCGATGTCTATCTCGGCCATTGAAGCAATCGAGAGCAGCCCGGCTGCCGCGCCCGAGAGCGCAGCCTTGCTCGACGTCACGGGCATCTCCGTCGCCTACGGGCAGAGCCAGGTGATCCGCCGGCTGTCGCTGAGCGCACAACAGGGAGAGATCGTGGCCATCCTGGGCCTGAACGGCATGGGCAAGACCACCCTGATGAAGGCGCTGATCGGCCTCTTGCCCGTGCGCCAGGGCAACATCGTGCTGGGCGGCAAAGAGCTGAGCCAGCGCGAGCCGTACGAGCGCGTGATGGAAGGGCTGGCGTACGTGCCGCAGGGGCGCATGGTGTTCCCCAAGCTGACCGTCGAGGAGAACATCATCACCGGGCTTCGCTCGGCTGGCGAGCAGCCGCCCGAGGCGCTGTACCGCTACTTTCCCGTGCTCTGGGACATGCGCAAGCGCCGCGGCGGCAACCTGTCCGGCGGACAGCAGCAGCAGCTGGTCATCGCTCGCGCGCTGGCCAGCCACCCGCGCGTGCTGCTGCTGGATGAGCCGACGGAGGGCATCCAGCCCTCCATCATCAAGCAGCTGGCGGAGGTGCTGCGCACCATCCGCGACGAACAGGGCCTCACCATCGTGGTGTCCGAGCAGGTGCTCAGCTTCGCCCTGGCCATCGCTGACCGCGTGCTGGTCATCGATCGCGGCCACTTCATTCACGAGAGCGCCGGCAAGGACATCGACGAAAGGGCGGTCGCGCGCCTGCTCAGCATCTAGGGCGCTGCCCTCCATCCCGGAGCCTGCAGCCGCCGCTCCCCCTCCCCGCTACCCGGAGACAAGAACATGGATACCTTGATCAGCGTAGACACCGGCGATTCGCCCACCAAGCAAGATGTGCTGCACAACCGCTGGCACCCGGACATTCCGATCGTCTCCTGGGTGAAGCCGGGCGAGCAGTTCCGGGTCGAGTGTGTGGACTGGACGGGAGGGCAGATCAAAGATGACGACTCGGCCCATGACATCAAGGTGGTCGACCTGACCAAGGTGCACTACCTGAGCGGTCCGATCGGAGTGAAGGGCGCGGAGCCCGGCGATCTGCTGCAGGTCGACATCCTGGACGTGGGCGTGCTCGCCAGCTCGCAGTGGGGCTTCACCGGCATCTTTGCCAAGGAGAACGGGGGCGGGTTCCTGACCAATCACTACCCGGAGGCGCGCAAGGCGTGCTGGGGCTTCAGCGGCATCTACGCCAACTCGCGTCACATCCCGGGGGTCGAGTTTGCCGGCATCATGCACCCGGGCCTGATCGGCTGCTTGCCCTCGAAGGAGCTGCTGGACACGTGGAACACGCGCGAGCGCGCGCTGTTCGACACCAACCCCGAGCGCGTACCGCCGCTGTGCGCCCTGCCCTACGCCGAGACGGCGCATCTGGGCCGGATGCCTGCTGCCCAGGCGCGCGCCGCCGCTCTGGAGGCCGCACGCACGGTGCCACCGCGCGAGCACGGCGGCAACTGCGACATCAAGAACCTGTCGCGCGGCTCGACCGTGTATTTCCCCGTCTACGTGAAGGGCGCCGGGCTCTCCATGGGTGACATCCACTTCTCGCAGGGTGACGGGGAGATCACCTTCTGCGGCGCGATCGAGATGGCGGGCTACCTGGACATCCGGGTCAACCTGATCAAGGGCGGCATGGCCATGTACGGCGTGCAGAATCCGATCTTCCAGCCCAGCCCGCTGGAGCCCAGGTACTCCAATTACCTGATCTTCGAGGGCATCAGCGTGGATGAAGAGGGCAAGCAGCACTACCTGGACGTGCATGTCGCCTATCGCCAGGCATGCCTGAACGCCATCGCGTACCTGAAGAAGTTTGGCTTCTCCGGTGCTCAGGCGTACGCCATCCTGGGCACGGCGCCGGTGGAGGGCCGCATCAGTGGCATCGTGGACATTCCCAACGCCTGCGCCACCTTGGCCCTGCCCACGGACATCTTCAAGTTCGACATCCGTCCCAGCGGTGTTCCCCCCAGGCGCATGATCCCGGCGGGTATCGATCTCTCGACCGCGGGCTGAAGGAGCTCTCCCACGATGCCCATCTACGAATACCAGTGCGACCAACATGGTCTCTTCGAGGCGGAGCGCCCCATGCTGCGCTCCGCAGAACCCGCAGCGTGTCCGGCGTGTGCAGGCGCCGCGCGGCGCGTGCTCAGCACCACCCACACGGCGCTCGTGCCCCGCGCTAGCCGCATCGCACGCGACCGCAACGAGCAGAGCCAGCACGCTCCCCAGCTGCGCCAGCGCGCGGCCAGGTCGCGGCCGCGCGAGCGCGCCCTCGCGCCACTGCAGCACCCGAGCAGACCAGCGCTGCAAGTCTCCCATGGCAGCCGACCGTGGGTGCTGGAGCACGGCTGACGGGCTCTTGCTCTGACCTTGCTGAGCGGCGAAGGAGAGGCGACCAGGGCGCCTCCCCGGGATAGTCAGTGCCAGCCCAACCAGCACGAACGCCGCCAGATTCCGCACCGCGCTCGCCGCGTGGGAGTATTCCCAGTTTCGCCGCACTTCGCGCCAGTTGGACGGTAGCTGGGTCCAGTACTCCGTCGCCCATTGGCGGGCTGCGTGAAGCTCCAGAACACCACCTGTGTGCTGGCGATGCAAAGCGCAGCAGCGGTAGTCAGCTATCGAGACTGGGGCGCGCTGAGACGCCGGCACGATCCTTTCGGCAGCGACCGCGAGACGCCGTAAACGAAGCCAATGACTCCTTCGCAGCGCTCTTCCGTGGGCGGGCTCGGACTGCTGATCGGCGCCGCCCTGTTCGTCGTGCACGTGTTGCTCAGGTCGCTGGTCACTGCAGGCGTAGAGCCAGCTGTCTTTGCGCTGCAGGGCAGCTGGCTCCCCATCAACGCGCTCGGCGTCCTGGGCGCCATCCTGGTCCTGCTGTGCTTGCCAGCGCTGTACGCGGGCGTCGCGGCCTCCACAGGCCTGCTCGGCTTGATCGGGGTCCTGTGCATCGCCGTCGCCTGGCTCTTCTTCGGCGTGTTCCTGAGCCTGTACAGCCTGCTCATCCTGCCCTGGCTGGCTCAGAGCGCACCTGCCCTCGTCGCGGCGGACGCGCCCCTGCCGCCTGGCTTTGCCATCGTCTTTGCCATTGCGCTACTGGCGTGGCTGGCAGGAGCCGTGCTGCTCGCGGTGCCACTGCTTCGGAGCAAGCTCCAGCAGACCTGGGTCGGCTACCTGCTCGCCGGCTCCGCGCTGTGGATGGTGCTCGGCAACTTGATCCTGGCGCCGAGCGGCCCCTCCGAGAACCTGGCCATCAACCTGCTCTCCAACCTCGGCCCCGTGCTGCTCCTGGCTGCGCTCGCCAAGCTGGGCTCGAGTCTGTGGGCAGAGCGGCGGTCAGCCTAGCCGCAGCTCGAGGCAAGTCCGCTTCGGCTCTCCGGAGGCGCCGGTGGCGCAGGCCGGCGTTCCTCTCGGAGCACCCGAAACCGGGCCTTGCGCATGCGAGCGCTCGGAGCGCTCCGGGCGGGGATGATCCGCGCTGCGCGGGTGGTGGGCTCGGCGTCGTTCGCAGACGTGCGGCGCCAGGATGTGCCCGCTGAGCGCCGCGCCCGCGATGCGCGGGCAAGCCGTGCGCCAGCTGCCGTGGAATGGAGGAATTCAAGTCCACGACCTGCTTGCCGTCCGCAGTGGTGATGCTGCGCGCGCTTGCTGCCGTGCTCGGATTGGTATCGGCGTGGCTCGCATTCGATCGCTTCGTTCTGGCACGGCCCATCGAGCGCGGGCCGGGCATCATCGCGCCGCAGGTACCCGTCCAGGAGGCGCTCGACCCGGACGAGGCGCTCCAATTTACCAAGGCTGGCTTCGCTTTGCGCGCGCTCGCCTCGTTCGAGCTGGAGGCGCGCGTGCTCGGGGTGGAGAGCTACTGCTGCTGGGGTGGCGACAGCCTCGTCCCTGTGGATGTCGCGTTCGGCTGGGGGCGCATGTCGGATGAAGAGGTTCTGAGTCGGCTCGAGATCACTCAGGGTGGCCGGTTCTACTTCTGGCGCTACGAGGGCTCGCCGCCCATCCCCCGCCAGGAGATCGTGACCTCGAGCGCGAACATGCACCTCATCGCCGCAACTCCGGCCATCGCAAAGGCCATCGGGCGGCTCCGGCCTGGACACCTCGTCCGCCTCAGCGGATACCTGGTCGAAGCTCGCGATGATGGGGGCTTCCACTGGCGCAGCTCGCTCACCAGGGCCGATAGCGGAAACGGCGCGTGCGAGCTGGTCTGGGTGGAGGAGCTCAGCGTGCAGTGAGCACCGGTGGTGCACCCGTCAGCCGTGAGCGCCTCCACCAAGGTGACGCGGCAGCCTCGGGCAGCTGCCGCGTTGCGGCTCTTCACTGGACGAAGTAGCCGGCTACCTTCCAGGATTCGTCCGTCGCCTGTCGCAAGGTCACGATCTCTCGCGCGCTCGGCTTCTCCGCGAACGCGGACGTATAGTAGACGACGACGTATTTGCCCTCCGGCGCGCCCTCCACGGCGGTCTTGTATTCGGAGGCCTGGAGCTCGCGTGAGCTGAGCGCGCCGAGCGCCCCTCGCGCTCGCTGCAGCGCCGTGTTCCACTGCTCCTTGGTCGTCGACGACTGGAAGATGACTGCCGCCGCGTCCCAGCTCGCGTCGTATTGGCCGCCATCCACCAGCTGCAGCCAGGTCTGCGCGCGCTGCCGCGCGACGCTCTGCGCAGCCTCTTCCGGCGATGGGGGCGCCGGGGCGACGGGCGCAGCGCCCTGGGCGGAGGCCTCGGCGTCCGGCGTGGTTGCCGGCTGCGGCAGGCAGCCGGAGGCGAGGAGCGCAGACATGCCCAGAGCGAGCGGTCGAAGGCTGGAGAGGATGATGGATGAATCGATTCGCACGTGACCTACCTTTCTCGGCCACGTTCTGGATCCATCGCCGCGACTTGTAAACCTCGGGATGCCGTCGCTGCCGTACGAAGACGCCTCGCGCCGGGAGCGGCGCGCGAGCAAAGTTGGCACAGCGCCTGCTCTTGCGGGCGGCAGGCTTTTTTGGCTGCGCCCGCAGCCTTTAGCTGTCGCTTCTGACGCCAGGCGCTGTCTGTATTTCTGGTCTTCTCTCCGCGCTCGATGCTCCGTCAGAATGAGGCGCTGCTCAGTGTGACCGATGCGCGACGAGAAAGGCGATGTTGCCCTTCGCACCAACGTCGGGCCGGGAGAGATCGATGAAGCCGGCTCGCTTCATCTCGTCTTCCAGGGTGCGCTTGCTGAATACCTTCACCCGCGGCGCCTTGCCGATCAGGCGCAGCAGCGCGAGCAGCGGCCCGAAGGGAATACGTGACTCGCCGAGGCAGGCGGTGGACGAGACGAAGAATCCGCCGGGCGCCAGCAAGCGATGGATCTGAGCCAGAGCCGCGGGCAGATCTTCGACCAGGTGCAGCAGGTTGTAGGCACAGATGCCGCGCAAGCTCCCCGCCTCGAGCGCGCTGAAGCTGTGATCGAAGGGGCCAATGTGGAAGGTCACGTTAGTGAGCCCGGCGGTGCTGGCCTTGTCTCGGGCGATGCGGATCATCTCGCTCGACACGTCCAGGCCGTGGACGTGCGCGGCGCCGGGCGCGAGCCGGAGCGCGAGGGAGCCAGTGCCGCAGCCGATGTCGAGCACGACGTCGGTCGGGCTCATCAAGGCCTTGGTGACGGCGATCTTTCGCTCGAATGCGGCCGGGTCGGGCACGGGCTTCTTCGAGTACTTCTCGGCAATGTCATTCCAGAACGCTGCGTCGCTGGTCATGTGAGCTCCTCGGAGGTGCGAATAGCTTGACCTTACTCCGGGCGCCCAGGGTCTCGTGACGCAATTCCACATTGCACAGACCGCAAAACGAGCGCTGGCCAAGAGCCACCACGCGGATCAGGAGCAAGCTCGTTGCAACTCGCTGGCGCGTGGGGAATGAAGGACCGGCATGAAGGAGGTAGCGCCGGTGCTCTTGATGCTGGCTGGTAGTGCGTGTGCGGCGGGTGTGCCGAGCGGGTTTCGGGCTCGGGTGCAGGTGGACGCGGCGCAGCCCAGCGGCACCCTGCCGCGCCCGTGGCGCTACTTCGGCGCAGACGAGCCGAACTACGCCACGACCAGCGAGGGGCAGAAGCTGCTCGGCGAGCTCGGCTCGCTGGCACCAGGGCAGATGTATTTTCGAGCGCACAATCTGCTCACCACGGGTGACGGTACGCCGGCGCTCAAGTGGGGCTCGACCAACGCCTACACGGAGCCGAACGGCACTCCCGTGTACGACTGGACGATCGTCGATGGCATCCTCGCGGCGGGCCTGCAGCGCGGTGTAAAGCCGCTGGTGGAGATCGGCTTCATGCCCCAGGCGCTCTCGCGCCGCCCCGAGCCATACCGTCACTCGTGGCCAGCGGAGCTGTTCACGGGCTGGACGTATCCACCCAAGGACTATCGGCGGTGGGGAGAGCTCGTGTACCGCTGGACCCAGCACTGCGTCGACGTGTACGGCGCGCAGGAGGTGGAGACCTGGTGGTGGCAGACCTGGAACGAGCCGAACCTCGGCTACTGGAGCGGTACGCCCGAGGAGTTCTTCGAGCTCAACGACCATGCCATGGCCGCCGTGCGGCGGGCCTTGCCCGGCGCGCGCGTGGGTGGGCCCCACACGGCCGGCGACGGCGGGGAGTTCATGCAGAAGTTCCTGGAGCACGCCCTGCACGGCAGGAACTACGCCACCGGTGAGCGTGGCACCCCGCTCGACTACCTGGCCTTTCATGCCAAGGGCAAGCCGGAGACGATCGCTGGCCAGCTGCACATGGGCCTCGCGCACCAGCTGCGCACGATAGACACGGCGTTCGCGCGCTTCGCGAGCTACCCGGAGCTGCGCAGCAAGCCAGTGATCATTGGCGAGTCAGACCCCGAGGGCTGCGCTGCGTGCACCGGCAAGGAGTACGACTATCGCAACGGCGTTCTGTACGCGAGCTATACGGCTGCGGCGTTCCCGCGCAAGCTGGAGCTCGCGGCCTTGCATGGCATCCAGCTGGAAGGCGCTGTGACCTGGGCGTTCACGTTCGCCGAGCAGCCGTATTTTGCAGGCTTTCGCCAGGTGGCCAGCAACGGGCTGCCGCTGGCGGTGTTCAATGTCTTTCGAATGTTTGCGCAGCTGGGCAGCGAGCGCCTGCCCGCGACCAGCAGCGCGGCCGTCCCCCTCGCGCAGCTGCTCGAACACGGGGTGCGCGATGATGCGGATGTCGGAGTGCTCGCGAGCCGCAGCGGCTCACGCCTGGCGGTACTGGTCTGGCACTATCACGACGCGGCCTTGCCGGGGCCCGAGGCGACCGTCGAGCTCGTGCTCAACGGGCTGCCGCCGACTGCTGGGCACGCCCGGCTGAGGCACTACCGCGTCGACCAGACCCACTCCAACGTGTACACGGCCTGGCTCCGGCTTGGCTCGCCGCCTGCACCCAGCGCCGAGCAGTATGCTCTGCTGGAGGCTGCCAGCGCTCTCGCCGAGCTGGAAGGTGAGCCCCCCGTCGTGGCGATCGAGCAAGGCAGCGCACGCCTCGAGTTCTCACTGCCCAGGCACGCCGTGTCTCTGCTGGTGCTCGACGACTTCACG